>JAJZMI010000104.1 GCA_021798335.1 Pseudomonadota bacterium | reverse complement strand
GCAGATCGCCGAGCAGATGCGCGCGAAGAAATTGCCGATGATCGAGGATGTGCGCGACGAATCCGATCACGAGCATCCGGTGCGCCTGGTGCTGGTGCCGCGCTCGAGCCGGGTCGATCTGGTGGAGATCATGAACCACCTGTTCGCAACCACGGACCTGGAGCGCAACTACCGCGTCAACCTCAACATCATCGGATTGGACGGCCGTCCGCGCGTGCTCGGCCTTGCGACCATCCTCGGCGAATGGATCCAGTATCGCATCGCGACCGTCCGGCGCAGGCTCGGCCATCGGCTCGAGAAGGTCAACCGCCGGCTGCATATCCTCGAGGGCCTGCTGATCGTCTACCTCAATCTGGACGAGGTCATCCGCATCATCCGGCGCGAGGATGAGCCCAAGCCGGTGTTGATGAAGCGCTTCAAGCTCTCCGACGAGCAGGCCGAGGAGATCCTCAACACCCGGCTGCGTCATCTGGCGCGGCTCGAGGAGATGAAGATCCGCGAAGATCAGAAGGCGCTCAACGCCGAGCGCGCCGACCTCGAGGCGCTGTTGTCGAGCCCGGCGAAGCTCAAGCGGTTGGTCGCCGCCGAGATCGGCGCCGACGCGGACCGCTACGGCGACGCCCGGCGTACCCGCATCGTCGAGCGCGAGGCGGCGCAGGCGATCGACGAGACGACGCTCATTCCCAATGAGCCGGTGAGCGTCGTGCTGTCCACCGGCGGCTGGGTGCGGGCCGCCAAGGGGCATGAGATCGATCCGCGGACGCTCTCGTACAAGAGCGGCGACGGCTTTCAGGCCATGGCTCACGGCCGCAGTCTGCAGCCCGCGGTGTTCATCGACAGCACCGGCCGCACCTATTGCCTGCCGGCGCATTCGCTGGCCTCGGCGCGGGGCCAGGGCGAGCCGCTTTCCGGGCGCCTGAATCCTCCCGACGGGGCGAAATTCGCCGGTGTGATGATGAGCGAGCCGGAGGACCTGTGGCTGCTCGCCAGCGACGCCGGTTATGGCTTCGCGGTTCGCCTCAAGGAGCTGATCACCGATCGGCGTGCCGGCAAGAGCGTGCTCAATGTACCGGCGGGCGCGGCGACGCTGCCGCCGGCGCCGATCCCGGCGGCGGACGCCCTGGTGGTGGTCATCAGCTCGACCGGCAAGCTGCTCGCCTTCCCGGTGAGCGAAGTGCCGGAGATGCCGCGCGGCAAGGGTAACAAGCTGTACGACCTCGGGCATGGAAAAACCGCCGAGCGCGTGGCGGCGCTCGCGGTGGTGCCCCCGCGGGGCTCGCTCGTGGTCTGGTCGGGGGAGAAGCCGCGCACCCTCGCCTGGGCCGATCTGCGCCCGTATCGCGGCGAGCGGGCCCGGCGCGGCGCGGTGTTGCCGCGCGGCTGGCCGCGCAGCGTCGAGCGGCTCGAGGCGCTGCCGCCGCCAGGCTAACGCGGCCGCGTTTCGCTCGCTTGCAGCACCACGTCCTCTGGCGCGTTGACGAAATAGCCCTGGATGTACTCGACGCCCAGCTGCCACAGCACCGCCATGGTATTGGCGTCCTCGACGCGCTCGGCGATGGTCTGGATGCCGCGCTTGGCGGCTTCCTCGGTCAGCGCGCGCACGTGCAGCTGCAGGTCCTTGTTGCGCGAGAGGCTCTGCACCAGCGCGCCGTCGATCTTCACGTAATCGAGCGGCAATGACTCGATCAGCTTGAAGGCGTTGGCCGGGGAGCCGAAGCTCTCCAGCGCGAAGCGAAAGCCCCACTGGCGCAGCTTGCCGACGAGCGCGCGCGCCTGCGGGTTCTCCACCGCGACCGCCTCGGTGACCTGGAAGCACACGCTGCGCGGATCGGTCCGCGCCGAGCGCAGGTGGCCGTCGAGCCAGGTGACGAACGAGGCGTCGCGCACCGTGTCCTGCGAGAGCCGCACGAACAGGCAGCCGGGGCGGCGCTGGGCGGCGAACGACAGTGAGGCGCCCACGACCCAGCGATCGATGTTCTTCAGCAGATCATTGCGCTCGGCCGCCGGGAGGAACTCCCCGGGCAGCACTTCCTTGCCGCGGCTGTCGACCATGCGCAGCAGCACGTCGAACATGTGCGCTTCGCCTCCGCGCAGACTCGCGACCGGTTGCGTGGCGAGGCGAAAGCGGTTCTCGAGCAGCGCGCTCTTGATCTGCTTGACCCATGCCTGCTCATAAGGTGTCACCGGCGCAGCGCCCGCCGCGATCGATTGATTGCCGCCGTGCTGCGCACCACGGGTGCAGGCGTCCGCGGCCGCCGCGATCGCCGCGTCGAGGTCGTTCGACTCGCTCGAGACGGAGGCCAAGCCGACGGTACAGGTCAGGGTGACGGCATGCTTGCCGATATGCACAGTGCGCCGGGCGCATTCCTGCACCACCTGCGCGGCCCATGCGTGCACATCGCGTTGGTTGCCCCGCTCGAGCAAGACCACGAAGCGCACCCCGCCGAAGCGCCCGGCCACCTCGTTCGTGTGCAACGAGTCCTTCAACTGGGTGGCGAACCCCGCCAGCAGTTCCTCGCTGGCCGTCGCGCCAACGAGGCGCTCGGCCGCGGCGAACCGGTCGAGCCTGATCAGCGCCAGCCAGCGCACTCCGCCGGGGCTCGCCATGGCGAGACGCTCGCGGAGCGCTGCCAGCAAATCGCGTCGATGCAGGAAGCCCGTGGTCTGATCGCGATGGACGACTTGCTCGAGGTCCGCGAGCAGCTTGTGCTCGTCGCGCCGCTTGGCCGGCAGCAGCAGCCGCACGCAGGGCTGGCCTTCGTGCTCGCCGAGCTCCAACATGATCTCGGCGCTCACCACGCCGCCGTCGGGGGACAGTGCGCCGGCCCGCAGTCCATGCCCGCTCCAGCGTCCCTGCAGACAGGCCGAAAGCGCGCCCTTGAGCGCGGGGCGCGACGGCTCGTCGAACAGATCCATCACCGGCTGTCCCACCACCGCGTTGTCGGGACCGAACATCGCGAGCCACGCCGGATTGGCATCGACGACGATACCCTCCTGGACGTGAATGATCGCGTCGGCCGGCCGATCCAGCAGCGCAAGCAGCGGATCGTGCGCGGCGTGCGCGGACAGAACAGTCGATTCCAGCGCGTGCTCGAGCCGCGCGGAGCGGAGCTCGCGACGCACCACCGCGGCGAGCCGATCGGGCGCGCCGAGCGAGACCGCGTCGCGCGCGCCGCTGCGCATCGCGGCGGCGATCGCCGGCTCATCGAGGCTCGTGGCTGCCACCACGATCGGCAGCCACGGCGCGACCTGATCGCGCAGCGTCGCCACGGGCGTCCCGTCGTGACCGGGATCGGCGAAGTCGATCAACAGCTCGGGCTTGGTCCGGCGCAGCGTTTCCTGCAGTGTTTCGATCGCGGCGACCCACGTGCAGTCGATGTGCATTTCCGCGCCGCGGAGGATACCCGTGATGGCATCGACGTCACTCTGCGAGGCGGCGCGAACGACGAGCGGAACCGTGTGCTCTGCCAAGCTGTTCTCCAGAGGAGGTCCGGTGCGATTTGAACAGCGGATTCTAGCGGGGAACGGCCGGCATGCTGCGGCTACGGGTCCTATTATGTGCGCTCGCGCACAGGAGCGAGATTTACCTAGCGTCGGATATCGGTGTCAGAGCCGTCTTGGCATCGGCGCCGGGAATTTCACGCACCAGACGCGGCACCAGATAGCCGGGCAGACGCGCCGCGAGCGCGCCGGCCAATCGTCGCGCCCGCTCGTCGGGCACCGCGAAGTGGGCCGCGCCCCGCACCGCATCGAGCGCGTGCAGGTAGTAGGGCAACACGCCCGTTTCAAATAGCCGTTGCGACAGCAGTGCCAGTACCGTCTCGTCGTCGTTGACGCCGGCCAGCAGGACGGTTTGGTTGAGCAACGTCGCGCCGGCGTCGCGCAGTGCCGCGCACGCGGCGCGCACTTGCGGGTCGATCTCGGCCGGATGGTTGGCGTGCAGCACGAACACCATGGGCAGTGAAGACGAGCGCACCCAGCGCAGCAAGCCCGCATCGACGCGCGAGGGCAGTACGACGGGCAGCCGGGTGTGCACTCTGACACGCCGCAGATGCGAGATCCGCGCCAAGCGCTCGCCGAGGACGCTCAAGCGCGCATTGCCCAGCGACAAGGGATCTCCACCGCTGAGGATGACTTCCTCGATGGACGTATCGGCCGCGAGCGCGGCGAGCGCCTCGCCCCAGCGCTCGCCGCCGGCGCGTTGCTCCGTGTAGGGAAATTCCCGGCGGAAGCAATAGCGGCAGTGCACGGCGCAGGTTTCGGTCGTGATCAGCAGCGCGCGGGCGCGGTACTTCTGCAGCAGCGCGGGCGCGCGCTGCGCGGCGTGCTCCGCCAGCGGGTCGGCGAGATAGCCCGGCTGCTCGCGCTGCTCCTCGGCCACCGGCAGGATCTGGCGCAGCAGCGGGTCGTGTGGATCGCCGCGGCGCATGCGCGCGACGAAACTGCGCGGAACGCGCAGAGGGAATGCCGTCGCGGCCGTCCCCAGCGCCTCGAGCGGCAGGCCGAGCGCCTCGGCCAGCTCCGCCGGCTGGGTGATGGCCTCGGCGAGCTCCCGCTGCCACGATGCGGGAATCTGGCGGGGTGGCACCGATGCCGTTATCATACGCGGCCCTTCAGTCGGAGAGGCCGCGCATTGTGCCGCTGCGGCCGTGAGAAAGAAATGGCCAGCTACACCACCGCGGAAATCCGCTCGGGTCTCAAAGTGCTGCTCGACGGCGATCCCTACGTCGTGGTCGACAACGAGTTCGTCAAGCCCGGCAAGGGTCAGGCGTTCAACCGTATCAAGGTCCGCAACCTCAAGACCGGTCGGACCATCGAGAAGACTTTCAAATCGGGCGACTCGCTGGAAGCGGCCGACGTGGTCGACGCCGAGATGCAATACCTGTATCAGGACGGCGATTTCTGGCACTTCATGGTTCCGGACAGCTTCGAGCAGTACACCGCGGGCAAATCCGCCGTCGGAGAGAGTGCGCAGTGGCTGAAGGACGGCATCACGTGCATCGTGACCCTCTGGAACGGCCAGCCGCTGGTGATCACACCGCCGGCGCACGTGGAGCTAACCATCGTCGAGACCGATCCGGGTGTGCGCGGTGATACCGCCACCGGCGGCCAGAAGCCGGCGAAGGTCGAGACCGGCGCCGTGGTGCGCGTTCCGCTGTTCATCGACCAGGGCGAAGTGATCCGCATCGACACTCGCACCGGGCAGTACGTCTCGCGGGCAAAGCAATAGCCGAGGCCCGGGCCCGGCCGGGGCTCACCGCTCGGCGCCGAAACGGCTGGCGCCGAGATATATTCCGGCGATGCGCTCGAGCGCGCGCGCGTCAACCTCCCCGAAGCGCCCCGGCCGCGGGCTGTCCAGGTCCAGTACGCCGAGCAGCGTGTGCCGCTCGATCAGTGGGACGACCACCTCGGAGCGCGAGGCGGCGTCGCAGGCGATGTGATCCGCGAAGGTCTGTACGTCCGGCACGACGATCGTGGCGCGCCGTTCGGCGGCCGCGCCGCACACGCCGCGGCCGAACGGGATGCGCACGCAGGCCGGTTTGCCCTGAAACGGCCCGACCACCAGTTCCCGGCCGCGCACAAAGTAAAATCCCGCCCAGTTGATGTCCGGCAGGGCCGTGAACAACAGCGCCGCGGTGTTGGCCGCGTTGGCGATCGGGTCGTGCTCGCCGCTGAGCAGTGCGCCGAGCGCCTCGGCGAATTGGGAATAACCGGCGTGCGGATCGCGAAAATCAAATTGCGCGTTCGAGTCGTACATGCGGTTGCCTCAGGCGCGCTCGATGGGAAATGGCAGAACCGAATCGATGCCGGCGGCGCCCACGGCCAGCATGACGGTGCGGTCGAATCCCAGCGCGACACCGCAGCAATCGGGCAGCCCGGAGTCGAGCGCCGCGAGCAGCCGCTCGTCGAGGGCGGCGGAGCCGAGGCCAAGCTGGCGTCGCGCCGCGAGATCGCGCGTGAAGCGCGCGCGCTGCTCGGGTGCATCGGCGAGCTCGTGAAAGCCGTTGGCGAGCTCCACGCCTTCGCAGTACAGCTCGAAACGCAGCGCGGTGCGCGGGTCGGCGGGGTCGAGCCGGGCGAGCGCCGCCTGAGTGGCGGGGTAGCCGTGCACGAACGTCAGGGCCGACTTGCCGAGGCGCGGCCCGACGCGCGTGCTCATGAGCAGCTCCAGCAACTCGTCGCGGCCGCCGGCCGGGCCGGCGAAGCCCGCCGCGCGCGCGGCTGAGGCAAGCTGCGCGTCTGCGGCTGCGAACGGATCGAGCCCGGCATGCTCGAGGAATGCGTCCCGATAGCTCAACCGCTGCAGCGGCCGAACCTCGGCGCGAGGACCGAGCAGCGCGCGCACCAGGGCATCGACCTCGCCGATCAATTCATCCAGCGTCCAGCCGAGCCGATACCACTCGACGAGGGTGAATTCCGGATTGTGCAGTCTGCCGCGCTCGAGCGCGCGCACCACGTGGCAGATCTGATAGATGTCACCCGAGCCGCCGGCGAGCAGCCGCTTCATCGCGTATTCCGGCGAGGTGTGCAGATAGAACGGTCGCGCGTCGTTCGCGAAGGTCACGCGCGCCGAGTGCAGATGCACGTCGCTGACCGGCGCGTTGACCACTAGGGGCGTGTCCACCTCGAGCACGCCGCGCGCGGCGAAGAAATCCCGCGTCGCCGCCAGCAGCCGTGCGCGCTGCCGCAGCGTCCCGATTGCGGCCGTTGCGCGCCAATCCTCGCGGCCCGTATCGCTCATGTCCCCGGCTCCGGGTGCGGCGCCGCGCGCAGCCGGCCCAGTGCCTGACCCATCCGGATCACGCGGCCCGGGCCGATGCCGGCGTCCCAATCGGCCGCACCCGGCGGCAACAGCGTTATCACCGTCGACCCCATGTTGAAACGTGCGAGCTCCACGCCCTGCGCCAGACGCAGCGGCGCCCGTGCGGCCGTTATCGGCAGCTCGCTGATGCGCCGCCGCGTGCCCGGCGCGACATCGCCGTGCCACACCGTGGTGACGCTGCCCACGAACAGCGCCCCGACCAGGATCAGCGACCACTCGAGCGAGCCGTCCGCGAAGATCAACACCAGGCGCTCGTTGCGCGCGAACAGCCCGGGTACGGCGGCGGCGGTCGCGGCATTGACGCTGAAGAGCGCTCCGGGAACGAACCAGGCCGCGCGCAGCGTGCCCGCAAGGGGCATGTGGATGCGGTGGTAGTCGCTCGGCGCCAGATAGAGTGTGGCGAATGATCCGCCGAGGAAGCGCGCCGCCCAATGCGAGTCCGCGGCGAGCAGTGCCTCGAGACGGTAGTCGTGGCCCTTGGCCTGTACGATGCGTCCCGCGTCGAGGCGCCCGATCTGACTGACAGTGCCGTCGACGGGCGAGGCGAATGCGAGTGGATCGGACGGTGCGGGACGCGCGTCGGGACGCAGGCGGCGCGTGAAGAACGCGTTGAAAGTCGGGTACTGTTCCGGATCGCTTTCGAGCGCCTCGTCCATTCGCGGGTGGAAGTGGCGCACGAACGCGCCGATCAGCGCGCGCTTCAGCGGCGGCAGCCGGCTGCGGGTCAGATGCATCACCATGCGCGAGAGCAGATGTTGCGGCAGCAAGTACTGCATCAGCACGAACAGGCGTGCGCGCAGCGTCTGCGATGTATCGAAGCGGGGCATGTGACCGCGGGTGACTCAGGCGCTGCCGAGCAGGCGCGGCGCGGCGCGGCGCAGCGCGAGCGCGAGGCGCCGCGCGTCGAAGGGAGGAGTGAACACGGCGGCTTCCCGGCCGTGGCCATCGAACAGGAACACCGCCACGGTGTGCTCGAACGTCCTGCCTCCGCCCGGCAGATCGATCCGCCCGAGCGCCACGCCCAGCCGGCCGGCCAGGCTGCGGATCTGGTGCGGCGCGCCCGTCAGACCAATGAAGCGCGGATCGAACCGGTGCAGATAGCGGGCCAGCACCGCGGGCGTGTCGTGGTGCGGGTCGATCGTCACGAACAGAACCTGCAGCGCCGGCAGCGCCGCCAGGCGCCGCACCCGCGCCAGCATCGCCAGCGTGTCGGGACACTCGTCCGCACAGCGGCTGTAACCGAAGTACACCAAACTCAGGTGGCCGGTGAGATCGGCGCGCGCGAACGGCTCGCCCCGGCTGTCGATGAGGTGAAAATCGCCTACGGCGCGCGGGCGCGGCAGCCATGCGCCGTAGGCCGGCGGGGCGGCCCGGCTGTACCGCTCGCCGGCCAGCCGGTACCCTGCCCATGCGGCAGCGAGACAGGCGAGCCCCACCAGGGCCCAAAACCAGCGAGAGGACATGAGCGCAGTATCCCACAGCGGCCCCGGTGGCGCGCCGCGGCGTAGTCGCGCGGTAACGGTCGGTCGGCTGATCGAGCAGGGCGCGCGCCGGCTGCGGCGCGCCGGGGTGTTCTTCGGCCACGGAACCGACAACGCGCGGGACGAATCGGCCGCTCTGGTGCTGCACGCGCTCGGGCTTGCGCACGAGGATCCACGGCTCTATGCGCGCCGTGTCGGGGTGCGCGGGCAGCAGTGCGCGCGCCAGCTGATCACGCGCAGGATCGAGGCGCGCATCCCAGCGGTGTATCTGACCGGCCAGACCTGGTTCGCGGGCCTGCCGTTTTACGTCGATTCGCGGGTGCTCATACCGCGCTCGCCGATCGCCGAGCTGATCGAGCGTGGCTTCGCGCCGTGGCGCGATCCGCGCGCGATTCGTCGCGTGCTCGATGTCGGCACCGGCTCGGGCTGCATCGCCATCGCCTGCGCCAAGGCGTTGCCCCGCGCGCGTGTCGATGCCGTGGACATCTCGCGCGCCGCTCTGGAGGTGGCCGCGCGCAACGTGCGCCGCCATCGGCTCGCCCGGCGCGTGCGTCTGATCCACTCCGATCATTTCAGCGCCCTCGGCACCGAGCGCTATGATTTGATCGTATCGAATCCTCCCTATGTCGGGGCCCGCGAGTACGCGTCGCTGCCGCCGGAATACCGCCACGAGCCGCGGCTCGCTCTCGCGGCGGGCCGCGCCGGCCTGGATTCGGTCCGGGCGCTGATCGCGCAGTCGCGCGCGCATCTGCGCCCGGGCGGCGCCCTCATCGTCGAGGTCGGCAACACCGAGCGGGCCGTGCGGCGCGTATTCGGCAAGCTGCCCTTCCTGTGGCTGCAGTTCGAGCGAGGCGGCGGCGGCGTGTTCATGCTCGAGGCCGGACAGCTGCCGGCTGTCCCCGCGCGGCGCGGCGCGAGCCGTGTACGCGCGGAGTACACTCGCTGAATCGGCGCACGGCGCTCAGGGAATCGTGACATGTCCGGCAACACCTTCGGCAAGCTGTTCGCGGTGACGACTTTCGGCGAGAGCCACGGGCCGGCGCTGGGGTGCATCGTCGACGGCTGCCCCCCCGGTCTGGAGCTGACCGAATCGGAGCTGCAGGCCGATATCGACCGGCGGCGCACCGGCACCTCCCATTTCGTCAGTCAGCGGCGTGAAGCGGACCACGTGCGCATTCTCTCGGGGGTGTTCGAGGGGCGTACCACGGGTACGCCGATCGGCCTGCTGATCGAGAACACCGACGCGCGCTCGCGCGATTACGAGAAGATAAAGGACCGCTTCCGCCCGGGGCATGCCGACTACACTTACCAGCAAAAATACGGCCTGCGCGATTATCGCGGGGGCGGCCGCTCTTCGGCCCGCGAGACCGTCATGCGCGTGGCGGCCGGCGCCATCGCGCGCAAATACCTGGCCGCGCGCCTCGGAGTGCGCATCCACGGGTATCTCAGTCAGATCGGCTCGCTGGTGCTCGAGCCGCGGGACGTGGACTTCGCGTACCAGAATCCGTTTTTCTGTCCCGACCCGGACAGCATCCCGGCGCTCGAGGCGCTGATCTGGCAGTTGCGCGAGGCGGGCGACTCGATCGGGGCGCGGGTAACGGTGATCGCCCGCGGCGTTCCGCCGGGGCTCGGCGAGCCGGTGTTCGGGCGATTGGACGCCGATATCGCCGCGGCGCTGATGGGCATCAACGCCGTCAAGGCGGTCGAAATCGGAGCCGGCGCCGCCGCGGCGTGCCAACGCGGCAGCGAGCATCGCGACGAGCTGACTCCCGAGGGTTTCGCGAGCAACAACGCCGGGGGCATCCTCGGGGGGATCTCTTCGGGACAGGACGTGGTGGCGCACCTGACCTTGAAGCCCACGTCCAGCATTCAGGTCCCGGGACGCACCATCGACATCGAGGGCCGTGCAACCGAGATCGTCACCACGGGTCGTCATGACCCGTGCGTCGGGCTACGGGCCACGCCCATAGCCGAGGCCATGCTTGCGA
>JAJZMI010000156.1 GCA_021798335.1 Pseudomonadota bacterium | reverse complement strand
CCAGCGACTGCCCGATGGCAGGCCATCAGATCGAGAGCGGCCTCGCCTCCGGCGCCGCTCCCGAACATCCGCTGCGGCTGCTGCGGTTGGCCTACGGGCTATGAAGATGCCGGCGAGGTTGCCATGAACAAGCTGACTCGCGCCGATCTGCTCAGTCTCGAGCGCTATGCCGCCGAGCGCGACGCGTTCCGCGCCCGCGTGCTCGAGCACAAGCGCGCGCGCCGCCTCGCCGTCGGACCAAACCTCACCTGGTGCTTCGAGGATCGGCTGACGGTCCAGTACCAGGTCCAGGAAATGCTGCGTGTCGAGCGGATCTTCGAGGCCGAGCAGATCGGCGCGGAGCTCGAGACCTACAATCCCCTGATCCCGGATGGCGCGAACTGGAAGGCAACGCTGCTGATCGAATTCCCCGATCCCGCCGAGCGGCACCGGCAGCTCGCGCTTTTCAAGGGAATCGAGCGGCGGTGCTGGATCGAAGTGCGCGGCCACGCACCGGTGTATGCCATTGCCGACGAGGATCTCGAGCGCGAGAACGAGGAAAAGACCTCGGCCGTGCATTTTCTGCGCTTTGAGCTCACCGCACCGATGATCGCCGCGCTGCGCGGCGGGGCGCCGCTGGCCGCCGGAGTCGATCATGAGCACTACCGGCATTGGGTGAATCCGGTGCCCGAGGCGCTCAAAGCCGCGCTGCTCACCGATCTGCGCTAGGCCGGGCGGGCGCCCCCGCGCCGAAATCCGCCGCGGTGCCCTGCATTGACGCGCGCCAATGTGAACTGGGCCGCACCCAAAACCGGTAAGATTCCCGGCCTCGACACGTGAGACCCGATACGCGAGAGCCAAGACCCGGACATGAGTGAGTCGTATACCGCTTCCGACATCGAGGTGCTGAGCGGCCTCGAGCCCGTGCGCCGCCGCCCGGGCATGTATACCCATACGTCCCGGCCGAATCACCTGGCCCACGAGGTGATCGACAACAGCGTCGATGAGGCGATCGGCGGGCACTGCAGGCGGATCGACGTCAAGCTGTTCAAGGACGGTTCGCTGCAGGTGGCCGACGACGGTCGCGGCATGCCGGTCGATATCCATCCCAAGGAGAAGGTGAGCGGCGTCGAGCTGATCCTCACCCGGCTGCATGCCGGCGGCAAGTTTTCCGAGAAGGCCTATCAATTCTCCGGCGGCCTGCACGGTGTCGGAGTGTCGGTGGTCAATGCGCTGTCCAAGCAGCTCGAATGCTGGATCAAGCGCGACGGAAAGGAATTCAACATCAGCTTCAGGGACGGCAAGGTCAGCTCGAAGCTGACGGTCGTCGGCCAGGTGGGTCAGCGCAACACCGGCACCACGGTGCGCTTCTGGCCGGACCCGCAGTTCTTCGACTCGGACAAATTCTCGGTGCCGCAGCTGAAACACACGCTCAAGGCGAAGGCTGTGCTGTGCCCGGGCCTGCGGATCACCTTCGACAACGAGACGACCGGCGAGCGCGACGAATGGTTCTACAGCGGCGATCTCGGCGCCTATCTGCTCGAGGAGCTGGGCGAGCGCGAGCGGCTGCCGGGCGAGCCGATCGTCGGCACTCGCGAGGGCGAGAGCGACGCGGTGAGCTATGCGCTGATTTGGGCGCCCGAGGCCGAGATCACGACCGGCGAGAGCTACGTCAATCTCATCCCCACGCCCGAGGGCGGCACGCACGTCAACGGGTTGCGCGCGGGCGTGGCGCAGGCCGTGCGCGAGTTCTGCGAGTTCCGCAACCTCGTGCCGCGTGGCATCAAGCTCACGCCCGAGGACGTTTGGGACCGCGCGTGCTACGTGCTGTCGATCAAGATCCGCGAGCCGCAGTTCGCCGGACAGATGAAGGAGCGGCTCGGCTCGCGCGATGCGGCGGCGCTGGTCGAGGGATTCGCGCGCGATACTCTGGCGTTGTGGCTCAATCGCCATCCGGACGCCGGCGAGCGTATCGCCGAGTTCGCCATCGCCAACGCGCAGGAACGGGCCAAGGCCGCGCAACGCGTGGTGCGCAAGCGCATTGCCGGCGGACCGGCGTTGCCGGGCAAGCTCGCCGACTGCGCCAGCCAGGATCCGCGCCGCTCGGAGCTGTTCCTGGTGGAAGGCGACTCGGCCGGCGGTTCGGCCAAGCAGGCGCGCGACAAGGACTTCCAGGCGATCATGCCGCTGCGCGGCAAGATCCTGAATACCTGGGAGCTCGAGCCCGGGCAGATCGGCGCATCGCAGGAGGTACATGACATCAGCGTGGCGCTCGGCGTCGAGCCCGGGGCGCACGATCTGACGCAGCTGCGCTATCACAAGGTCTGCATCCTGGCGGATGCCGACTCCGACGGACAGCACATCGCGACGTTGCTGTGCGCGCTGTTCCTGCGGCACTTCCGTCCGCTCGTCACCAACGGCCACGTGTACGTGGCGATGCCGCCGTTGTATCGCATCGACGCCGGCAAGCAGGTCTATTACGCCCTCGATGACGGCGAGCGCGAGCAGTTGCTGCGGCGTATCGGGACGGAGAATCCGCGGTCGAAACCGACGGTCACGCGCTTCAAGGGCCTCGGCGAGATGAATCCGTCGCAACTTCGCGAGACCACCATCGATCCGCGCACGCGACGTCTGGTGCAGCTCACCGTCGAGGGTCGCGATGATACCGATCAGTTGATGGACATGCTGCTCGCGAAGAAGCGGGCGGCGGATCGGCGCGAGTGGCTGGAGAAGAAGGGCAACTTGGCCGAGGCGCAGGTGTAGCCCTGAGGACTCGACCGGCGGCGCGCGCGCCGCCGCCTTGCCGGCAAGAGCGACTCGAGCAGGTGCGCCGCACATAGCGAAGGTTCACGATGCAAGATCAGGAATTGAATTTCGAAGGCGTCGAGCGTCAGCCGCTGCGCGTCTTCACCGAGAAGGCGTATCTCGATTATTCGATGTACGTCATCCTCGACCGGGCGCTGCCGGCGATCGGCGACGGACTGAAGCCGGTCCAGCGGCGCATCATCTATGCGATGAGCGAACTCGGCCTTTCGGCCGCCGCCAAGCACAAGAAGTCCGCGCGCACGGTGGGGGATGTGATCGGCAAGTTTCATCCGCACGGCGATAGCGCCTGTTACGAGGCGATGGTGCTGATGGCGCAGCCGTTCGCGTACCGCTATCCGATCGTGGACGGTCAGGGCAACTGGGGCTCGCAGGATGATCCGAAGTCCTTCGCGGCCATGCGCTACACCGAGGCGAAGCTCACGCCCTATGCGGACGTGCTGCTCGGCGAGCTTGCGCACGGCACCGCCGATTGGGCGCCGAACTTCGACGGTACGCTCGAGGAGCCGCTGATCCTGCCGGCGCGGTTGCCAAACCTGCTGCTCAATGGGACCTCGGGGATTGCCGTCGGGATGGCCACGGACATACCGCCGCACAACCTGCGCGAGGTCGCCGCCGCCTGCATCCACCTCATCGAGGATCCGCAGGCGAGCACCGCGGCCCTGATGAAACACATCAAGGGACCGGACCTGCCCACCGGGGGGGAGATCATCTCCCCGCGCGCGGACCTGAAGGCGATCTACGAGTCCGGTGTCGGCTCCTTCAAGGCGCGGGCCACCTACCTCATCGAGGACGGTAACGTGGTCGTCAACGCGTTCCCGTATCAGGTCTCGCCGGCTCGGGTTCAGGAGCAGATCGCCGAGCAGATGCGCGCGAAGAAATTGCCGATGATCGAGGATGTGCGCGATGAGTCCGATCACGAGCATCCGGTGCGCCTGGTGCTGGTGCCGCGCTCGAGCCGGGTCGATCTGGTGGAGGTCATGAACCACCTGTTCGCGACCACCGACCTGGAGCGCAACTACCGCGTCAATCTCAACATCATCGCCTCCGACGGCCGGCCGCGCGTGCTCGGTCTTGCGGCCATCCTCAACCAGTGGCTCGAATATCGCATCGCGACCGTCCGGCGCCGGCTCGGCCATCGGCTCGAGAAGGTCGACCGCCGGCTGCATATCCTTGCGGGCCTGCTGATCGTCTATCTCAATCTGGACGAGGTCATCCGCATCATCCGGGGCGAGGATGAGCCCAAGCCGGTTCTGATGCGCCGCTTCGAGCTCTCCGAGGAGCAGGCCGAGGAGATCCTCAACACTCGGCTGCGCCATCTGGCGCGGCTCGAGGAGATGAAGATCCGCGCAGAGCAAACGACCCTTGGCGCCGAGCGCGCCGATCTCGAGGCGCTGCTGTCGAGCCCGGCGAAGCTCAAGCGCTTGGTGGTCGCGGAGCTGCGCGCCGACGCGGATCGGTACGGGGATGCCCGGCGGACCCGCATCGTCGAGCGCGAGGCGGCGCAGGCCATCGACGAGACGACGCTCATTCCCAATGAGCCGGTGAGCGTGGTGCTCTCCACCGGCGGCTGGGTGCGCGCCGCCAAGGGGCATGACATCGATCCGCGGACGCTCTCGTACAAGAGCGGCGACGGCTTCCAGGCCATGGCTCGCGGCCGCAGTCTGCAGCCTGCGGTGTTCATCGACAGCACCGGTCGCACGTATTGCCTGCCGGCGCATAGCCTGGCCTCGGCGCGCGGCCAGGGCGAGCCGCTCTCCGGGCGACTGAATCCCCCGGACGGGGCGAAGTTTGCCGGCGTGATGATGAGCGAGCCGGAGGACCTGTGGCTGCTCGCCAGCGACGCCGGTTACGGCTTCGCCGTGCGCCTGAAGGAGCTGATCACCGATCGGCGTGCCGGCAAAAGCGTGCTCAACGTGCCGGCGGGGGCGGCGACGCTCCCGCCGGTGCCGATTCCGGCGGTGGACGCTCTGGTGGTGGTCGTCAGCTCCGCCGGCAAGCTGCTCGCCTTTGCGGTGAGTGACGTGCCGGAGATGCCGCGCGGCAAGGGCAACAAGCTGTACGACCTCGGGCATGGGCAGGCCGCCGAGCGCGTGGCGGCGCTCGCGGTGGTGCCCGCGCGCGGCTCGCTCGTGATCTGGTCGGGGGAGAAGCAGCGCAGCCTCGCGTGGGGCGATCTGCAGGCGTACCGCGGCGAGCGGGCCCGGCGCGGCGCGCTGTTGCCGCGCGGCTGGCCGCGCAGCGTCGAGCGGCTCGAGGCGCTGCCGCCGGGTTAACGAGGCCGCGTGTCGCTCGCTTGCAGCACCACGTCCTCCGGCGCGTTGACGAAATAGCCCTGGATGAACTCGACGCCGAGTTGCCACAGCACGGCCATGGTGTTGGCGTCCTCGACGCGCTCGGCGATGGTCTGGATGCCGCGCTTGGCGGCTTCCTCGGTCAGCGCCCGCACGTGCAGCTGCAGCTCCTTGTTGCGCGAGAGGCTCTGTACCAGCGCACCATCGATCTTCACGTAATCGAGCGGCAGTGACTCGATCAGCTTGAAAGCGTTGGCCGGGGAGCCGAAGCCCTCCAGCGCGAAGCGAAAGCCCCACTGGCGCAGCTTGCCGGCGAGCGCGTGCGCCTGCGGGTTTGCCACCGCGACCGCCTCGGGAATCTGGAAGCACACGCTGCGCGGATCGGCGCGCGCCGAGCGCAGGTGGCCCTCGAGCCAGGTGACGAACGAGGCGTCGCGGACCGTATCCTGCGAGAGCCGCACGAACAGGCAGCCGGGGCGGCGTTGCGCGGCGAACGACAGGGAGGCGCCCACCACCCAGCGATCGATGTTCTTCAGCAGATCGTTGCGCTCGGCTGCCGGCAGGAACTCCCCGGGCAGCACCTCCTTGCCGCGGCTGTCGACCATGCGCAGCAGCACGTCGAACATGTGCGCATCGCCCCCGCGCAGACTCGCGACCGGTTGCGTGGCGAGGCGAAAGCGATTTTCGAGCAGCGCGCTCTTGATCTGCTTGACCCACGCCTGCTCGTAGGGGGTCACGGGCGCTGCGCCCGCCGCGATCGTTTGATTGCCGCCGTGTTGCATGCCACGGGCGCAGGCGTCCGCGGCCGCCACGATCACTTTGTCCAGATCGTTCGACTCGCTCGAGACGCAGGCCAGGCCCACGGTGCATGTCAGGGTGAGGGCATGCTCGCCGATGTGCATGGTGCGCCGGGCGCACTCCTGCACGACCTGCGCGGCCCATGCGTGCACGTCGCGCGGGTTGCCGCGCTCGAGCAGCACCAGGAAGCGTACCCCCCCGAAGCGGCCGGCAACCTCGTTCGTGTGCAAGGTGTCCTTCAACTGGGTGGCGAACCCGGCCAGCAGCTCCTCGCTGGCCATCGCGCCGACGAGGCGCTCGGCCGCGGCGAACCGATCGAGCTTGATCAGCGCCAGCCAGCGCACGCCCCCGGGGCTCGCCACGGCGAGCCGCTCCTTGATCGCCGCCAGCAGATCGCGCCGATGCAGAAAGCCCGTGGTCTGGTCGCGGTGGACGACTTGCTCGAGGTCCTCGACAAGCTTGTGCTCGTCGCGCCGCTTGCCCGGCAGCAGCAGCCGCACGCAGGGCTGGCCTTCGTGCTCGCCGCGTTCCAAAGTGATCTCGGCGCTCACCACGCCGCCGTCGGGGGACAGCGCGCCCGCCCGCAGCCCATGCCCGCTCCAGCGTCCTTGCAGACAGGCCGACAGCGCGCCCTTCAGCGCCGGGCGCGACGCTTCGTCGAACAGATCCATCACCGGCTGTCCAACCACCGCGTTGTCGGGACCGAACATCGCGAGCCACGCCGGGTTGGCATCGACGACGATACCCTCCTGGACATGAATGATCGCATCGGCCGGCCGGTCGAGCAGCGCGAGCAGCGGATCGTGCGCGGCGCGCGCGGACAGTACGGTCGACTGCAGCGCCTGCTCGAGCCGTGCGCAGCGCAGCTCGCGCCGCACCACCGCGGCGAGCCGATCCGGCGCGCCGAGCGAGACCGCATCGCGCGCTCCGCTGCGCATTGCGGCCGCGATCGCCGGCTCATCGAGGCTCGCGGCTGCCGCTACGATCGGCAGCCACGGTGCGACCTGATCGCGCAGCGTCGCCACGGTCGCCCCGTCGTGACCAGGGTCGGCGAAGTCGATCAACAGCTCGGGCTTGATCCGGCTCAGCGTTTCCTGCAGCGTTTCGATCGCGGCGACCCAGGTGGATTCGACCTGTAGGTCCGCGCCGCGGAGGATACCGGTGAGGGTATCGACGTCACTCTGCGCGGCGGCGCGAACGACGAGCGGAACCGTGTGCTCTGCCAATCTGTTCTCCCGAGGAGGTCCGGTGCAGTTTGAATACCGGATTCTAGCGGGGAGCAGGCGGCGACCTGCGGCCACCGGTCCTATTATGTGCACTCGCGCACAGGTGCGCGAATCAGGCGGTGGCGGATATCGGTGTCAGCGCCGTCTTGGCGGTCGCGCCGGGAATTTCCCGCACCAGGCGCGGCACCAGGTAGCCCGGCAGACGCGCCGCGAGGGCACCGGCCAGACGCCGGGCGCGCTCGTCGGGCACCGCGAAGTGGGCTGCGCCCCGCACCGGATCGAGCGCGTGCAGGTAGTAGGGCAGAACGCCCGCTTCGAACAGCCGCTGCGACAGCAGCGCCAGTACCGTCGCGTCATCGTTGACGCCGGCCAGCAGGACGGTTTGATTGAGCAGCGTCGCGCCGGCCTCGCGCAACGCCGCGCACGCGGCGCGTACTTGCGTGTCGATCTCGGCCGGATGATTGGCGTGCAGCACGAATATCATGGGCAGTGCCGAGGAGCGCACCAGGCGCAGCAGGCCCGCATCGACGCGCGAGGGCAGAACGACGGGCAGCCGGGTATGTATCCTGAGGCGCCGCAGATGCGAGATGCCCGCCAGGCGCCCGGCGAGGGCGCCCAAGCGCGCATTGCCGAGCGACAGGGGATCTCCGCCGCTGAGGATGATCTCCTCGATGGAGGTATCGGCCGCGAGCGCCGCAAGCGCCTCGCCCCAGCGCTCGCCGCTGCCGCGCTGCTCCGTGTAGGGAAATTCCCGGCGGAAGCAATAGCGGCAGTGCACGGCGCAGGTTTCGGTCGTGATCAGCAGCGCGCGGGCGTGATACTTCTGCAGCAGCGCGGGCGCTCGCTGCGCGGCGTGCTCGGCCAGCGGGTCGGCCAGATAGCCCGGCTGCTCGCGCAGCTCCTCGGCCACCGGCAGGATCTGGCGCAGCAGCGGATCGTGCGGGTCGCCGCGGCGCATGCGCGCGACGAAGCTGCGCGGAACGCGCAGCGGAAAGGCCGTCGCGGCCGCCCCCAGCGCCTCGAGCGGCAGGCCGAGCGCTTCGGCCAGCTCTGCCGGCTGGGTGATGGCCTCGGCGATCTCCCGCTGCCACGATGCGGGAATCTGGCGGGGTGGCACCGATGCCGTTATCATACGCGGCCCTTCAGTCGGAGAGGCCGCGCATTGTGCCGCTGCGGCCGCGAGAAAGAAATGGCCAGCTACACCACCGCGGAAATCCGTTCGGGTCTGAAAGTGCTGCTCGACGGCGATCCGTACGTCGTGGTCGACAACGAGTTCGTCAAGCCGGGCAAGGGTCAGGCGTTCAACCGCATCAAGGTCCGCAACCTCAAGACCGGCCGAACCATCGAGAAGACGTTCAAGTCGGGCGACTCGCTGGAAGCGGCCGACGTGGTCGATACCGAGATGCAATATCTGTATCAGGACGGGGATTTCTGGCATTTCATGGTGCCGGACAGCTTCGAGCAATACACCGCGGGCAAATCCGCCGTCGCAGACAGCGCCCAGTGGCTGAAGGACGGCATCACGTGCATCGTGACGCTCTGGAACGGCCAGCCGCTGGTGATCACGCCGCCGGCGCACGTGGAGCTGACTATCGTCGAGACCGACCCGGGTGTGCGCGGTGATACCGCCACCGGCGGTCAGAAGCCGGCGAAGCTCGAGACCGGCGCCGTGGTGCGCGTTCCGCTGTTCATCGACCAGGGCGAGATGATCCGCATCGACACCCGCACCGGCCAGTACGTCTCGCGGGCGAAGCAATAGCCGAGGGCGGGCTCGGACTCAAGGTTCGGCGCCGAAGCGGCTGGCGCCAAGAAAGATGGCGGCGATGCGCTCGAGGGCGCGCGCGTCGACTTCTCCGAAGCGTCCCGGCCGCGGGCTGTCCACGTCGAGCACGCCGCGCAGGACGTGCTGCTCGATCAGCGGGACGACCACCTCCGAGCGCGAGGCGCCGTCGCAGGCAATGTGATCGGCAAAGGCGTTCACGTCCGGCACGACGATCGTGGCGCGCCGCTCGGCGGCGGCGCCGCACACGCCACGGCCGAGCGGGATGCGCACGCAGGCGGGTTTGCCCTGAAACGGGCCCACCACCAGCTCCCGGCCGCGCAGAAAGTAAAATCCCGCCCAGTTGATCTGCGGCAGGGCCGCGAACAACAACGCCGCGGTGTTGGCCGCGTTTGCGATCGGGTCGTGCTCGCCCGCGAGCAGTGCGCCGAGCGCCTCGGCGAGCTGGGAATAGCCGGTGTGCGGGTCGCGGAAATCAAACTGGGTGCTCGAGTCGTACATGCGGTTCGCTCCGGTCTCAGGCGCGCTCGGTGGGAAATGCCAGAACCGAGTCGATGCTGCCGGCGCCCACGGCCAGCATGACGGTGCGGTCGAATCCCAGCGCGACGCCGCAGCAATCGGGCAGCCCGGACTCGAGTGCCGCCAGCAGCCGCTCGTCGAGGGCGGCGCACTCGAGCCCGAGGCGGCGCCGCGCCGCCAGATCGCGTCCGAAGCGCGCGCGCTGCTCGGCGGGGTCGGCGAGCTCGTGAAAGCCGTTGGCGAGCTCCACACCGTCGCAGTACAGCTCGAAGCGCAGCGCGGTGCGTGGGTCGGCCGGATCCAACCGGGCGAGCGCCGCCTGACTGGCGGGGTAGCCGTGCACGAACGTCAGGGCCGACTGGCCGAGCTGCGGTCCGACGCATGTGCCCATGAGCAGCTCGAGCAACTCGTCGCGCTCGCCGGGCGGGCCGGCAAAGCCGGCCGCGCGTGCCGCGGCGGCGAGCTGTGGGTCCGAGGCCGCGAACGGATCGAGCGCGAGATGCTCGAGGAACGCCTCCCGATAGCTCAGCCGCTGCAGCGGCCGGCCCTCGGCGCGTGGACCGAGCAGCGCGCGCACCAGGGCATCGACCTCCGCGATCAATTCCTGCAGCGTCCAGCCGAGCCGATACCACTCGACGAGGGTGAATTCCGGATTGTGCAGGCGGCCGCGCTCCAGAGCGCGCACCACGTGGCAGATCTGATAGATGTCACCCGAGCCGCCGGCAAGCAGGCGTTTCATCGCGTATTCCGGCGAGGTGTGCAGATAGAACGGCCGCGGCTCGTTGACGAAGGTCACGCGCGCCGAGTGCAGATGCACGTCGCTCACCGCAGCGTTGACTACCAGGGGCGTGTCCACCTCGAGCACGCCGCGCGCCGCGAAGAACGCCCGCGTCGCGGCCAGCAGCCGCGCGCGCTGGCGCAGCGTCCCGGATGCGGCCGTGGCGCGCCAATCCTCGCCGACCGGAG
>JAJZMI010000115.1 GCA_021798335.1 Pseudomonadota bacterium | reverse complement strand
CTGATTCAAATGCAGCAGGACGGCGCTTGAATCAGCGGTATGGCGTGTCGCTTCCCGGGCTGGCCGCGCTCGCGCCGGTGCGCTGTCCTGCGGCGCGTGCCGCCAACGTGGTCGCTCCCTGCGCAGGCCCCTCGGGCCTGCTCGGTCTGCTCGATCGCCCCACGGCCGCCGATTCCAGCCGGGTGGTGCCGGCACTTCGCTGTCGAGCGGCTCGAGAGGCTGTAGTTGCGTGTCATGCGGCTAGTGAGGCGGGAGGTCGCGCAGGCGCTGCCGCTCCCGAAGCTGTGCATCGCTCAGGCGCGCGTCGTAGATTGATCTGGGCTCGATCGATCGCGACACGAGGGTCGCGGTGAAAACAATCAGCAAGAGCGGGAGAACAAAGGAGCGATCCCGGCCCGTCAGCTCCAGCATCAGTACGACTGCGGAGATCGGGCCCTGGGTCGTCGCCGCCAGCACCGCGCCCGCGCCAAGCAGGGCGCACAAGCCTGGCGGAACTCCGGGCCATAAATACGACCAGGCGTGTCCCAGAACACCGCCCAACATCGCGCCGGCCGTCAGAGACGGCGTAAACATGCCGCCCGGCGCGCCGCTGCGCATGCACAGGAGCGTTGCGGCGGGTTTCAACAGCAGCAGGGTCAGGAAAAGTGCCGGGGCAACTTTGCCGGTGAACGCCAGCTCCGACACGTCCTTGCCGTTGCCGAGAATTTGCGGAAACCAGATCGAGACGACGCCGAGCGAGGTCATGATGAGCACAGGCAGCGTGTATCGCTGCCAGCCCTGCGGTCTGTGGCGATCGGCCCAGGTAACCATGCGTACATATCCGACGGACGCCAGGCCCGCGATCGGACCTGCGAACAACGCCCACAACATGACCGAGGCGGATATTGCATATGACGGAATGACGTAGGTCGGCGCATCGGGCAGGGCGAGCCAGGAGACTCCCACCGCGATCAGTGACGTGAACAGCGCGGGCAAGACGTACCGCAGGGCCAGCTTGCCGCGCATCACCTCCAGCGCAAACAGCGCCCCGCCCAGCGGAACGCCGTACGCCGCGCCCATGCCGGCTCCGGCGCCGCACGCCACCAGGAGGCGGCGCTGCTCATCCGGCAGCCCTTCCCTGTCGGACACGAGATTGGCGAACACCGCCCCGGCCTGTTTGGGCGCGCCTTCTCGGCCGAGCGACACTCCCATGCCGACGATGATCACCGACAGCAGCGCACTGCCCAAAGTCAGCAGCGTCGGCATTCGACCGGCCTGGAACCAGATGGCCTGGGTCGTATCGATGCCGTTGCCACTGGAGAGACGCTTCAGCAGCTTCTGTCCCACGCCGGTGACCAGTGCGGCGCCGAGGAGAACGAGGATATGTCGCCACGGGGTGGCGTGCTGAGCGGCCTCGAGCACATTGGTCGGCGACCCACCCCATGAGACGTACTGTACAACCTCGAGGATGCTCGTGAGTATTGCGGCGCCAATTCCGGTGGCGATACCGGTCAACACGACCGCTAGCCAAAACCGTGCCGCTCCAGGGTGATGCAGCGTGGACGGTATGACATCGCGATCGTCAATCGGCGCAGTCTGAGTGCTCACCATGGTCGCGGTTATCGCTCAAGCGCTGTCGAGAGGGGTGCACATGCGGGCATACGATCGTCAGATCGGGACTCCTGCGCATGCACACTGCCGGTTCGAGTGGTTTGCGGCGTTCGCAATTTCAAGGCTCCGCAGAGGCTCCTTTGCAGCCTGTTGGCCGAGTCCGCCGCGGACAATTTATCCTTACCGGCCGCAAAGGCAAGGGTGGGCTCATCGGCGAGCGGCACTTCGAGCGCCGGCGGACGGCGCTCGAGGGCCGCTCGGTGCGCGATGACCTGCATGAGCGGCCGGCGCTTTGCGAACGGGAGGCTGCGTCCGTGGCAGATCGCGCGCTCGTGCAACGAAGGCTAGCAGATGCGCGGCATCGCCGGTCGCCGGAAATTGTGTGGCATCGAGGTGGATGACCACGGGTTCGATCGGTGGCCCTGGGAGGGCCCATCCGGGGGCGGGCGCGCGCAGTTTCTGCTCGATGCGCTCGCCGATGAGCGCATCGAGCCGCGGGCCCGGTGCCAGGCCCGATCCCGAGCGACGCCGGCTGGACGGGCGCAGCCGCGCCGCACGAGGGCGGGCTCGCGGAACTCGTCGGCAAATGCCGGCGGCTCCCGGTACGCGCAGATCCGGGGTTTGCGCGAGCGCACCGCGCGCTCGCCACCGAGCGCAAGCATCCGAGCGGCATCGTTCAGGCGCCTGCCTGCCAGGCCACGGGAGTGACAGTGCCGTAGCGGATGGGATGCCGCGCCGCGATGGATGATTCGGTTCCTCGGGCCGCCGGTCGGATGCGCTCGCAAGCATGAACGGGATCGCCCCGAGCGGCTCGGGTCAGCGGCGCGCGGCGGATCGTTGACCCGTCAGCGGCCCTGCTGGTCTAATGGCCGCATGGTCCGAACACTTGCAACGAGGCATGCTCATGTCCATGTCGAGCGCAGCCATACCTAGTTTCCAGATCGGTCTCAACGCGCTCTCGGGATTGCTCGATAAGGCGGAGGCATACGCTGCGGCGAAGAAGATCGACCCGGCGGTGCTGCTGCAGGCGCGCCTGTATCCGGACATGTTTCCGCTGACCCGGCAGGTGCAGATTGCGTGCGATTCGGCGAAGAATGGCGGCGCGCGCCTCGCCGGCGTCGAGCCGCCGAAGCACGAGGACACCGAGCAGACCTTCGAGCAGCTCAAGGCGCGCATCGCCCGGACGATTGCCTTCGTGAAGACGCTGCCGGCGGGCGCGATCGACGCCGCGGCGGACCGCGAGGTCATGTTCCCGCTGGGCCGCGACAATCAAGGGCGCATGCGCGGGGCGGACTACCTCAATCATTTCGTGCTGCCGAATTTCTACTTTCACATCAGCATGACATACGGCATTCTTCGCCATTGCGGCGTCGAGATCGGCAAGCGGGACTACCTCGCCGGCATTCCCATGACGGTGATTTGACAGCCCGCGAGCCTTGCCGAGGCGGCACGGTCGGCGGGGTGCGCGCGCAGGCGTCGACACCATTCCCCGCTGATTCAAACGCAGGAGGACAGCGCTTGAATAAGCAGTATGGTGTGATTCTTCTGGGACTGGCCGCGCTCGCGCCAGTGTTTTGCCCTGCGGCGCGCGCGAGCAACGTGCTCAATCCCTGCGCAGGTCCCTCGGGCCTGCTCGGTCTGCTCGATCGCCCCACGATCGCCGATTCCAGCTGTGTGGTGCCGGACGGCAAAGCGGTGCTGGAGGCGGGCGTCACGGCCGGCAATCTGCCCGGCCTGCTCGGCGGGGTCGTCGATACGCTGCCCAATCTCGAGCTGCGATTCGGCTTGCCGGACCAGTCGGAGTTCGTCTGGCTGCCGCCGAATTATCAATATCTGTCGGTCAATGGCCAGCCGCCGGCGATGAGCGGCTTCGGCGCCACGACCATCGGCTTCAAGCACGTGCTCGGCACGACCCAACATTGGCAATGGACCGCCGAGGCGCTGGCGACGCTTCCCTCGGGCGACGCGCAGTTCGGCAGCAATGGGGTCGGGGGCGCGGCCAACGCGATCGTCAGCTACAGCACCAACGGTCCGCTCGGCGTGTCGTTCCAGATGGGGGTCTCGTCGCAGACCGAGCCCACCCTCGCGGGCGGGCAGCGCTACACGAGCTTCAATCCCGACCTGGTGGTGACCTGGCTGTGGAATCCGCGCTTCCAGTTCTATGGGGAGATCTACGCGCAGTCCTCGTCGGGATACGATCAAGGCTGGGGAACCGACGCGGACGGTGGCATTCAGTATCTCATCAACCGTAATTTCGAGGTGGATCTGGAAGAGGGCGTGAGCGTCCAGGGGAACCTCGGCGGCTTCACGAATTACACGGGCGCGGGGCTCGGAGTGTTGTTCTGACCGATCCCCTACGGGACGGATCGGCCCTCGCTCAGACGCAGCCAGCCTTTCACCACGCGGTAGATGTACCAGACGCCGGCCGCGGCGAGCACCACCCAGCCGATGAAAACCAGGCAGAGCACGCCGCCGATCACGGTCCACAGCAGCGTGAACCAGAAGGTGCGGATCTGCCAGTTGAAATGACTGTCCAGGAGCGTGCCGCGGACCTCGGGCCGCTTGATGTAGTCGATGATCAAGGCGGCGACGGCGAGCACCGGGAAGACGATGGCGCCACAGTACAAGCCATACGTGATATTGCCGAGGTTGCGATCGAACGCTGCGGGCAGACTGTCGTGCTGCGGAGGCTGACTGTTCATGCGCGTTGATTCTCCCCGAAGGAACGGGCGGTGCGCGCCGACCCGGCGGCGTTTGCGCTGAATCCGCCATTACTATAGCAGAGGCCGTTGCTCCCGAGAGGGCCGGACGATCTTTGCACGCGGCGTGCGAGGCGCTACGACCATCCGGGTTCGGACCGCGCTCGCCGAGGCTCATGCTCATGCGTAAATCACGTATATCGTCCGATCCGGCGGCACCCCCGGTGGTGGTGTGGCTGCGCAACGATCTGCGTCTGCGCGACAATCCGGCGCTTGCCGCGGTGGCCGCATCCGCTCGGCCGGTCATACCGCTGTACATCCTCGATGACGGCCCGAGCGGCGGCCGCGCGCTCGGGGGCGCCGCCCGGTGGTGGCTGCACCACAGCCTGATCGCCTTGACCGCTTCGTTCGATGCGCTCGGGACCGGTGTCGGCCCGGCGCCGAGGCTGCTGCTGCGCAGCGGGCGCGCGGTTGATGTGCTGCAGGATCTGATCGCCTCGACGGGCGCGGCGCGCATCCTCTGCAATCGCACCTACGATCCGTTCCTCGACGCGGCGGATGCGGCCCTGGAGCGCGCGCTGCGCCCCGCCGGCGTCGCCTTCGAGCGCTACGCCGGGGGCATGCTCGCCGAGCCGGATGCGCTCCTTACTGGCGGCGGCGGGCCGTTTCGGATCTTCACGCCGTTCTGGAATCGCCTGCAGCGCCTGGAGCCGACCGCGCCACTGTCCGCGCCGCGTGCATTGCCGGGTTACGGCGCTCCGGTGGCGGGCGAGCGCATCGAGGCGTGGGGTCTGTTGCCGCGCACGGGCTGGGACGCGCAGTTCGTGCGCCTGTGGCTGCCCGGGGAGCGCGGCGCGGCGGCTCGGCTGCGCGCCTTCCTGCGCGGGCAATCGGCCGACTATCGCGGCACCCGTGATTTTCCGGCGCTCGAGGGCACTTCACGCCTCTCGCCGCACCTGCGCTTCGGGGAGATCAGTGCGCGACAGGTCTGGCACGCGTTCCTGCGCGGACCGGCGGGAGGACGGACCGAACTCACCGGTGCGGGCTTTCTGCGCGAGCTCGGTTGGCGCGAGTTCGCGCGTTACACGCTGCATCATTTCCCCGATCTGCCCGTGCGGCCCTTGCGCCCGGAATTCGCTGCATTCAAGTGGCGCGACGATGCGCGCGCGCTCGATGCCTGGCGGCACGGGCGCACGGGGTATCCGATCGTCGATGCCGGCATGCGCGAGCTGTGGCAGACCGGCTGGCTGCACAATCGCCTGCGCATGATCGTCGGATCGTTTCTCGTCAAAGACCTGCTCATTCCCTGGCAGCGGGGTGAAGCGTGGTTCTGGGACACGCTCGTCGATGCCGACAGGGCGAACAATGCGCTCAACTGGCAGTGGGTGAGCGGTTGCGGTGTTGATGCCGCGCCGTATTTTCGCATCTTCAATCCGGTCGCGCAGAGCCGGCGGTTCGATCCCGACGGGGCGTATCTGCGCAAATGGATTCCGGAGCTGCGCTCGCTGGCAGCGCCGCTCATCCACGAACCATGGACCGCCGCGGCCCCGGTGTTGGCGGCCGCCGGCATCAGACTGGGCGAGAGCTACCCGCGCCCCATCGTCCTGCACAGTGAGGCTCGCAAGCGCGCCCTCGCGGTATTCGAGGCGATGCGCCGGCGCGCGTGAGGACCCCGGGAGCGGCGCGTGCATCGGTGCGCCGCCATGCCGGCAACACGGTGCCGTGCCGGCGAAACTGCGCACGTCCCTGGGCGCAGGCGCCGTCGGCGCTTGCGTTTTCGCCGCATGGCGCGGGACAATTCCGGCCGCGGCGCATGCGAGCCCGCGCGGCGAGGGCACTCCGGATCGATCGAATGAGACTACGGCAAGGAGGATGCGAGCCAGCCCGGGCGCCGCGCGCCCCGATGTCCCGATGCGCGTCCTTCGGCAGTGAGGTGCTGATGTCAGCGGCAATGGAGGGCGCCGTTCATGATCGGGCCGGCATCTCGTGCCGAAGGCGGGTCAGCCGCATCGCCGGGCCGGGGCGCGGGTGCGCCGCAGGCGCCGAACGGTCCTGTTGTGCGGGTGATTCCCTTCGGTGTGACGCGCCATGCGCAACGCCGTAGGATCCTGGCTCGATGCGCGGCCGTCGGTTCGCCTCGCGTGGCTGATCGGGCGCAATGTTCTGCGGCGCTGGCCGCTTGTCGGACCTGTCGCGCTCGGCGCGCTCGCCGCACTTGCGATGCTCGGTCGCGTGCAGGCCGTGGCGCGGGCGATCGGGTCCGCCGCCCGCGAGCCGCGGCTCGTGCTGGTGATCTCGGCCTTGATTGCGACCGTGTTGGTGGCGCGGCGTCACCGGCGGCTCGCGCGCGTGGCTCACCGCCGCTGGCCTGGTGCGCTTCCGAATGATGTGCCGGCGATGGTCCGGGCGGCGAGCGGACCCGTGGCGCTCGGGCTCGCGGGGGCCGTGTGGCTCGCGCTGGCCTCGACTCTGGCGCGGCTGCCGGCTTGGATGCCCGCCCGCATCATCATGGCCGCTGCCGCCGGCGCGGTGATCGGCGTGGCGCTTGCCGCCGCAGTCGCCGCGGCGCGCGAGTGGCGCGTGCGCCGCGGCCGCTGCGCCGCGCGGGTGCGGCGGCGCTCGCGTTATTCGCCGAGCGAGCCTGCGCGGTCGGGGTGGGCCACCCGCGCGATGTTGGCGCCGCTTGGGGGCTGGCCGCTCGCCGAGGCGCGCTTCAGGGATCGACCGAGTATCCGGGCGCACAGCCTCTGGCTGCTGTTGTTGGCGGTGCCCATGAACGAGCCGGTCGGGCACGTCCTGGCGAGTGTGTTCGTCTGGCTGTTGATCCTGCACTTGTTGAACCTGCTGCGCGCGCTCGTGCGCACCGCTTTCCCCGCATCCTGGTGGCTCGCGCCGACATCCCTCGGGCCGGTGCGCTTTGCGATCGCGTTCTGCCGGCGGTCGCTGGGCGCGACCGCCGCCGCGTGCGCCGTGTTGATCGTTTTGACGTATGCGCTCGGCGGTGCGACGCCGGCGCGCATCAGCGCGCTGGCCGCCGCGCTCTGGCTTGCCGTGGCCGGTGGGCTCGGCGTGGCCGTGAGCGCGCTGGCATTGCGTGCCCGCTCCAAGGCGGAGCGCGCGGTATTCCGGTGGCGCGGATGAGCGGCGCCGCGGCGCGTTCCACGGCCCCGGTGCTGCGCGTCAGCGGATTGAGCGCCGGCTACGGCGCGCACCCGGTACTGCGCGAGGTGAGCATCGAGGTCGGCCTTGGCCAGTGGTACGTGCTGCTCGGTCCCAACGGCAGCGGCAAGTCGACGCTGCTGTACTGCATCGCAGGATTGTTGCGGCCCTGGGCGGGCCGGATCGAACTCGGCGGGGTGTCGCTCGCGACCGATGCGCGCACCGCCAAGAGCATGCTCGGCTTCGCCTGTGCACCGGAGCGGTTGCCGGGTCTGCTGACCGGACGGCAGTGTCTGGAGGTCTATGCAGCGGCGAAGGGAACGCGGAGCATCGATGCCGAAGTGCTGGAGTTGGCGGAGCGCTTCGCGGTCATGCCGCTCCTCGATCAGTACGTGGACACCTACTCGCTCGGGACGCGACAGAAGCTTGCGGTGCTGCAGGCGCTGATCGGCGCGCCGCGCCTGATCGTGCTCGATGAGGCATTCAATGGGCTCGATCCCTCGAGCGCGGCATGCCTGAAGCGGCACTTGCACGCTCGGGTCGAGGCCGGCCACAGCTCGATCCTGCTCGCTACGCACGCGCTCGATGTCCTCGAGCGCCATGCGAGCCAGGTCGGCCTGATGATTGCCGGGCGCCTCGTGCGGGTCTGGTCGGCCGAGGAGCTTGCAGCATTGCGCGGCGCGGGCGAGTCGCTGGAGGAGACACTCGCGCGTGCCGCGGCGGAGTCATCCTAGCGCCTCAATTCAGGGTGCGCCGCCGACCCGCAACACCGCGCGGACGCGACCGAGCCTGTGGCCGCGTGCGCACGCGGCAATGATGATGCCCTTGCGCCGCATGCGGCCGCGCCGGTGCGCGCGGCGCTCAACGCAGCTGACTGTCCTTGCTTGCGCGGCGATTGTAGCCGCTCGAGCCCGGATCATCGCGGTCGGCGAGCATCTGGCAGGCCAGACAGAGGCGCACGCCCGGGAGAGCCCGGCGGCGCTCGGCCGCGATGGGCTCGCCGCATTGCTCGCAGTGCGTCAGACCCGCTCCCTGCGGCAGACGGCTGCGGGCCCGGCTGATGCCGTCGGTCACCGTCGCGTCGATTTGTTCATTCACGGCGCCGTCGCCGGCCCAGCCATTGGCCATGGCACGCTCCCGAGGTGGGTTCTCCTCTCCTTAAGTGTACTTGCCGCACCGCCGTCCGGGGTATTGTGTCGATACTATCAACTGATATCATATACAAAGTGATAATATACAATTCACCATAATGGGTCGCAGATGACCCCCGATCGTTTCCGCCAGCTGGGCTTCCTGTTGAAGGACGTGAGCCGCCGCTATACGCGGCGTTTCGAGGAGCGGGCGCAGCGTTTCGCGCTCACCCTGCCGCAGTGCCGGGTGTTGATTCTCCTGCAGAGCAACGAGGGCGTGTGTCAGAAGCGCCTGGCTGAACTCGCGGAGCTCGATCCGATGACCCTGGTGCGCATCCTCGATCGCATGGAGGCGGACGGCTGGGTGCGGCGGAGCTTCGATCCGGCCGATCGGCGCGCGCACACGGTGTGGCTCACCGCCGCGGCGGCAACCGTGCTCGAGCAGATCTGGCAGCTCATCGGCGAGACGCGCGCGGAGATGCTGCAGGGTCTGTCGGCAGAGGAGCGCGCGCAGCTCGTGGCGTTGCTCGAGCGCGTGCACGCAAACCTGAGCGCGCTGCCGCCGCTGCCGGGCGAGTCGGGGGACGCCGGTGTCGGCGGCAAGGCCGCCAGGAGCGAACGATGAATGATTCCGCACAGGGCGGCGAGCCGGTGTCCGCGGCGAATCCGACCGCGCGCCCGCTGCGCGCGCGGTTGCGTCCGGTGCTGCTGTGGGGCGTGCCGCTGCTGGCGATCGGGGCCGCCCTTTATGTCTACCTGACCAGCGGCCGTTATGTGTCGACCGAGGATGCCTATCTGCGCGCGGCCCAAGTGGCCATCAGTGCCGATGTCTCCGGCCGCGTGGTCGCGCGCTATGTGCACGACAACGAGCCGGTGCGGCGCGGCCAGGTGCTCTTGCGGCTCGATGACCGTCCGTTCCTGATTGCCGTCCAGGCCGCGCGGGCACGCCTCGCCGCCGCGCGGCTCGCCGTCGAGTCGCTCGAGGCAGATTACCGGGCCGATGAGGCCGCACTCGCCTCCAGCCGCAGCCGGCAGGCCTACGCGCAGCGGGAATATCGTCGCCAGGTGCGGCTGCTCAAGATCGGCGTTTCCTCGAAATCCCGATACGACCGCGCGCAGTTGGCTCTGCAGCAGTCGCGCCAGGCGGTTGCGGGCGCCAAGCAGCGGATCGAGGCAGTGCTCGCCCGGCTCGGCGGCAGTCCGGACATTCCCCTCGATCAGCATCCGCAGGTTGCCGAGGCGCGGGCCGCGCTCAATCGCGCGCGGCTCGAGCTGTCCTATACCACCGTGCGCGCTCCCATGGCCGGCATCGTGACTGAAGTGCAGCACCTGCAGGTTGGCGATTATCTGCCACGTGCCACCAAGGCATTCGTGCTGGTCTCGACCCACGACGTGTGGATCGCGGCGGACTACAAGGAAGACGTTCTCGCCAAGGTCCGTCCGGGCGAGAAGGCCACGGTGACCATCGATGACTATCCGGGCCGGACGTTCCACGCGGTCGTGGCGAGCATCACGCCCGGCACCGGTGCGCAATTCGCGATCTTGCCGCCGCAGAATGCGACGGGCAATTGGGTCAAGGTGGTGCAACGCCTCGACGTGCGGCTGCGGCTGACCGGGACGCCGCCGCCGGTGCGCTCGGGGTTGAGCGCCGAGGTGACGATCGACACGCAGTCCGGGCCCGGCGCCGGGTCCGCGCGCGGCTGAGTCGAAGGACCGAGCGCCCTTCCCGCATCATGGATCACGCCGCCGACAGCGCCCATCCGCATCGCATTCCGATCACCATCGCGGTGACCCTCGCGACCATCCTGCAGTCGGTTGACATTACGATCGCCAACGTTGCGCTGCCGCACATCGGCGGCAGCATGGGGGCGACGCTGGTGCAGATGGACTGGGTGCTCACCTCGTACATCGTCGCGGCGGCGATCGCGACCCCGCTGTCGGGATGGCTCG
>JAJZMI010000014.1 GCA_021798335.1 Pseudomonadota bacterium | reverse complement strand
GCCCTCAGCACGGCGAGCCGCGAGCAGGCGCGCGAGCTCTACAAGCCGCACAGCCAGATCGTGCGCAGCGAGCAGATCTCCGAGCAGAGCAGCGGGGCGGGGGGGGCGGGCGGGGTGCCCGGCTCGCTTTCCAACGAGCCGCCGGTGCCGGGCGCGCTCGCAAGCCCGGCGAAGGGCAAGCCAGCCGCCGCGGCGGCCGGCGCCGCCGCCAAGCCCGCCCTCGGCAAGACGGGTGCGCCGGCCCCGGCCGCGGCGAAACCGGCGCTGAAGACGGTCGGTGGCGTCGGCGTCGGTGGTCACGTGCTATCGAGCAACGTGACGAAAAATTACGAGATCGATCGTACGCTCGACTATTCGCGCCGGCCGCCGGGGCAGATCCGCCGCCTGTCCGTGGCGGTACTGCTCGGCTATCGTCCGGTCAAGGCGGCCGGCGGCAAGATCACGCAGGTGCCGCTCTCGGCGGCGGAACTCGCGCGGGTGACGCAGCTGGTCAAGGATGCGGTGGGATTTAACGCGGCCCGTGGCGACACCGTGAGCGTCGTCAATGAGCCGCTCGAGCTGCCGAGCGCCTCGGGCGGCCGGTTCGTGCGTCCGCCCATCTGGCAGCGCCCGCTGTTCCTGACGCTGATGAAAGTCGTCGTCGGCCTGATCGGAGTGCTAGCGCTGGTGTTGGCGGTGCTGCGGCCCCTGGTGCGCTCGCTCCTCGCGACTGCCGCCGCGCCCGCGCAGCTCGTTCACGCGGCGCTGCCGGACGGCTCGCCCCAGGCGCAGAAGGATGCGGTCGTCAAGGAGCTCTCGCACGACCAGCAGCTCGCCAACGCACGCGCCATGGTTGGCCAGGATCCCAAGCGCGTCGCGCAGGTGGTGCGCGGCTGGGTAGGGAACGATGAGTGAGCGCGGCACAAGAGGCTTGAGCCGCAGTGGCACCGAGCGGGCCGCGATCCTGCTGCTCACGCTCGGGGAGCACGAGGCGGCGCAGGTGCTCAAACACATGGGGGCCAAGGAGGTGCAGCGCGTCGGGGCGGCCATGGCGAACCTGACCAATGTCTCGCTCGAGGAAGTGCAGGGCGTGATTGCGGAGTTCACCTCGAGTGTCGAGACCCAGACCTCGGTCGGCGTGGGAGCGGATGAGTTTCTGCGCAAGGTCCTGGTCGATGCGCTCGGCGCGGGCAAGGCCGAGAGCGTCATCGACCGGATCAACATCGGCCGTAGCAGCAAGGGCCTGGAGGCGCTGAAGTGGATGGATTCGCGGGCGGTGGCCGAACTGGTCCGCCAGGAGCATCCGCAGATCATCGCCATCGTGCTCGCCTATCTCGAAGCGGACCAGGCGGCCGAAGTGCTGACCCTGCTGCCCGAGTCGGTTCGCCCGGAGGTGGTCACGCGCATCGCGTTGCTCGATGGAGTACAGCCGAACGCGCTCTCGGAGCTCGACGACATCATCGAGAAGCAGTTTGCCGGCAAGTCGACCGGCAAGACCTCGGTGCTCGGCGGCGCCAAAGCGGTGGCCAACATCATCAATTTCCTCGAGCCCAGCCAGGAGAGCCTGCTGATGGAACAGGTGGCCAAGAGCGATGAGGCGCTCGCGGCGCGCATCGAGGAGCTGATTTTCGTGTTCGACAACCTGATCGATCTCGACGACCGGAGCATGCAGGAGCTGCTGCGGCAGGTCGCCAGCGATCAGTTGCTGTTGGCGCTGAAGGGCACCGACGAGGCGCTGAAGGAGAAGATTTTCAAGAACATGTCGCAGCGCGCCGCCGAGATGCTCAAGGACGACCTGGAGGCCAAGGGGCCGGTGCGTCTCTCGGAAGTCGAGGAGGCGCAGAAGGAGATCCTGAAAGTGGCGCGCAAGCTCGCCGAGAGCGGCGCGATCGCTATCGGCGGCAAGGGCGAGCAGTATGTCTGAGCCGCCCGCCGTGCGCGCGGGTGCTGCGCGGATCGAGCGCTGGCAGCTGCCCCAGGTGAGCGGGCCGGTGGTTGGCCTCGGGGCGGCGCCGCGCCCCGAGGTGAGCGAGCTGCACAAGGCATTGCAACAGGCCGAGACGCGCGGCTATGAGGCCGGTCTTGCCCGCGGGGAAAGCGCTGTCCAGGCGCGCCTCGCGGCGCTGGATGAGCGTGCGCGGCGGCTCGACGCCGTGCTTGGCGCGCTTGCCGGTCCGCTCGCCGAGATCGACGCGGAGCTCGAAGCGGAGCTGGTTCGTCTGGCGCTGGCGGTGGGCAAGCAACTGGCGCGGCGCGAGCTGCACCACGAGCCGGCCCAAGTCATCGCCATCGTGCGCGAATCGCTCACGCAGCTGCCGGCCGCCGCGCGCGAAGTGCGCGTCCTGCTGCACCCGGAGGATGCCGCGGCGGTGCGGGAGCATCTGGAGCCGGCCGCCGGCGAGCGGCATTGGGCGATCGTGGAGGACGCGACGCTCGCGCGGGGAGGCTGCCTCGTGCAGAGCGAGTTCTCGCGCGTGGATGCGTTGTTCGAGAGCCGGGTCGCGGCCATTACCGCCAGTGCGCTCGGGGATCTGCGCGCCGGTGCGCGCAATTCGCCGTGAACGAATTGCCGCAACTCAACCGCGCGGCGCTCTGGCGCGCCGGGCTGCGCCGCAGCCGCTTGGCGGTCGAGCGCACGGCGCCGCCGCCGCTCGAGGGTGCGCTCACCCGCATGGTGGGCCTGACGCTCGAGGCGGCTGGCTGCCAGGCCGCGGTCGGCGATTACTGTGACGTGCTCACCGGCGACGGCGCGCGCATCGAGTCCGAAGTGGTCGGCTTCTCGGGTGATCGTCTGTATTTGATGCCGGCCGGAGACGCGCACGGACTCGGTCCGAACGCACGCGTCATTCCGCGCCCGCGCGCCGGGACGGTGCACGTCGGGCCGGAGCTGCTCGGACGCATCGTCGATGGCTCCGGCCAGCCACTCGATGGACTTGGACCGATTGCCTGCGCCGAGACCGTCCGCCTGGCCGGGCGCCCGATCAATCCACTCTCGCGCCAGCCGATCAGCGAGCCGCTCGATGTCGGAATCCGGGCGATCAACGCCGTGCTGACGATCGGCCGCGGGCAACGTGTCGGATTGTTCGCCGGCAGCGGCGTCGGCAAGAGCGTGCTGCTCGGCATGATGGCGCGCTTCACCAGTGCGCAGGTCATCGTGGTCGGCCTGATCGGCGAGCGTGGCCGCGAGGTCAAGGAATTCGTCGAGCGTATCCTCGGTCCCGAGGATCGCACGCGGGCGGTGGTGGTGGCGGCCCCCGCCGACGCCCCGCCCCTGATGCGCCTGCGCGGGGCCTGGCTCGCCACGGCGATCGCCGAGTATTTCCGCGATCGGGGCGCGAGCGTGCTGTTGCTCATGGATTCCCTGACCCGCTTCGCGCAGGCGCAGCGCGAGATCGCGCTGGCGATCGGCGAGGCGCCCGCCACCAAGGGCTATCCGCCCTCGGTGTTCGCGCGCTTGCCGCAATTGGTGGAGCGGGCCGGCAACGGCGCCGAGGGCGCCGGCTCGATCACCGCCTTCTACACCGTGCTCGCCGAGGGTGACGATCAGAACGATCCGATCGCCGATGCGGCCCGCGCCATTCTCGACGGGCACATCGTGTTGTCCCGGCGGATCGCCGAAAGCGGCCATTATCCGGCCATCGACATCGAGGCGTCGGTCAGCCGCGCCATGAACGAGATCGTGTTGCCGGGACATTTCGCCGCCGCGCGCCAGTTCCGCCAGATTCTCTCGACCTATCAGCAGCACCGCGACCTGGTGGCGATCGGAGCGTACCAGCGCGGCAGCGACCCGCGGGTCGATCAGGCAATCCGGCTCTGGCCGGGCGTGCAACAGTTTCTCCAGCAGGATATGCGCGAGCGCGTCGATCTCGTATCGAGCCTCGCGGCGCTCGACGGTCTGCTCGCGGAAGGCAACCCATGAAAAAAACTCAACGTATCGCGCTGGTTCAACGCGTGGTCGGCGATCTCGAGCGGCGCAAGGCCCAGGCGCTTGCGCTGTGCGAGCAGCGCGTGCGCGACACCCGCGCCCGGCTCCGTGAGCTCGAGACGTATCGGGCCACGTATCTGCAGGACTTCCAGCGCCGGGCGCAGGCCGGTCTCGACGGCGCCGGGGTGCGCGAGTACCGGGTTTTCTTGAGCCGGCTCGATGAGGCGCTGCAGCATCAGAGTCAGCTGCTCGGCCAGGCGGAACTGCTGCGCACCAGCGAGCTGGAAAATTGGCGCGGCGCCGCCCGGCGCGCCGCTCAGATCGACACCCTGGCCGAGCATTGGCGCGCCGAGGAGCGTGGCGCCGAGGAGCGGCGCGAGCAGCACGAGACGGACGAACGTTCACAACAGCAGTGGCGCCGCGGGAGATCCATTCGTGTCAACTGAACCTTTGCGAAGCGTGAGTGTGTCCCCCTCCGTGCCGGGTGTCTCGCCGGCGCCCTCCGCGGCGCTCGGGGCTGCGGTCGCGGGCGAATCGCCCACGGACGGCGCTGGCGGCCCCGGGAACGGACCGGTCTACCGCCAAGGCGGCTCGAGCCGCACGACTCGGCCCGGCGGCACCGAGGCCTCGCGTGCCGCGGCGACCAAGGGGCGGCGGCCTTGCGGGGCGCCCCCGCGGCCCGGGGAACCCCCGCGTGGCCCGGCCGCCGACGGCGGCGCGAATGCGGCCCGCACGGGCGCGACGGGCCAAGGCGCACCCGGCAAGGGCGCGCAGCCCGGAGAGTCCGCGCCGCCGGGTGCCGACTTTTCGCACACATTGGCGTTGTCTCTGTCCACGCCCGAGCAGCCGGCCGCCGGCCGCGCGAGCCCCACGGCGGGAAAGTCGGCCAAGGTGCCGGCCCGGGAAGCCGGCCATGGCGAGAAGACCGATCCGGTCGCGGTGGCGATGGCCCTGATGGATCGGGCGGGTGCTGCGCCACCGCCGGTCGCGGCGCGGGCAAGTGCGCCGAACCCGGCGGGCAAGCCGGCGCCCGGCGCGGTGGTCGTGGCGCAAGCCGGGCAGTCCACGGGTGCGGTGACGGCGGCTACTACGGCGGCGGTACACACGGCTCTGGCGGAGTCGATGCCTGGCCCGGCGGCTGCTGCCGGACACCCCGCCGCCGCGAGCGTCGGCCAGCCGGGCGGCGCGGGCCCGCTGACCGCCGCGCAGCTCGTGGCGAGCACCCAAGCCTCGGCCAGCAATCCGTCCACCTCGGCCGGCGGCCCGGCGCTCGCGGCGCCGGTGGGCTCGGGCGCGTGGACCGAGCAGCTCGCGGCGCGGCTGACCTGGATGACCCAACAGGGTGTGCAATCCGCCTCGCTGCAACTGTCGCCGCGCAATCTCGGGCCGTTGCAGGTGAGCATCACCGTGCAACGGGGACAGGCGAGCGTCTGGTTCGGCGCGACCCAGCCCGAGACCCGCCAGGCGCTCGCGCGCGCGCTGCCGGAGCTGCGCAACTTGTTCGCCAATCAGGGATTGTCCCTGACCGACTCGGGCGTCTCGCACGATGCGCCGCGTCAGGGGCGGGCCGGCCCGGGCGGGGTGGCCATGGCCGGCGGCGAGGCGAGCGGCCTGCAGGGCGAGGCAAGCGCGGCGCCGGCGCCGCTCGGTGTCGGTCTGATCGACACCTATGCCTGAGCGCGGCTCGCGCGGCGCTCAGGAGGCGCGGTTCGGCGCATGTCGTCCGGCAATTTGACGGCGGTGGCGGCGGAAGGTGATCTTGGTGATGACGGCGCAGAGCGCGTCATCGAGCGGATCGAAGTGGACCTTCACCTCGCCGGTTGCCGCTACGGCGGTGATGCGTCCGCGCAGGCGCAGCGGTTGCGCGATGCACTCGTGCAGATAGATCTCGAGGATGCCCTGCGCGCCGGCCTGCGGCGCCGCCTCGAGCGGCCGCCACAGCGCGCCGCGGGCATTGAAGCGCAGCGGCACCGGCGCCGGCCGCGGCCGATTCAACGCCAACAGCTGGCCGACGAGCGCGAGCAGCAGGGTCATCTTGCGGTCCAGGCGCTGGATCTCGGCCGCCAAGGGCGCATTCTCGTCGGCCTTTTCGAGCACGGCGTGATCCTCCAGCGCGTCCCAGGCCTGCATCACCAGAAGATTGCGCTCGGCGAGGCCCACGGCGGCGGCCGGCTCGGGCGGCTGGCAATCCCAGCGCACCGGCATGACGTCCTGGAACGCGAGCTCTTCATACAGGACGACGGTGTCGTCTGGATCTAACATAATCCGCTCCGGCCGCAGCGACGCGCGCGGCTCGTTCAGCCGGCGCTCGGCAACGTGGATACGCGCGGCGGGTTGTGCGCCTCTTCGAAGAAGAAGCGGCGCACCAGCAGCGCCTGCTCGAGCCGCCCCTTGCGCACGTACGTCTGGTAGAGCAGATCCTTCATCACCTCGAGCAAGACGCCGGCCTCGTGACTTTCGAGCACGGGTGTGCCCGGGCGCGGGTCGGTGGCGCCGCCGAAGAGGATGCTGCGGATCTTGGCGAAGGTCTCCGGGGCGAGCGCCGCGATCTCCCGGACCTCCCCGAGCAGGTCGAACAGCTTGAGCTTGCCGGCCTCGCCGCGATCGGCGAACAGCGCATGCGCCGTGCGCCGGCACATGGAGGCGAACGCGTTGTAGGCGCCACAGCTGTAGCATGCCAGCGCCTCTTTGAAGAGCATTTCGATCTCCTCCGGCAGATGGGTGAAATCGAACCGCTCGCGCGCCCGCTCCACTTCTACGAACTGCGGCGCCAGCTCCACCCGGCTCGGGGCATAGGCGCGGGCCGTGAAGCGCAGGAAAATCGGCGCCAGGCAGGCATCGCAGCGGAAAACCATGCCGATCTGCGCGGGCCGGTAGGTCTGCAGCTCCTGAAAGCGCGGCACGGCGGCGGCCGTGACGTGCGTGACGACCTGACAGTGCGGGCAGGTGAGCACCAGGCTCTTGCCTTGGTCGTGAATCAGCCGACTTTCAGTATCGATGTGAGGCATGGCGGGCGCTGGGACGACTGTTTTGTGTGGTAGCCGCTGCCGATGGCCCATTATAACCCATTTGGGCCGCCGGGCGGTGCGGGGGCGGCCTCGGGGGCTCGAGCGGCCCCGGCGCGCGCGCATGCGGCGTTCCCCGGTGCGGCGCGCGGCCCGGCGAGACGGCCGCGGCCGGCCCGAGCGGCGCCGGGCGCGGCCGGTGTTGCGGCGCCGGCGGGCTCGGGACGTGGGCGCGCGAATGACCTCAGCGTGTCAGGGGCTTGTAGCGGATGCGATGTGGCTGATCGGCCGCATCGCCCTTGCGCCGCCTGAAATCCTCGACGTATTCCTGATAGTTGCCTTGGAACCAGATCACCTGCGAGTCGCCCTCGAAGGCGAGAATGTGGGTGGCGATGCGATCGAGGAACCAACGGTCGTGGGAGATCACGACCGCGCAGCCGGGGAAGTTCAGCAGCGCCTCTTCGAGCGCACGCAGCGTCTCGACGTCGAGGTCGTTGGTCGGCTCATCGAGCAGCAGCACATTGCCGCCGCTGCGCAATACCTTGGCGAGATGTACGCGGTTGCGCTCGCCCCCGGAGAGCTCGCCGATGGTTTGCTGCTGTTGCGTGCCCTTGAAATTGAAGCGTCCGACGTAGCTGCGCGAAGGTGTCTCGTAGTTGCCCACCTTGATCAGGTCGAGTCCCCCGGAAATCTCCTCCCACACGGTCTTGCGGTCATCGAGCGACTGCCGTGATTGATCGACATATGCGAGCTTGACGGTCGGTCCGATGCGGATCTCGCCCGCGTCAGGCGCCTCAGCGCCCGTCAGCATGCGCAGTAGCGTCGTCTTGCCCGCGCCGTTTGGGCCGATGATCCCGACGATGCCGCCGCGCGGCAGATCGAAGGAAAGCGCATCGATCAACAGTCGCTCGCCGTAGGCCTTGCGCACGCCGCGCACTTCGATCACCTGCTCCCCGAGGCGCTCTCCGGGCGGGATGTAGATCTCGCTGGTCTCGTTGCGTTGCTGGAACTCGCGTGAGGCGAGCTCCTCGTAGCGCTGCAGGCGCGCCTTGCTCTTTGCCTGGCGTGCCTTGGGATTCTGGCGCACCCACTCGAGCTCGTGCTCCAGGGTCTTGCGCAACGCGTCGCGCTCGCGCTCCTCGATGCGCAGGCGCTGCTCCTTCTGCTCGAGCCATGAGGAGTAGTTGCCGTGCCAGGGGATGCCATGACCGCGGTCAAGCTCGAGAATCCACTCGGCCACGTTGTCGAGAAAGTAGCGATCGTGGGTTACGGCGATGACGGTGCTCGGATACTGCTCGAGATAGCGCTCGAGCCAGGCGATCGATTCGGCATCGAGGTGGTTGGTGGGCTCATCGAGCAAGAGCATGTCCGGGGCCGACAGCAGCAGCCGGCACAGCGCCACCCGGCGCTTCTCGCCGCCGGAGAGGGTGCCAATCTGCGCCGTCCACGGCGGCAGGCGCAGCGCATCGGCGGCGATATCGAGCTTGCGCGACAGCTCCCAGCCGTCCGCCGCATCGATCGCATCCTGCAGCTTGGCCTGCTGCTCGAGCAACGCGTTCATCTCCTCCTCGCTCATCGGCTCGGCGAACCGGTCGCTCAGGCGATTGAACGCCTCGATCAGCTGTAACGTCTCGCCGACCCCCTCCATGACCGTGGCGCGCACATCCTTTTCCGGGTCGAGCTGCGGCTCCTGGGGCAGATAACCGACCCGGATGCCGTTTTGCGGCCGTGCTTCGCCGTCGAACTCGGTGTCCTGGCCGGCCATGATCCGCAGCAGCGTGGACTTGCCGGCGCCGTTCAAGCCCAGCACCCCGATCTTGGCGCCGGGAAAGAACGACAGGCTGATGTCGCGCAGAATGAAGCGCTTGGGCGGCACGACCTTGCCGACCTTCTGCATGGTATAGATGTATTGAGCCATAATCCCGTCGAACAGCCGATGTGACCGCGGTGCGAGCCGCGGAGAAATACGCGATGGATCGCGCTTCGAGCGCGGTGCCGCCCAGCCGCCCATCAACAGGCGGGCGAGTGCTGCCCGGGGGCGGTGCGGGCAGGCACCCGCCCATTATCATCGAGGGGACGCCCGTTGGGCTATAGGGCGCCGCCCGGCCGGATCAAGGCCGGCCCGCGGGCGAACCTGCCCCGCGGCGCCCCCTTCGGTACAATTGCGGCTCGCGCGCATGATCCGAGGATCCCCATGTTCGATACTTCCCAGGACATCCATCGCTTCGATCCGGAGCTGGCCCACGCCATTGACGGCGAGCGGCGCCGGCAGGAGGAGCACATCGAGCTCATCGCCTCGGAGAACTACGCCAGTCCGTGCGTGCTCGAGGCGCAGGGGTCGGTCCTGACCAACAAGTATGCGGAGGGCTATCCGGGCCGGCGCTATTACGGCGGGTGCGAGTACGTCGACGTTGCCGAGCGACTGGCCATCGAGCGGGCCAAGCAACTCTTCGGTGCCGCGTACGCGAACGTGCAGCCGCATTCGGGCTCGCAGGCGAATGCGGCGGCATATTTCGCGCTGCTGCAGCCCGGGGATGCCATCCTCGGCATGAGCCTTGATCATGGCGGGCATCTCACCCATGGCGCGCGCGTCAACTTTTCCGGCAAATTCTTTCGCGCGGCGCAATACGGGATCCGCCCCGATACCGGCGAGATCGACTATGAGCAGGTTGCGCGGCTGGCCGGGGAGCATCGCCCGAAGATGATCATCGCCGGCTTCTCGGCATACTCGCGCGTCGTCGACTGGGCGCGTTTCGCCGAGATTGCCCGCAGTGTCGGGGCCTACCTGGTGGTGGACATGGCGCACGTGGCGGGGCTGGTCGCCGCCGGGCTGTATCCCAATCCGCTGCCGCACGCCGACGTGGTCACCACCACCACGCACAAGACGCTGCGCGGACCGCGGGGCGGGCTGATCCTGGCGCGCGCCAACGAGGAAATTCACAAGAAGCTCAACTCCCTGGTCTTTCCCGGCACCCAGGGCGGGCCGCTGATGCACGTGATCGCGGCCAAGGCGGTGGCGTTGCTCGAGGCGCTGCAGCCGCAGTTCGTGCAGTATCAGCGGCAGGTGCTCGCCAACGCGCGGGCTATGGCGGCCCGCTTGGCCGGCCGGGGCTACACCATCGTCTCCGGCGGCACCGACAATCACCTGTTCCTGCTCAGTCTCATCGGCCGCGAGATCACGGGCAAGGATGCCGACGCCGCCCTCGGGAAAGCCAACATTACGGTCAACAAGAACGCGGTGCCCAACGATCCGCGGCCGCCGGCCATCACCAGCGGCTTGCGCATCGGCACGCCGGCGGCCACGACCCGCGGTTTCATGGAGGCCGAGGTCGAGCAGGTGGCCGATTGGATCGCCGATGTGCTCGATGCCGGGGGTGAGCCGGCGGTGATCGAGCGCGCGCGCGGCCGGGCGCTGCAGCTGTGTGCGCGCTTTCCGGTCTACGGCAAGGGTTGAGCGGCTGCGGATCGCGGAACGTCACAGGCCATGCGCTGTCCGTTCTGCGGTCACGTCGAAACCAAGGTCACCGATTCGCGGCTCGCCGGCGAGGGCGATCAGATTCGCCGCCGGCGCGAATGCCTGGCCTGCGGCGAGCGGTTCACGACCTTCGAGGCTCCCGAGCTGGTGATGCCGAGCGTCATCAAGAGTGACCGGCGGC
>JAJZMI010000203.1 GCA_021798335.1 Pseudomonadota bacterium | reverse complement strand
GGTATTTGGTTCCGGCTTCCACCGCCAAATCGCAGCCGTGCTCGTGGGCGCAGAAGAGCAGCGGCGTAGCCCAGGTATTGTCGATGATCGTCTTGATGCCGCGCCGCCCGGCAAATTCGGTGATCCCAGGAACGTCCTGTATCTCGAAGGTCTGCGAGCCGGGTGACTCGAGGAAGATGGTCGACGTGTTGGCTCTGACGAGCCGCTCGAGATCACCGCCCAACAGCGGATCGTAATAGGTCGTTTCGATCCCGAATCGGGCCAGAAAGCCCGAGCACAGCGCGCGAGTCGGAACGTACACGCTGTCGGGCACGAGCAGATGGTCGCCCTGTTTGAGTGTGCTGAAGAGCGCCATCGCGACCGCGCCAAGCCCTGAGGGGCACAGTACGGTGCCGGCGGCGCCCGTGAGCGACGTCCAGGCGTTTTCCAGGCTCTCCACGGTCGGTGAGCCGGCGGTGCCGTAGGTGTAGCGGGCGCGGCCGTGCTCGAGGTCGTCCAGGGTCTTGAACAGAACCGTCGAGCCCCGGTACGTCGGCGTATTGATGAAGCCGAAGTGCTCATCGGACATCCTGCCCAACTTGGACAGCCGCGTGCCGATCCCCATTCGATTCCCAGTGTGTTGCATAGAATGCCGCCGGCGTACAGCGTGGCTGTGCTGCGGCTATCATAGAGCCGCCATGCCCGAAGCCAAGCCCCATGCGCCCTCTTGCGAGCGCAACCAGGGTCCGATCCTTAAGGTGCTGCGGCAGCACTTCGCCGACCGGCGCCGGGTGCTCGAGATCGGCAGCGGGACCGGACAGCACGCGGTGCATTTTGCGAGCGCGCTGCCGGGGCTGACCTGGCAGGCATCCGATCTCGAGGCCAATCTGGCCGGCATCCGCCTGTGGATCGATGCGGCGGGGCTGCCGAACCTGAAGCCTCCCTTCGCCCTCGATGTCTTCGGTCCCTGGCCCGATGCGCGATTCGATGCCGTGTTCACGGCGAATACGTTGCACATCATGAGCTGGGCGGGCGTGTGCGCGCTGTTCGCCGCGCTGCCGGCGATCCTCGAGGAGGGTGGCGTGTTGGCAGTGTACGGTCCCTTCAAATACGAGGGCGCCTTCACCAGCGCGAGCAATGCCGCGTTCGATGCGTGGCTCAAACAGCGAGCGGCGCACAGCGGCATTCGCGATTTCGAGGCGGTAGATGCGCTGGCGCATTCATCGGGGATGACACTCCTGGAGGACCGCCCAATGCCCGCGAACAATCGAACCTTGATCTGGCGCAGGCTCGGGTCCTGATCGACGCCGGCTGCGCGCAGTGAGATAATCAGCATCCCGTGCACCGGAGGTCGTTTCGATGAAATCAGCCAGGTGGCAAAGTCTCGCGTGCGTCGTGCTCGCGCTGAGCGCTCCGGTCGCGCTCGCCGGCAGTTACAGCAACACGGTCGCATTGTTCAGGCGCGCCGGCGCAACCGCCGAATTTTTCAAGAATTGCTACGGCTACGCCGTCTTCCCGACCATCGCCAAAGGCGGTTTCGGCATTGGCGCGGCGTATGGCGACGGGCGGGTCTATCAGCAGGGCCGGTACGTCGGCACCGCCTCCATGACGCAGGTCAGCTTCGGCTTTCAGCTCGGCGGCCAGGCATACAGCGAGATGGTGTTCTTCGAGAATCCGGCGGCGCTGAAGCTGTTCGAATCCGGCAACTTCTCGCTGAGCGCAGACGTAAATGCCGTGGCGCTCACGGCCTCCGCGTCGGCGAGTGCCGGCACCGCCGGGACCGCGGCCGGGGTCAGCGGCAACGAGCGCCACGCGATCGCCACCGGCCACTACGAGAACGGTATCGCGGTGTTCACCATCGCCAAAGGAGGCTTGATGTACGAGGCCGCGGTGGCCGGTCAGAAGTTCTCGTTCACGCCGGCGCATTGAAACCGGCCCTCGTGCCGCCGTTGGCGCTTTGCGCCGTATGCGGGCCCGAGTTAGATAGGCCCCCCGTTGCCGGTCGCACCTCGAAGCCCGATTGCGCGCCAGTCACGCAAGCGTTACTTTCCATATCCTGACCCATCGAGAAGGATCGCCACACTCATGACGAGCCTGATCCAGGACGCGAACCGTTCGCGATTCGACGCCATTGCCGCCCAATGGGACGACTCGCCGATGCGTGCGAACATGGCCAAGGCGGTGGCCGATGCGATCGCGGGCGCGGTGCCGTTGCAGCCACACTGGCGGGCGCTCGAGTACGGATGCGGCACGGGACTCGTCGGGCTGAGACTGCTGCCGCATCTGGGTCATGTGCTCGAAACCGATTTGTCGCCGGGCATGCTGGGGGTGCTCGAGGCGAAGGCGCGCGCCGCGGGCCTGGACAAGATCGAAACACAGGTCCTCGACCTGACCGGCGGCCCGCCACCCGCATCGCGCTTCGATCTCATCTTCAGCAGCATGGCCCTTCACCATATCCCGGACGTTGCGGGGCTGGTGCGCACGTTCTTTTCCATGCTGACCGCCGGCGGCTGGGTTGCCCTGGCGGACTTGGACGCGGAAGACGGCAGCTTCCATGGTCCCGATGTGCCCGGGGTCCAGCACCACGGTTTCGAGCGCGAGACTCTGGAGCGCTGGCTGCGCGCGGCGGGATTTACCGCGGTGAGCACGCGCACGGCGCATACGGTCGAGCGGGAACGGCAGGGCCGGCAGCGCCGCTACCCGATCTTCCTCGCACTCGGGCAACGACCCTGATCGCGAGTTTCCGGCCCGGTGCGCAAGTGCGCTCAAATCCTTCGGCCGTAGTACACCGCCGACACATGAGTGGCCTCGGCGAAGAACAGCCAGCGCTCGAGCAGCAGACCGATCCCGGCGCAAGCGACCGCCAGCGTCGTGGTTGTCATCGGAGCGAGTGTCAGCCCGGCCAGGATGCTCAAGACCAGCGGCAGGGCAAATCCGACGACGAGGACGATGCGCCGCAGCTTTACGGCGTGCCGGCGAGCGATGGCGAATCCCATCTGGCGCAGGATGTAGTTTTCGGTGAAGTGCGGCGCGTCGAGCGGTCGCGCTTCGATGCCCTTGGGTAGGCCGATCGCGGTGGCAAGCGTCGCGAGCGGCGTCTGTGCATCGATGTGTCGCCAGTAGGCGCGTTTGGCAATGAGCGCAATGCCCGCTGCCGCGGCGGCAGCCGCGCTGGCCGTTGCTCCGGGCGCTCCGAGATCCAGGGTATGGAGCGTCGCAAACAGCACCGCGCCGGAGAAGACGGCATAGAGGAGGTAATCCGCGGCGGTGTGCCGGTTGTGCCATTGGCGGATCGGCTTGAGGCTGGCGTAGATCATCGCCGTGCAATACACGGTGCCGAGCGAAGCCACGAGCGCCGCCGCGCCGAGCAGCCGCGCCCAAATGACCGGTCCGTCGCGCCAGAAGACCGCGGCGAAGGCGATGGCCACCGGGTAAGTGAGCACCGCGGCGACGCCTTCGCGCGACAGCCACGAGGAGCGCCATTGGCTGAACGCGCGCCAGGCGCGCTCCTTGCGCTCCAGATGGAACATGGATGCGCCGAGGCCGAACGAAGCGAACAACAGGGAGGTGGCGACGCCGGCGGCGACCAGAACCCGCGCGTGTCCCGGCAGCAGCCCCAGCACCGAGTAGGCCCCGAGCCACGCCAGCAGCCCGAACCCGAAACCGGTCGCGGTGGTGAGCAGCAGAACCGAGGCAGCCGGTCTCATCGGCTGAGAGCCTTGTCGAGCAGGCCGAGCAGCGCCGCGCCGATGCCCTTGCCGCCGGGCGCGGGGGGCTTCACCGGTGCGGTCGGGATCGTCGCTCGGCGGGGCGGAAGGTACTTGTTGGTCGGTCGATAGCCGAGTCCCGCGAGCAGATCGACACCGCCGCGCTCCTTGACGAGCTGCGAGACTTTGCTGTCGGGGTCGGCGAGGTCCCCGAAGTGCCGTGCCCGTGACGGGCAGGTTGCGACACAGGCGGGCTCGCGTTCCGCCGGTGGCAGATGTTCGTCATAGATGCGGTCGATGCACAGGGTGCATTTGCGCATCACGCCCGCCTTCTCGTCGAGCTCGCGCGCACCGTACGGGCAGGCCCAGGAACAGAGCTGACAGCCGATGCATTTGTCGGTATCGACCAGAACAATGCCGTCCTGCACCCGTTTGTAGGAGGCACCGGTCGGACAGACCGTGACGCACAGTGCGTCTTCGCAGTGCAGGCACGAGCGTGGGACGTTGACGGTCCGGGAGCACCCCTGGCCATCGGTTTCATAGGAATGGATCCGGTTGAACCACACTCCATCGGGCTCGGGGCCGTACTTGTCGTAGTCGGGCAGGATCCCGGCCTCTCCGCCGGTGTTCCACTCCTTGCAGTTGACCGCGCAGGCATGGCAGCCGACGCACGTGTCGAGATCGATCACCAGGCCGAGCCGCTTCGCGCCCGGCGCTCTCTCGGGAAGCATGGTCATCGGGAACTCTCCCCGGCCAACCGTACCCGCAGCGGATTTGCTGCGGGGTGTGGTGAGGTCTCATCGTGCGTCTCGGACCCGCAGGGCTCGATGGATATCGTCAGATCGAACCAGGCGGCCTGGCCGGTGAGCGGATCGGAATTGGAGTGCTGCATTTCATCCTTCCGTTTCGGCAGGTATTCCGAAATGACGTGATTCAGCAGGAAGCCACGCCGGAATTCCGGCGCATCGTGCTTCAGCGCCCATGCGCCGGCGCGCTTGCCGATTGCGTTCCAGGTCCACACGGTGTCGCGGTTCAGGCCGGCCATGGTCCGCGCCTGGCATCTGAGGCTGCCGCTGCGCGAGTGCACCCATACCCAGTCCTCGTCGCGGATGCCCAGTCGAGCGGCCAGATCGCGATGCAGGTAGATGCGGTTCTCCGACAGCACCTGCCGTAGCCACGCGTTGTGCGAGCCCCAGGAGTGATACATCGCCATGGGCCGCTGAGTGATGGCGTGCAGCGGGAACCGCGCGCGGTCCGTCATCGCTTCTTCGAGCGGCACGTACCAGATGGGCAGCGGGTCGAAGAAGCGCATGATGCGCTCGCGCAGGCGCTGCGGCGGACAGCGCGCGCCGTGTCCCTCGGCGGCCAGACGGAAGCGCTGCAGGGGCTCGCAATACAGTTGCAGGACGATCTGCGCGTCCTCGTCGATCAAGCCCATCGCCTTGGCGCCGGTCAGGTAGGCTCGATTGGCATGCTTGTAGTAGAGCTGCTCGCGCGGCAATTCGTGCCGCCAGAAGCTGCCGTTCTCGACATAGCGCTCGAGCTGCCGCGGATTCGGCGCTCCTTTGCCGAGCGCGAGACCATCGGCGCCACGGAAGCCGGCCAGCGGTCCGACGCCGGGATGGCGCTCGTGGCGCACCATGTAATCGGCGTACGACGAATAGAGCGGTGCGCCGTGCTCGTCGGCGAAATCCGCCAGTCCGAGGCGGCCGGCAAGCTCGATGAGCACGTCCTGGAACGGCCGGACGTCTCGATCGGGCCGCAGTACGGGTATGCGGATCGCGTCCGCCGGACCATCCGCCGAGCCGATCGGCCGGTCGAGCAGCGAGATGCAGTCGTAGCGCTCGAGGTAGGTGGTATCCGGCAGCACCAGATCGGCATACGCGACGGTTTCCGACGCGAAGGCATCCGCGACGATGACGAAGGGGATGCGGTAGGCGCCCTTCTCGTCATGCTCGCTCAGCATCCGCGTGGTCTCGCCGGGATTCATCGCCGAATTCCACGCCATGTTGGACATGAACAGGAACAGCGTGTCGATCGCTTCCGGGCCGGCCTCGTATGCCCGCGTGATCGCCATGTGCATCAGGCCGTGAATGGCGAGAGGCGCCTCCCACGAAAACGCCCGGTCGAGGCGCAGCGGCTCGCCGGCCTCGTCGACCAGCAGATCCTGCGGTCCGCGCGGAAAGCCGAGCGGGGGCGCATCGAGCGGGCCGCCCGGGGTGCGGGGACGCCCGGGCGGCTCGCCGCCGGGAATCGGTTTCGGATAGGGCGACTTGTAGCGCCAGGAGCCCGGCGTATCGATCGCGCCGAGCAGCATCTGCAGCACGTGAAGCGCGCGGCAGGTGTGAAACCCGTTGGAATGCGCGGAGACACCGCGCATGGCATGCATCGCGACGGGCCGGCCCGTCATGGTTGCATGACGGCGCCCCGCCGTGTCCGTCCACAGTTGATCGATTACGACCGGCTGATTGAACGCGACTTCGGCGATTTCCGCAGCGATGCGGCGGATGGTGGGGGCGTCGATGCCGCAGCGGGAGGCAACCGCCTCCGGAGCATACTGCGGCGCGCAATAGCGCTCGGCGAGCAGAGCGAAGGCCGGGCGGGCGCGGCGTCCATCCGGCAGCGCGAACTCGCCGATCAATGCCGGATCCGTCCCGACCGCCTGCGCGTCGAGGAGGGTGCCCGACGCGCGATCGAAGCACAGCTCGCGGCCGGCCGCATCACGGGCGATCAAGCCGTGTTCCGCCTCGCCGGGGGCATCGATCACCAGGTGGTGAGCGTTGGTGTAGCGGACGAGGAATTCCGTGTCGATTCGGCCCGCTTCGAGCAGGCAATGAATCAGCGCGAAGATCAGCAGGCCGTCGGTCCCAGGGGTGATGGCGAGGAATTCGTCCGCGATCGCCGAATACCCCGTCCGCACCGGATTGACCGAGATGAACTTCGCCCCGCGCGCCTTCAATCTGCCGAGGCCCAGCTTGATCGGATTGGAGTCGTGATCTTCAGCGACGCCGAACAGCAGAAACAGCCGCGTGTGCTCCCAGTCCGGCTCGCCGAACTCCCAGAACGCGCCGCCAACCGAGTACAGCCCCGCCGCGGCCATGTTCACCGAGCAGAAGCCGCCGTGCGCCGCGTAATTGATCGTCCCGAACATCCGCGCGAAGTGACCGGTCAGCGACTGCGACTGGTCGCGCCCCGTGTACAACGCCAGGCGATTCGGGTCGGTGGCGCGGATCGCGGCGAGCCGATCCGCGGCGATCCGCAGGGCCTCATCCCAGGAAATCGCCTCGAACTCCCCGGAGCCTCGGGCGCCGGTGCGCCGCAGTGGCGTGGAGAGCCGCGCCGGGGAGATCGCGGTCATGATTCCGGCGGACCCTTTGCCGCAGAGCACGCCTCGATTGACCGGATGGTCGCGATTGCCCTCGATGTAGCGGAGCTTGCCGTTTTCCAGGTGCACTTTGATGCCGCAACGGCACGCGCACATGTAGCAAGTCGTGCGCGCGACGGTTTGCTCCGGCTGTGGTTGCTTCGCTGCGGGCCGCATCGATGCGTGCGCCTTTTTTCCTCCGAACGTGGCGCAATCATCACCACGGCGCTGATATAAATCCAATGCAATTAAAACAATGATTACTGTACTTTTCTCTATATCAATCCGGGGCGCGCCCCGGGTCTTCCTCAGCCCACGCACAGCGGATCGCAAGGGGCCGTGGGGCTGGCGGAGGCCGCGAGGGTCCATCCGAACCGCCCGCGAGCGCGCTCGAGCGGTCTGTGGACGGCATGGGCTTCCCGAGTCGCCGGAAGGTGGACCGGCTCTCACTGGCACGCGGGGTTGCGTACGCGCTTGAACGGACCCTGCGCGCAGCCGGCCGCGATGCCGGGATTCATCGGCGCAGGGCGCGCTGCTACACCGCCGCCAGAGGCGACGCTCGGGCGCGCCAAAGCCGGACCAAGGGCTCCTCAGTGCACGTAGGAGCCGGCGTTCACGTCGATCGTGCAGCCCGTCGCATGGTCGGCGAGGCCGCTGGCGAGAAATACGACGATAGGCGCTATGTCATCCGGCTCCGTCATCCGCGCGAGGGCAATGTCGCCGCTGGCGTAATCCTCGCCATATTGATCGATGAAATCGCTGGCCATGTCAGTTCGGGTGAAGCCGGGCGCGACGTTGAACGCGACCACCCCGGCTTTGCCGAATCCGCGAGCCACGGACCGGGTCAGCGCCACCAGCCCTGCTTTGGAGGCGGCATACGCCAGATAGGGCGGCTGATCACCACGAAATGCTGCGCGCGAACTGATGTTGATGATCCGTCCGCCGCCGTTGTCGAGGAAGTGCTGGATCGCGAGCTTCGAGAGAATACCGGGCGCGCGGAGGTTGACGGCCATGGTGGCATCCCATCCGGCGGCCCATCCGGCGAGGTCTGCCTCGAGCGGGGAGGACACCGCGATGCCGGCGTTGTTGATCAGCGTGTGGATCCGGCCGAAGCGGCTCATCACGTCGCGCCAGAGCGCCGCACATGCGGCGGTATCGGCAAGGTCCGCCTGAAAAGCCTCCGAGCCACGTCCGAACTCGCTCGCAAGGCTGACTGCCCGAGCGCGCTGATCGCGATAGTGAACCGCGACTCGCGCGCCCGCACCGCCCAGCGCGCGGGCGATGGCGGCGCCGATCCCTCGGCTTGCGCCGGTGACCAGAACGTTGGTGTTCGTCAGGTCGATCTGCACGGATGGAACTGCGCTCTCAATGAATGGCGCCGTGAGTGTATCACTGCGAAAGCCGCTCGCCCCCGCTGGTCCGCGCGCGGCTCGAGCGATGCGGCTCAGGCGTCGGATTCGGGCGCACCGAGCGGCAACTCGAGCAACCCCAGAAATGCCTCGGCGGGCGGCGCGGTATAGCCTTGCGGCCGACGTACGACGCTGAGCGGACGGCGAATCTCGAGGGACTTCACGGGCAGCCGGACCAGCTCACCGGCCGCCAGCTCCCGGGGCATGCACATGCGCGGCAGCCAAGCGATGCCGCCGCCGTGCACCGCCGCCTTCTTGACCGCCTCGGTGCTCCCCAGCTCCACGATGTTGCCCAGGGGGATGCCGTGCCGCTGCAGACGCTTCTCGACCAATTCCCGAGTGCCGGAGCCGATCTCGCGCATCAACAGCGGCTGATCGGCCAGGTCGAGGGGGCGCAGACGCCGCCTGCCGCTCAACGGATGATCCGCCGAGGCGACGGGCACGATCTCATCATCGAGGAATCGGTGGACCCGAAGATTCGGGCCGTGCAACGGCCCCTCGATGAACCCCAGCATGAAGCGTAGGTCGGTCACGCCCTGCGCGACCTGCTCCGTGTTGCCGACGAACATCGATATTCCGACGGCAGGATGGCTGCGGCGGAAGCGTGCCAGCAGGCTCGGCAGGACGTAAGTGCCCACGGTATTGCTGGCGCCGATCGAAAGGTGGCCCTGGCGGACCTCGGAGAGTTCCCGGACCGACATTTCGGCCGACCGCGCGATCTCGAAGAGTCGGGCCGCATAATCACGTAGCACTTCACCGGGGTGCGTCAGGCGCATGCCCCGCGGCAGGCGCTCGAACAACACGACGCCGATGCGCTGCTCGAATTCCTTCAACTGGCGCGATATCGCCGGTTGCGAAATATGCAGCCGTTCGGCGCAGGCCGTGATGCTGCCGGTCTGCGCGACGGTGTAAAAGATTTCGAGATGATGCAGATTCATAACGAATAGCTATGGCGGCGCGACCTGCGCATTCTATTCGATATGGCGCGAGCGGCGGCGCGAAATGCGCCGCACCGGGTCAATTGGGCCGGCTGTTGCGGGCCGTCCCTGGCCGCGCCGATACGGGCCCCCGACACGCCGCAGCGGCCTCGGGGCGCCCTCAGAGCAAACAGCGTGTGATAAACACCGCGAGCATCGTGAATACGATGATCAGGCGCAAGACAACGGAAAAGGCCAGTCCCACCCAAGTGCCGGCGCCTGCGCGAACCGACTGTCGCACCTGGCGTTTCGCCAGCAGCTCTCCGGCGGTGGCGCCGAGGAATGGTCCGAGCAACGCGCCCGCAAGTCCGAAAAAGATCCCGACAAGGATGCCGATGGCGGCCCCGATCAGCGCGCCCTTGCTCGCCCCGAACCGCTTTGCCCCGATGAGACTGCCCAGCAGATCGCCAAGAAGCGCAAGAAGCGCGAGCAGTCCCAGGATGACCAGTGTCACCCAGCCGATCCGCCTGAAATCATCTGCCCACGCGCCGAGCAGCATGCCGGCGAATACGAGGAATACTCCGGGGGAGACGGGCAAAAAGCTGCTGAGCACTCCAGCCAGGATCAACACTGCGCAGATCACCCACAACAAGACGGCAACCATCGGTAGTCCATCGCGATGACGCCGCCCAGCCCCAGCCCACACTCGCACCCGGGCGAGGGCTGGAATCAACGGCAATGCCCTTGAGCATACCTATCAGCGCAAACCAAGCGCCAGCCCGCGAGCATCAGGTCCTCGATAACGGCTCGTGCGAATTCCCGCAGCGAGCGCGAGGCTGGCCGCCGCACGCAAGCCCGGCCCAGTCGGATCCCGTACGGCAAGGAACGCAAACGTCGGCGGTGACCGCCATGGCCACGAGTACAGCCGGTCATCGGTGCAGGTGCGTCACAGGCCAATCGCTGGGGGTGCGCGCCGAGATCCGCGCACCCCGGGGGCTCAAAATGGGAAGAACCGCGGCAGCAAGATCGTGAACAGGCCGCCCATGAGCAGCAGCAGCGGCAGCCCCACCCGCAGGAAGTCCGCGAACTTGTAACCCGCGGCGTTCATGACCAGCACATTGGTCTGGTAGGCCATGGGTGTGGCGTAGCCGAGATTGGCGCCGAACAGGACCGCCAGCAGGAAAGGCTCGG
>JAJZMI010000133.1 GCA_021798335.1 Pseudomonadota bacterium | reverse complement strand
GGCCAGCGCGCCGAGCGCGCTCAGTCGGCTGAACACCCCATGCAGGGTGTCGCCGGCCCTCACCTGCACCCGAACGGTGTGATCGGCGGGTCCGGCGGCATCATAGTTGTACTTCAACGCGGCAAATGCGCCTGCGGCGAGCAGCGCCAAGAGCGCGAGCAACGCCAGGACATTGCGCCCGCGGCGGCGCGGCAGTGCGCTCTCAGCCATCGGCCGGCGCCTCGAGCAGCGGCCGCACGAGCGCTGCGAGTCGGGCGGTGAGCGGGCCGGGCGCGAGCTCGCGCCCCGGGAGCGAGCGCACCGGCCACAGACCCACCCGCGCGTTCGTCAGGAACACCTCGCGCGCCGCGGACAGATCCTCGAGCCTCATGGCACACTCCTCGACCGCAAGCCCCGCGCGCGCCGCCTCGCGCATCACCACCCGCCGCATCACGCCCGCGACCCCGCAGGTGCGTATCGCGGGCGTGCGCACCCGCACCGCGCTCGCTTCACCGTCGATCAGGAACACGTTCGTCATGGTTCCGCAGATAAGCCGTCCCGAAGTGCTGAGCATCAACGCCTCATCGGCCTCGGCACCGCCCGGCTCATTGGCCGCGAGAACCTGCTCCAGGCGATTGCAGTGCTTCATGCCGGCAAGCGCCGGGTTCTCGCCGAGGCGGGTCGAGGCGATCCGCACTCGCGCGCCCGCGCGCCCCTGCGCCGCATCGGCATCGGGCCACGGAAAGCGCATGATGACACAAGTGCCCGCCTCCCGGCCCCAACGATAGCCGCGCGACTCGCCCGGCCCGCGCGTCAGCAGCACCTTGATGATCGCGCGCGGCTGCGCGGCGGCGGCCTGTTCGATCCGCTCGCGCAGCCGCCCAGCCGCCGGCGCCGGCAGGCCGAGCCGCGCACAGCCGAGCCCCAGGCGCTCGAGGTGCAGCGCGAGAAAGCGCGGCCGCCGCTCGAGGCACGCGATGGTCTCGAACAGCCCCTCGCCGTAGTGCAGTCCGCGATCGAGCGCCGAGACGCTCCCGCCCGCGTGGCCCTCCGACCAGATCACCTCGCCCCTCACGCCCGGGCATCCCATGCGGCCCGCGGCGCAAGCGCCGCCAGCAGGCCGCGCGCCTTGGCACGGGTCTCGGCAAGCTCGCGCTCGGGATCGGAATCCGCGACGATGCCCGCTCCGGCGCGCAGCTCGAGCGCTGCGCCATCGGTCCACAGCGTACGGATCAGGATGTTGAAATCCGCATCCCCGTCACGGCCGAGCCAGCCGAGCGAACCGGTGAACGGGCCTCGGCCGGCCCCTTCGAGCTCGGCAATGAGCTGCATGCAGCGGATCTTCGGACAGCCGGTGATCGTGCCCCCGGGAAACAGCGCGCGCAATGCCGCGATCGGCGTCAAACCCTCGGCAAGCTCCCCCGTCACGCTCGAGACGATGTGATGCACGTGCCGGTAGGACTCGATCGTCATCAGCTCCTCGACGCGCACGCTCCCGGCCCTGCACACCCGGCCGAGATCGTTGCGCTCGAGATCGACCAGCATCAGGTGCTCGGCCCGCTCCTTCGGGTGCCCGAGCAACTCGTCGGCCTCGCGCGCATGCTGCTCGGGCCGTCCGCTGCGCGCTCCGGTGCCCGCGATCGGCCGGGTGTGAATCCTCCCGTTCTCGATGCGCGCGAGCCGCTCGGGCGATGAGCTCAGAATCGACGCTCCACCCCACTGCGCCCACGCCCCAAAGGGCGCCGGATTGGCCGCGCGCAGCCGTTCGTAGACCTGCGCGAGCTCAGCGCCCGGGCGCAGCCGGGCGCGCCATGCCCGCGAGAGATTGGCCTGGTAGATCTGCCCCTGTGCGATGTAGTGCTGAGCGCGGCGCACACGCGCAAGATACTGCGCGGCCGGCTCCTCTTCGATCGCCTCGGCGAGCGCGGGCTCGCGGCTTGCGCCGCGGGCGATCTCGGCGACGCGCTGCGCCTCGGCCGCGATGCGCCCGAGGCTGACGGCAGCCTCGGGTTCGGCCAGAATACGCAGCGTGCCGTGCTGCCGGTCATGCACGAGCGCGCACGGACAGCGCAGCGCAAAGGCGCGCCAGGGAAACGCCGGTGGCGGCAGAGCCAGACACGGCTCGATCTGCGCAGCCAGCTCGTACCCGAGGTACACCGCCCAACCGCAACCGAAGGTCGGCTCGCCGCGCGGCGCACGTTCGGCGAGCCACCATTGCTCGAGAGTATCGAGAAAGCACGCGCCCGCGCGCAGCAGCCCCGGGGGGAGTCCCTCCCCGCCGAGCGTGCCTGCCCGATCGAGCCACAGCGCCGCACGCGGTTCGGCCATTAAGATGCTGAAGCGGCTGAGCGAGTCCTCGCCGGCACTGTCGAGCAGCAGCGGGTAGCGCTGCGGATAGCGCGCCGCGAGCGCTCGCAGCACCCGGGGCGCGAGCTCCAGGTCCCGAACGATCACGGCGCGCTGCCGGCGGCGCTCACCCGGTGAAGCGCTTGAATATCACCGTGCCGTTCGTGCCCCCGAAACCGAAGGAGTTCGACAGCGCAACATCGATGGCCATCGGGCGGGCCACGTTCGGAACGTAATCCAGATCGCACTCGGGGTCGGGAGTGTCGTAGTTGATGGTCGGGGGAGCAACCTGGTCGCGTATCGCCAGGATCGAGAAGATCGCCTCCACGACGCCCGCGGCGCCGAGCAGATGCCCGGTCATGGACTTGGTGGAACTGACCGCGAGGCGCTTGGCATGATCGCCGAAGGCGCGCTTGATGGCGATCGTCTCGGCCTTGTCGCCGGCCAACGTCGAGGTCGCATGCGCATTGACGTACTGCACGGCCTCGGGGCCGAGCGCCGCGTCCCGCAACGCATTGGCCATCGCCAGGCGCGCCCCCTCGCCATCCTCGGGCGGCAGCGTGATGTGATAGGCATCGCCGCTCATTCCGAAGCCGATCAGCTCGGCGTAGATATGCGCGCCGCGCACGCGCGCATGCTCGAGGGACTCCAGAATCACCGCCCCGCCCCCATCGCCGAGCACGAAGCCGTCACGATCGCGATCCCACGGGCGACTCGCCCGCTGCGGGTCGTCATTGCGCCGCGAAAGCGCCTTGGCCTGAGCAAAGCTCGCCAGTCCGCACACGGTCGTGGCCATCTCCCCGCCACCGGCGATCAGCAGGTCCGCATCGCCGCATTGTATGGTGCGCATGGCCAGACCGATCGCATGCGTCGAGGTCGTACAGGCGGTCACGACCCCCAGATTCGGTCCCCTCAACCCATACCGGATCGACAGGTGGCCCGATATCATGTTGATGATGCTCGCCGGGACGAAGAACGGCGAGATCTTGCGCGGGTTGTCGGTTTTGACGTACTCGCCGTACTCGCGCTCGATCGTGCCGAGGCCACCGATCCCCGCCCCGCACACCGCGCCACAGCGGGTCGCATCGAGTCTGGAAAAATCAAGGCCCGCGTCTTCGACCGCCTGCACGCCGGCGGCCACGCCGTAATGCATGAAATCGTCCATGCGGCGCAGATCCTTGCTGTCGAAATAGCGGTCCTGATCGAAGTCACGCACCTCCCCGGCAAAACGAACCGGGAAGGCCGACACATCGAAGCGCTGGACCGGCCCGATGCCGCTCTGGCCCGCCAGGATGTTCTTCCAAGCCGTCTCCACCGCGCTGCCCACCGGCGAGACGATACCCATGCCGGTCACGACGACTCGACGTTTGCTCACCTTAGTCTCCGCAATTTCCGCGCCCAAGCCCGCGCATTCGCATCGCGCGCAACCCCGATCGTGGCGGCTCGATGCTCGCTCCGGAACCTGCCTGGCGATGCAGATCCTCGATCCCCGGCGCCTCGCCTCCCGCAAGCACGTGCAGCAGAGAGCCTCTAGGGGCCGTCAACCGCTACCTGTCTGAAACGACGACACCACGCCCAACGTCCCGCCCCGCCGTCCGCCGTATGGCGGGCGCGGTCACGGCCGCTCAAGCCTTGTTGCGCCGCTCGTTGATGTAATCGATCGCCTGCTGGACCGTGGTGATCTTCTCGGCGTCCTCGTCGGGAATCTCGATCTCGAATTCCTCCTCCAGCGCCATGACCAGCTCGACCGTATCGAGCGAATCGGCACCGAGGTCATCCACGAAGGAGGCGTCATTGGTCACTTGTTCCTGCTTGACGCCCAGCTGCTCGGCCACGATGGCCTTGACCTGCTGCTCAACTGTGCTCATTAATCGGTCCTTATGTCTGAGTGATTGGACTTGCATGCCGCTCGCCGGCCGGGGCGCGACGCGGGCGCGGTATTTTAGGGGAACGCGCCAGCGCCTGCCACTCGCCTTCTGCGGCTCGGAGTCATTGATTTTCCGACGAAATGTCCCACGGGCGGTCGCGACCGCCCGCGCAGGCGCCTCAGGGCATGTACATCCCGCCGTTGACGTGCAGGGTCTCGCCCGTGATATAGGCGGCCTGGGACGAGGCCAGAAACAGCACCGCGGCCGCCACATCCTGCGCGCCGCCGAATCGCGCGGCGGGAATCTGCCGCAGCAGCGCCGCGCGCTGCTCGTCCCCCAGCGCGCGGGTCATGTCGGTATCGATGAATCCGGGGGCGACGGCATTGACCGTGATGCCGCGCGAAGCGACCTCGCGGGCGAGCGACTTGGTGAACCCGATCAGTCCGGCCTTGGCCGCCGCATAGTTCGTCTGTCCGGGATTGCCCGTCAGCCCCACCACCGAGGTCAGCGTGATGATCCGGCCGCGCCGCGCCTTCATCATCGCGCGCAGGCACCCCTTGCTCAGGCGGAACACCGAGGTGAGGTCGGTCGCAATGACGTGATCCCAATCCTCGGGTTTCATGCGCAGCAGCAGCGCATCACGCGTCACCGCGGCATTGTTCACCAGGATGCTCGGCATCTCCCCGGCCGCCTCGAGAGCGGCCAGGAGCTCCTCGATCGAAGCTGCCGCCGACACATCCAGCACCGCGCCGCGGCCCGAGCACCCGCAGGACTGCAGTGCCGCTGAGATCCCCGCGGCGCCCGCAGCCGTGGTTGCGGTGCCGATCACGCGCGCCCCGGCACGCCCGAGCCCCAGGGCGATCTCACGGCCGATGCCCCGCGAGGCGCCGGTGACCAGCGCACAATCGCCTTCGAATTCAAGCATTGTCATCTCCGCATGCGACGGCCGCGAGCGCCTGCTCGAGCGAGCCGCTGTCCTCGAGTGCCAGGCACTCGAGATGCCCCTCGCGCCCGATACGGCGATTGAGCGCCGTCAGCACCTTGCCCGGACCGCATTCGATGAGCGGACTGAAGCCGCGCGCAATCAGCGCTCGCACCGTGTCGCTCCAGCGAACCGGACTGGCCAGCTGGCGCGTCAGCAACCCCGGCAACTCGCCGGGATCGCGATGCTCCCGCGCATCGACCGCGCTGACGAAGGTCAGCCGTGGCGCCCGCCAGCGCACCGCGCCGAGGCGCTCGGCGAGCCGCTCGGCGGCCGGACGCATCAGACTGCTGTGCGCGGGCACGCTGACCGGCAGAACCACCGCACGCTTGGCCCCGAGCGCCCGCGCCGCCTCGATGGCCCGCTGCACCGCAGTCCGCTCCCCGGCCACCACAACCTGCCCCGGCGCGTTGAAATTCACCGCCTCGAGGACTTGGCCCTCGGCACTGTCCCGGCACACCTGGACCACCGCGGCATCCTCCAGGCCGAGAATGGCGGCCATCGCCCCGCGGCCTCCCGGCACTGCCGCCTGCATCAGCTGCCCGCGCATGCGCACCAGGGCCAATGCCTCGGCAAACTCCAGCGCGTCCGCAGCAACCAGCGCGGTGAATTCCCCGAGACTGTGGCCGCACACAACCTGCGGCTCGGCGCCGCCGCGCTGGCGCCACAGCCGCCACAGCGCGACGCCGGCGGCGAGCAGGGCCGGCTGAGTGTACTCCGTGGCGTTCAGCTGCTCGGCAGGTCCCGCCGAGATCAGTCCCCACAGGTCATAGCCCAGCACCTCGGCGGCCTCGGTGAAGGTCTCCCTCAGCGACGCCGCGTCGCTCGCGTCGGCCCATTCCTCGAGCATTCCCACCGACTGCGAGCCCTGTCCCGGAAAAACGAAGCCAAAACCCATGCGCACAACTCGAGCGGCCAAAAACGGCTGCGCAGTATAGCGTGCCCGCCCGGGGGCCGCCCGTGCCGGAACCCCGCCCCGACGCCGCGGTCGAACCGCTGGGTTGCATACTCGTGCCGGCCCCGCGGCGCGCATTTGTTATCATCCCGTGATCGCGCCTGCGGGCGCACTCGGGCGAGCCTTGGAACCCGGATGAGAGAGCACATCGATCGATTGCGCGCAGGCCGCTACGCCGGCCGCCAAGCGCGCGGCTTCACCCTGATCGAGATCATGGTCGTGGTAGTCATCATCGGGCTGCTCGCCGCCGTGATCGTGCCCGAGGTCGTCAACAAGGTCAGCGAGGCGCGCGTGGCCAAGGCCAAGGAAGACATCCAGAGCCTCGAGACGGCCCTGACCGAGTACCGGCTCGACAACTCGACCTATCCGACCACCCAACAGGGCCTCGAGGCGCTGGTGAAGAAACCGAGCGGTTCGTCGCTGCCCAATTGGCACGGCCCGTACATCCAGCGCCTGAGCCTCGATCCCTGGGGCCATCCGTACCACTATGTCTACCCCGGCACGCACGGACTGCCCTATGACCTCTACAGCCTCGGTCCGACCAATCGGCCGGGCGGCACGGGTAACGATGCCGAAATCGCCAATTGGAATCTCACCAACACCAACTGACGATGCGCCCGGGACCGCCGCGGCGCGGCGCGGCGCTGCCGCCCGTGGCTTCACGCTCATGGAGATACTGGTGGTGCTGGCGATCATCACCATCGTCACCGCCGGAGTGCTGCTGTCGCTGAACCTCGGCAGCGGCGACTCGGCGCTGAAGACAGCCGGGCGGCGACTGGCCTCACTGATGCGCTACACGCGCAGTCAGGCGGAGCTGCAAACCCGCAATTACGGCATTCTCTTCGGCCCGCGGGGCTATCGGTTCCTGGTGTTCTCCGCGGAGCGCAACCAGTGGCGCGGCGTGAGCGGCGATCCGGTTCTGCGCAAGCGCCGCCTGCCGCCGGGCGTGTCGCTGCACGTCGCGCTCGAGGGCCGGCGGATCGTGCTTCGCGACCCGCACCGCCGCAGCAGCGCCACACTCACGCCCCAGGTGATGATCTACTCGAGCGGCGATCTGTCGTCTTTCAGCGTGACGCTCGAGCGCACCGGAACGCATCATGGCGTGGTCATCAAACCCGACGCTGACGGCCACATCGTCGAGCGGCCCCTGGGCGCGGCGGCACAGTGATGCGCGCGCGCGGCTTCACGCTGATCGAGGTGCTGGTGGCGCTGGCGATCGTGACCATCGGGATGGCGGCGGTGCTCGAGGCGCTCACCTCCTCGGCGAACGTGACCCTGTTTCTGCGCCGCAAGACCTTCGCAGAATGGGTGGCGCTCAATCGGCTCGAGCGCGTGCGGCTCTCGGGCCGCTACCCGCACAACGGCACCAGCACCGGCAAGGTCAAGTTTGCCAAGCGCACGTGGCGGTGGCGCCAGAAGGTGACCGACACGCCGGTGCCGGGCGTGCAGCGCATCGAGGTCATGGCCCGTCCGAAGAGCCAGTCGCGGGGCTGGGCCGCAAGTGTCACCGGCTATCTCGGCCGCGCTATCGCCCCGCCCAATCCGCTGGCGCCGCAATGGATTCAAGGCACGATTGCCCCGATGGCGCCCGGGGCCCCCGTCTCCCCCGAGGTCCCCGGCGCAGCGGCCGGGCCGCTGCCGGGGGCAAGCCAGTCATTGCCATGAGGCGCGTCCTGAGACCGCGTCCCGTGCGCGGATTCACGCTGATCGAGACGCTGGTGGCGATCTTCATCGCCGCCATCATGTTCGCCATCGGTTACGGTGTCATCATGCAGTCGCTGCGCGCGCGCAAGGCAATCCGCGCCGATCAGCACCAGCTGCTCGCACTGCAGAGCGCGCTGCGCGTCATGGAGCAGGATTTCGTCCAGCTCGCGCCGCGCCCGATCCGCTCCCCCAACGGTCAGGGGTGGGAGCCGGCCATGGAGGCGAGCCCCACCACCCAGCCGATGGTGATGTTGACACGCGACGGCTGGAGCAACCCCCTCGGCCTGCAGCGCCCCGAGCTCGAGCGGGTCGCCTACGAGTTCAAGAAGGGCACGCTGATCCGGCTGCACTGGAACGTGCTCGATCCGACCCTCTCGGACAAACCGATCAAGCGTAATCTGCTCGAGCATCTCACCGGTGTGCAGCTGCGCTACCTGAACCTGGATCGCCAATGGCTGACGGCGTGGCCGCCGCCGACGCCGGGGGCGCAAGCTACCCTCGACGCGTACTACCGCATGCGTCCCCTGGCTGTCGAGGTGACTCTCGATACCCGGCGCTGGGGCAAGATCGTGCGGATATTCGGGGTGCCGGGATGAGCCGCGCCGGCAAGCCCTGCGGGGCACCGCCCGCTCGCCAGCGTGGCATCGCGCTGCTGGTGGCGATCCTGCTGGTCGCGCTCGCCACGGTCATCGCCGCGGCCCTGGCTTACGACAATGCGATGACCGCGCGGCAGACCATCGCCACTTTGGACTACAACCAGGCCCTGCTGGTAACCGAGGGCACCGAGGCATTCGCCGCCTACGGGCTGCAGCAGACGTACCGCGCGCAACCCAACCTCACCGACACCGCGCAGCCCTGGGCCGAGCCGATCGGTCCGCTCACCGTTTCGCCCGGGGTGACGCTGCAGGCGCACCTGACGGACCTGCAGGGCCGCTTCAATCTCAACAACCTTGTCGCGAGCAACGGTGTCACGATCAACGCCCAACAGCTGCTCGCCTTTCGCCGCCTGCTGACGCTGGTCGGACTCTCCCCGCGCTGGGCGGACGATTGGGTCAACTGGATCGACAAGAGCCCGACGCCGGCGATCCCGGGCGCGCCCGCCGACAGTGCCTACGAGGAGATGGATCCTCCGTATCAAACGCCGAACCTCCCGGTGACCAGCACGAGCGAGCTGCTGGCGCTGCCCGGTTTCGGGCGCGCGCGCTTCGAGCGCATCGCCCCGTACGTCACGGCGCTGCCGGTCGGCACCCCCCTGAACCTCTGCACCGCTTCGCCCTACGTCCTCGATGCCTACCTCGGGCACACTCAATTCAGCGCCAATCCCCGCCAGTTCGAGCGGGACCGGGCCGCCGCCGGCGGATGCTTTCCGACCGCCAGCGAGTTCGAGACCGCCTACTCCAACATGATGCCCTCGACGTCCAACCCCGCCGGCGGCGCGCCCGGGGCGCCGCAGACGGATTTCCAGCAGCTGTTCAGCCAGAGCTCCCAGTGGTTTCGCCTCACCAGCCGCATCAGCTCCGGTCCCACGCGATTCATCCTCTACACGGTGCTGTACCGGGATATGAACGGCATGGTGACACCCATTCTGCGCAGCGACACGCCCAACTGACTTAGGCTAGGATTGCCGCATGCCCGACTCGCTCCTGCTCAGGCTTCCCCACGGCGCCCAGCGGCAGGCCTGCTGGCTGCTGCCGGGCGAAGGCGCCGCGCACAGCGGACCGCTCAGCGGCGTGGGGGCGCACGCGGCCGGCCGCTCCGTGGTGGTCCTCGTGCCCGGTTCGGATGTGCTGTTGACGAGCGCCGATCTGCCGCCGACCCGCACGGGCGCCAAGCTCCAACAGCTGGTGCCTTTCGCCCTCGAAGAGCAGCTCGCCGAAGACATCGATACGCTGCATTTCGCGATCGGCAAACGCCTGGCGAACGGGCGCCTGCCGGTTGCCGTGGTCTCGCGCAAGCGCATGAGCGAGTGGCTCGAGGCGCTGCGTGCCGCCGGCATCGAGCCGGCCGCGCTCTATGCCGACAGCGAGCTGCTGCCGCGCAATCCGGCCCAGGCGGTCGCCCTGCTCGAGGACGATACGGTGACCGTGCGCACACCCTCCGGAGGGTACGTGGGACTCTCGGCCGAGGCGCTCGGCGAGGCCCTGGAGCTGGCGCTGGCGGACCCGGCGGCCCGCGGACTGCTGGTGTACGCGGGCGAGGCCGAGTGGCAGCGCGCGCAAGCACAGGTGGACGCGCTGCGCGAGCGCTTCGAGAGCGTCCAGGTCCAGCAGCTCGCCGGCGATGCGCTGCCGCTGTTTGCGCGCGCGCTGCCCGAAGCGCAGGCCATCAATCTGCTTCAGGGCAGCTATGCCCCGAAGCGCTCGACGACCTCGGGCTCGTGGCGGTGGGCCGCGATGCTGCTCGGGGTACTGGTCGGGCTGCACCTGATCGGCCAGGTCGCCGAACTCATGGTACTGCACCGGCGCGAGCGGGCGCTCGATGGCGCCATCACCCGCGTATTCCACCGCGCCATGCCCGGGGAGGGTGATCCGTACGAAGCGCGCCGGCGGATGCAGGCGCGGCTGGCCGAGCTGCGCGCCCGCGGCAGCGGGGGCGGCTTCTTCACGGCGCTCGGGGCGCTCGCCGCGGCCCGTGCGCACGTGCCACAAACCCGATTCGAGACGCTCAGCTTCAACCGCGGCGCCCTCGATCTGCGACTCACCGCCCCATCGATCGAGGCCCTGAACGATCTGGTCCAGGCGCTCGGCCAGCA
>JAJZMI010000189.1 GCA_021798335.1 Pseudomonadota bacterium | reverse complement strand
TCCATGCCCGGCAGCGCCATCACCGAGGTGGAGATCGACGGCGTGCTGCACGAGTACACCAGCATCGAGGGTGTGCAGGAAGACGTCGTGGACGTCCTTCTCAACCTCAAGTCGGTCGCCATTCGGATGCACAGCCGCGATAGCGCGGAGTTGCGCCTGCACAAGAAGGGTCCGGGGCCGGTGACCGCGGGGGATATCCAGGCCGACCACGATATCGATGTCGTCAATCCCGAGCTGGTCCTGGCCAATCTGACCCAGGCGGGCGAGCTGAGCATGACGCTGCGTATCGAGCGCGGCCGCGGCTATCGGCCGGCGGCCGCGCGCGTGGCCTTCGAAGAGCAGACCCGTCCCATCGGCCGTCTGCAGCTCGACGCATCGTTCTCCCCGGTGCGACGCGTGACCTACTCTGTGGAAGCGGCCCGCGTCGAGCAACGCACCGATCTCGACAAGCTGGTGATCGACATCGAGACCAACGGTACGATCGATGCCGAGGAGGCGATTCGCCGCGCCGGGGGCATTCTCAAGGACCAGCTCTCGGTGTTCGTCGATCTGCAGGGCGAGGAGGAGACCACGGCCAAGGTCACCGAGATGCAGTTCGATCCGATCCTGCTGCGCCCGGTCGATGAGCTCGAGCTTACCGTGCGCAGCGCCAACTGCCTCAAGGCCGAGAACATCCATTACATCGGCGACCTGGTGCAGCGTACCGAAGTGGAGCTGCTGCGTACGCCGAATCTGGGCAAGAAGTCGCTGACCGAGATCAAGGAAGTCCTGCGCAGCCACGGCCTGATGCTCGGCATGCGGCTCGATGGCTGGCCGCCCATGAGTCTCAAGCACGGCGAAGAACAAACGATCTAAGGATTCCCCGCAATGCGCCACCACCTGACTGGCCGGCAACTGTCCCGTAACAGCTCGCACCGGCATGCGCTGATGCGCAACATGAGCGTTTCGCTTCTGCGTCACGAGACCATTCGTACCACGCTGCCCAAGGCCAAGGAGCTGCGCCGGGTCGTCGAGCCGCTGATCACGCTCGGCAAGACCGATGGCGATGCCAATCGCCGCCTCGCGTTCGCGCGGCTGCGCGATACGCAGGTGGTGGAGAAGCTCTTCACCGACCTGGGGCCGCGCTTCAAGAAGCGCCCGGGCGGCTATACCCGCATTCTCCGCATGAATCCCCGTCCGGGCGATTCCGCCCCAATGGCGCTGATGCAGCTGGTCGACGGGCCGGTGACGGCAGAGACGGCGGCGCAGCAGCCGGCGGAGAGCAAGAAGAAGGCTCGACGCAAGTCTGCGGCCCCCAAGGCCGAGGCGGCTGAAACCGCCGCACCCGCTGCCGAGGCAGCCGAAGCGCAAGCCCCCCAGAAGGCGCCGCGGCGGCGCAAGGCGAAGCCGGCCTAATTCCAAGCTTCGATCGCGGATAGACAAGGGCGAGCCGCCCGGGCGGCTCGCCTTTCGTGTTTTTGCGGTTGGTCGGCGGATCGGCTACGCTTTGCCGCACGCACACTTCTGTAGGGAGGGGTCGTGCCGTGAGCATTCTGTCCGAATTCAAAGAATTCGCAGTCAAGGGCAGTGTCATCGATCTGGCGGTGGGCTTCGTGATCGGCGGAGCCTTCGGAAAGATCGTCAGCTCGTTGGTCGCGGACGTCATCATGCCGCCGCTCGGCCTGGTCATCGGCCGGGTCGATTTCAGTAAGCTGGCGGTTCCGCTCAGCTCGGGAACGGCCGGCAAGCCCGTGCTGCTGAAGTATGGATTGTTCGTCCAGGCGATCTTCGAGTTCGTGCTGGTCGCCCTGGCCCTGTTCGCGATGATTAAAGTGATCAACCGCGTGCGCCGGCCCGCGCCGGCCGCACCCGCGCCGCCACCGCCGCCGACGAAGTCCGAGGCGCTGCTCGGGGAGATTCGCGACCTGTTGGCCAAGCGCTGACGCCGACGGAGCGGGCGGCTTCGGCCACCCCGTCCGGCCCGGGCGCCCATCGCCACGCTGAGCGCTACGTGGAACGCTCGGCGCTGAACGCCTCGCGGGTGAGGTTCTCGCAGCCCGTGGTCGTAACCGCGAGATCGTCCTCGATACGAATCCCGCCATAGGGGCGCAGCGATTCCACCCTCGACCAGCGGATCAGCCGCCCTCTCCGGTCGGCGCGGGTGGCCGCTAGAAGAGGATCGATGAAGTAGAGGCCGGGCTCCATCGTGACGACGAACCCCGGTTCCAGCACGCGAGTGAGTCTCAGGTATGGGTGCCTCTCGGGGCGCTCGATGTCGCCCCCGTCCGGTGCACGCGCGAATCCTCCGACATCGTGCACCTCCAGGCCCAGCAGATGGCCGATGCCGTGTGGCATAAACACCGTCGTGATTCCGCTGGCGAATGCCTCTTCGGCCGAGCAGGTGACGAGATCGGCCTCGACCAGCACCTCGGCGGTCAGCCGGTGGGCGCGCAGATGCACCTCGCGCCAGTCGATGCCTGCCGTGACTGCGGCACAGAGGGTCTGCTGCAGCTCGTCCATCCGCCCGATCAGGTCGGCAAAGTCTCCGCTCTCGCGGGCGTAGGTTCGGGTGATGTCGCTGGCGTATCCGGCGAATTCCGCGCCCGCGTCGATCAGCAGCGAACGCCGACGCTGCGGCACCGCCTTGTCCAGCATCTGATAGTGAAGCACCGCGCCGTTTTCATTCAGCGCGATGATGGGGTTGTACGGCAGCTCCTGCTCACGCTGGCCGCAGGCGGCCAGGAACGCCAGCTCGATGTCGAACTCAGAGCCGCCGGCTGAGAAAGCCTGGGCGGCCGCCCGATGCCCGCGGGCGCCGCGCCGGTTCGCCGCTCGCAGGCAAGCGACCTCATATGGGGTTTTCACGGCCCTGTGATAATCCAGGTGGCGAATGAGGCGCGGGGGATTGGGCGCGAGCCCGGCCCAGCCGGCGAGCCCGCCGAAGTCCTCACCCAGATAGGCCGTATGGCTCAGGTCCTCAGGCAAGGCCGCCCGGGCGGCCTGCAGGTCGGCGCAGGGCAGGATCTCGAATCCGCCGGTCCAGTACGCCTGGGGCAGTGGCGCCGGCTTGTACCAATAATCCGTCGGCCGGTGAAAGAGCAGGCGCGGGGGCCGATCCGGCACGAAGTGCACAAAACTGTCGGGCACATCGGACAGCGGCGCCCAGACCTTGAAGGGAGCATTCACCTCGAACGGGTGCGTCCGGTCATCCTGGAATATCGGCCGAAGCGACCCCGAATGAACGAGCAAGCCCCCATAGCCGCACGCCTCCAGCGCCGCGGCCGTCCGCGCGCATACCGCGCTGAGGTGTGGACCGAACAGGTTCTCGAGCGTGTCGGCGGTTGGGGGGAGTTCCGTGAGGTGGGGTACGGCCATAGCTGCAGACTCGACAACGGGCGGAATCAGGATTCTAGGGCGTCGGTCCATCCCGGGCTATTACGGTTCCGGCGCCCCCGAGCTTCGGGCCCAGGCCGTTCCATCTCGCGCGGACGACGCCGATAGGCGGGATTTGGCGCAGATCATCTCATCATGTCGTCGTCACGCGACATAGGGACGGTTTCAAATCGGATCCCGAACCGATAAGATATCCGTCCGCGCGGCCCGTGAAGGACTCGCGGAACGACTATAACTCGTTCAAAAGCTGTTCATTACCTCTCAAGCTCATTCCACCGGGGTACTATCGATGAAAACCAAAGTTGCTCTTAGCGCGCTCGCCGCCGCTTTGCTGCTGACCGCCTGCGCCAAGCAGCCGTCCGCCCAGCCGGCCACCACTCCGGCCACGACGCCGCCGGCCGCCACCAGCAGCGCTCCGGCCACCGGCAGCAGCAGCAGCACGACCATGCCGTCTTCTTCGGGCACCAGCTCGTCGTCCTCGTCCAAGGGCAGTGGCACGTCTTCCTCTGGCACCAGCGGCAGCACGACGCCTCCGACGGGCGGTAACAAGAAGAAGACGAAATAAGCGGTTGTTCCCCGGGGCGTAAGCCCTGATTGACTTCTGCTTCGCACGGCCCGTACGAGGTGCACGCACCTCGCACGGGCCGTGCGCTTTACGACGGCGCGCGCCTCAGCCGCGCGCCGCCTGAGACACGCCGCGGGCCTGCAGCAGCGGGCGCAGGCAAGCGCCTGTGTGCGATGAGGGAACATTCGCCACCGTTTCGGGCGGCCCGGACGCTACGATCCGCCCGCCTTCCTCTCCGCCGTCGGGCCCGAGATCGATCAGCCAGTCGGCGCTCTTGATCACATCGAGATTGTGTTCGATGACGACGATCGTATTGCCCTGGTCCCGCAGCCGCAGCAGCACCTGCAGCAGCTGCGCGACATCGTGGAAATGCAATCCGGTGGTCGGCTCATCGAGGATGTAGAGCGTGCGCCCGGCCGACTGCTTGGCGAGCTCGCGTGAGAGCTTCACCCTTTGCGCCTCGCCGCCCGAGAGCGTGGTCGCGTTCTGTCCGAGATGCAGATACGCCAGCCCGACGTCGCGCAGAGTGCTCAGCTTCGCGGCGATCACCGGGACGTTCGCGAAGAACTGCAGCGCTTCCTCGACGGTCATCTGCAGCACTTCGTGAATATTTTTTCCGCGATAGCGGATGTCCAGCGTCTCGCGGTTGTAGCGCCGCCCGTGGCAGACGTCACAGGGAACATACACATCGGGCAGGAAATGCATCTCGACGCGCAGCAAGCCGTCGCCTTGGCATGCTTCGCAGCGCCCTCCCTTGACGTTGAAACTGAAGCGCCCCGCGTCGTATCCACGCGCACGGGCCTCGGGGACCGCTGCGAACAGCTCTCGGATCGTGGCGAGCACGTTGGTATAGGTCGCCGGGTTCGAGCGCGGCGTCCGGCCGATGGGGCTTTGGTCGATATCGATGACCGCCTCGATCTGTTCCAGGCCTTCGATGCGTTCGCAGGGTGCGGCCTGAGCGCCGCTGCCGCCGCCGAGGTGCGCGCGCGCGCGATTGAACAGCGTGTCGATGATCAGCGTCGATTTGCCCGAGCCCGACACCCCGGTGACACAGGTGAGCAGGCCGAGCGGAATATCGGCATCGACACCGCGCAGATTGTTGCCCGAGGCGCCGCGGATGCGGATCTGCCGCTGCGCCGTGCGGCGGGTTCGCTGCGCCGGGACGGCAATCCGGCGCCGGCCGCTGAGGTATTGGCCCGTGAGGGACGCTTCGTTGGCCTGGATCTGCTCGGGGGTGCCGCAGGCCACCACCCGCCCGCCATGCGCGCCGGCGCCCGGGCCCATATCCACCACGTGGTCGGCGGCGCGGATGGCTTCCTCGTCGTGTTCGACCACGATCACGGTGTTGCCGAGATCGCGCAACCGCTTCAGGGTGGCCAGGAGCCTGCGGTTGTCGCGCGGATGCAGCCCGATCGAGGGCTCATCGAGAATGTACATCACGCCGGTCAGGCCCGAGCCGACTTGGCTCGCGAGGCGGATGCGCTGCGCCTCTCCGCCGGAGAGGGTCTCGGCGCTGCGATCGAGGGTGAGGTAGCTCAGACCGACATCGCCGAGGAAGCGCAGCCGCGCGAGCACCTCGCGCACGATCTGTGTGGCGACCTCGCCGCGCCAGCCCGACAGTTGCAGGCTGCCGAGGTACTCCAGGGCGCGCTCGATGCTGAGCGCCGTCAGCTGCGGCAGGTTTCGCTCCCCGACGAATACCCAGCGCGCCGCGCGGTTCAGCCGCGTGCCGCCACAGTCGACGCAGGTGCGCACGCCGAGGAAGCGTGACAGCTCCGCTCGCACCGCGGAAGACTCGGTTTCGCGGTAGCGCCGCTCCAGGTTTGGAAGGATGCCTTCGAACGGCTGGCGCTTGCTTGCCGCCCCGTTGCCGGTGCCGTAGGAGATTTCGAGCGAGTCGGTGCCGCTGCCGTGCAGCAGGACGCGGCGCACCGTCTCGGGAAGCTCGACCCACGGGGTCTCGATGTCGAAGTGGTAATGTCGGGCGAGGGACTGGATGAGCTGGGAGAAATGCGCATTGCGGCGGTCCCAGCCGCGGACCGCGCCACCGGCCAGCGACAGCTCCGGATGGGCCACGACACGCTCGGGATCGAAGAACTGCTGTGTGCCCAGGCCGTCGCAGGCGGGGCAGGCGCCCAGCGGGCTGTTGAAGGAGAAGAGCTTCGGCTCCAACGGCGGCACGCTGTAGCCGCAGATCGGGCAGGCATGACGGCTCGAGAACACCAGCTCTTCAGGCTCTTCGGGCTCGGTCCCGAGGGCGGGGTCCGTTAGGCGCACCACCCGCGCGAGCCCTCCCGAAAGGCTCAGGGCGGTCTCGAACGACTCGGCGAGGCGCTGAGACGCCTCGGATTTGATCCGCATCCGGTCGACGACCGCCTCGATCGTGTGCTTGCGCTTCGGGTCGAGCTCGGGTGGGGCATCGAGCTCGTAGATCCGCCCGTCGATGCGCGCCCGCATGAATCCCTGGCCGGCCAGATCCTTGAGCGCTTCGGCATGGGCGCCTTTTCGGTCCGCGGCCAGCGGCGCCAGCAGCGCGATGACGGTGCTCGGCGGCAGCTTCAGTACCTGGTCGACCATTTGGCTCACGGTTTGGGCCTCGAGGTCGAGTTGATGATCGGGACAGCGCGGGACCCCGGCGCGGGCGAACAGCAGCCGCAGATAGTCGTAGATCTCGGTGACCGTACCGACCGTGGAGCGTGGGTTGCGCGTGGTGGCCTTCTGCTCGATGGCGATCGCGGGCGAGAGTCCCGCGATGTGATCGACATCGGGCTTGTCCATCACCGCGAGGAACTGCCGCGCGTAGGCCGAGAGCGACTCGACATAGCGGCGCTGCCCCTCGGCATAGAGCGTATCGAAGGCCAGCGACGATTTACCGGAGCCCGACAGGCCCGTGATGACGACCAGCCGGTCGCGCGGCAGATCGAGATCGACGCTCTTGAGATTGTGGGTCCGCGCCCCGCGGATGCGGATTTCCTGCATAGCCGCTCAGTTTACGCGCTGGCCGCGGACCGGCGCCCCTTCCGGACCAGGGACTGCGCAGAATCTGCACGATCCCGCAGGCAGATCCTGTTTCGCTCGAGAGTCGCGCCCGTCTACAATGCCGAACCTTTCGGAGGGCTGGATCATGGCGCGTGGTATCAATAAGGTCATTCTCATCGGTCACCTGGGCGCCGACCCCGAGACGCGTGCCATGCCCTCGGGCAGCTCGGTGGCGAACCTGCGCATCGCGACCACCGAGTCCTGGCGCGACAAGCAAAGCGGCGAGCAGCAGGAGCGCACGGAGTGGCACCGGGTGGCGCTGTTCGGACGCCTCGCCGAGATCGCCGGCGAGTACCTGCGCAAAGGTTCGCAGGTATACATCGAGGGCAGCCTGCGCACCCGCAAGTGGCAGGACAAGCAGGGCAACGAGCGCTATACGACGGAAATCGTCGGCAACGAGATGCAGATGCTCGGTGGACGCGGCGGTGCCGGCGGGGGCTCGGGTCCCGGCGGCGGCGGTGGTGGTGGTGGCGGTGGCGGTGGCCCTGCGGCCCAGGAGAGCTCGGAATTCGCTCAACCTGCCGGCGGTGGCACGGGGGAAGGGACGGATTTCGATGACGATATACCGTTCTAAAACTGACCTAGAATAACTTGTAAATACAGAGGCTCGCAGTCCTAGGATTGCGGGCCTTTTTTATCTGCTTACATTTTCTTGATGGTTTGGCATTCTGTGTACTACGGAGTACCTATAAAATCCGTAAACCAAACCTTGGGTACGCGGTGCGGATGATTCGCCTCGAATCCGGCGAGCGACTCCCCATCCTTGTTTCGAGGTCTGGACTCCCCCTCTTCGATCCCACGCTCTATGTCCTGGCCGAGCTCCGGGCTCGGAACCGTTCCGGCGCCACGATCGAGCAGGCCTTGCGCGCGATCATGGTCGCCTAGTTCGAAATGGGGGTTAACGAACCCCGGGGTATCGGCGACGGCAGCCACGGTGCACCTGTTGGTGTTGGTGCATCGCCAACGTGTCGAGAGAGAAAGAAGCTAAGGTCAGGGCTACGCCCGAGTGAACATGAGGCAGCCGAGAGGCCGCATTGCCGTCACTGGCCAGCGATCGCTCTGCGGAGGGCAATTGAAGCCTCTTTGGGGAATCGAGCCCTTGACTCTAACGTTCACATCTGTAATCATGCGAGCGTTTACGGCTGTAACTGGTGTGTTCCTGATGTCCAAAGTCACCTCGATTTCGGAAGCTGAATCCGTAATCATGCAAGCGTTGTGGGCACGCAGCCCGCTCACAGCGGAAGACGTACTTGACGCGCTGGCAGACGTCACGGATTGGCAAGACGCGACAGTGAAAACCTTGCTCAATCGTCTGTTGAGGAAGGGAGCCATTCGCGCCCGCAAGCAAGGACGGCGATATCTCTACACCCCGATTCTGGCCCGCGATCAATGGCTGCTTCAGGAAAGCTCCGGGCTGCTAAATAGACTGTTTGGCGGTCGCGTTGCACCGCTGGTAGCGCATTTCAGTCAACACCGGAAACTCTCGGTAAGGGACGTGCAAGAGCTGAGAAAGCTATTGGATGAAATCGATCATGGCTAGCGAATTAACAATGCTACTGCTTGCTACGCTCATTTCAAGTGCGGCACTGCTTCTGATTGGCGTGCTACGGGCGCCACTGCGTCACGCATTCGGTGCACGTGCGGCGTACTGGGTCTGGCTTCTGGCGCCCGCAAGCATCATGGGTCTCTTCGCCCCTCGACTCAATCTCGCCACGGCCGAGACGACTCAAACTATTTCCAGTGCCACCGGTCACGCATGGCAGGTAATTCCGGTCGCATCGACAGTTTTGAATCACATCGACGTCCCGGCCACATTCGGACTTCTTCTCTGGTTGGCCGGCGTGCTGGCAGCGCTGTGTATCACCGTCTTCCGGCAGCAGCGCTTTGTTCACGCGTTGGCTCCGCTTTCCAAGGGTCCAGACGGCACGCTGCGTAGTGGCGCCATCGTCATGCCCTTGGTGATCGGGGCATGGCCGCCCCGGCTCATCATTCCACTGGACTTCGAGCGGCGCTACAGCGAATCGCGGCGTAAATTGATGCTGGCGCACGAGGCTATGCATCTGGCACGTTGGGACACTCCGGTTGCCGCGCTGGCCGCCGGCTGGGCATGCATTTTCTGGTTCAACCCGTTGGTCTATTGGGCTGTTTCGCGCCTGCGATTCGATCAGGAATTGGCCTGCGACGCCACAGTTCTTTCACAATTCAACGGCAGTGGGCGCGATTACGCAACAGCGCTTCTCGACGCTCAGATGGCCAATCAGATGAGGGTCGCGGCGCCAGTCGGGTGTCATTGGCAGTCAGCCCACCCACTCAAGCAGAGGATCGCCATGTTAAGGAAGAAATTGCCAGGGCATATGCGAACGAAGTTAGGCGTGGCCGTTGCGATTGCAATCAGCGTGCTCGGATCTGCGGCAGTATGGGCCGCGCAACCGCAAAACCTCACTGCAGGATCGCCGGTTGTTCTGAGCATGATTTGGTTCGCGGATCATGATCCAGGGTTCCCCGGACGCATCGTACGGGTGAGTGTGAGCAACCGGCTGGTGCATGATGGCGAAGAACTCGCGTCAATGTCGCCGGATAGGAATTATGAGGTAGCCTGCACTCCCCGCGCATTGCCACATGGAACCCCACCCAGAGAACCGACCGTGATCGTTCGCTGCAAACTCGGCGTTGATGGTAGAGTCTTTGCCGAACCCGCGACCGTGATTCGCGAAGGACAACTGGTGGCTCTCGATATGAGGGACCCGACGACCGGAACACGACTGTACGTCGTACTGAGTGCATCTACGTCTCGCGAACGGGTACATCAGGCGGAGCGGCGATGACTGTTGGTCTCACGTGCCCAAGCGGTTACCCAGAATGATCCCGTTTCCGGACACCTGAATCGCGCTGCCTCCCCGGGAGAGATTCGGGTTTAGGTTACGCCTAAAAGTGCTGAGGCGTCCCCGGACGATCGAAATCAGCGGCGAGGGAACGGCCGCTCTCGGGGTCCTAATAACACGAGTCGAATGTCCCCTGTGGACGTACCGGGTCGCTCAGGGGCCGAGAGGCTGATAGTTGCCCCAAGCGGGCATCCGACGTGACCGCTTTGGAGCGGTATGTACACCCGACGATGCGGCGCTTTGCGCGTGGTCACGCCTGCGCGCTGCCAAAGCTTTGAGACAGCCAACCAGCAGTCTCGCCGTGTCGGCATTCATTGTGACGTCAGCCCCCAGTAATCCACGCAGGAGAGCTACTGGCGTGTTCACCTTGGGTGAATTTGCGCGCATCAGCACCGACCGGGCTGGTCGCTGCGTTCTTAAAAAATTCCGCGTAGCATGCGCTGACAGATACGAAGCCGATTTATCGGCGCACAGGTGGCAGTTTTTTGGGGGCGCGTATGGATCAAGAAGTTCTTCGTCCTATTGATATAGATCTCTGCAAGGGACTCGGCTGCCGCTTCAGACGGTGCGACGCACACGGATGCCGCACGTTCATCAAAGGAGATGAGACGCGCCACGATATTTGATGGACCGGTTTTCAAGATCAGTGATGGACGTGCGGCGTAAGTGATCGTGGCGGGGGCGTGCACGGATCAGAGCGGCGGGTCGGCGAAGGGAAGCGGCTGCTGCGT
>JAJZMI010000049.1 GCA_021798335.1 Pseudomonadota bacterium | reverse complement strand
CGACGGCGGCGCCGAACACGAACAACTCCACCAGTGCCAAAGCGATCACCAAGTGCACCAGCGCCATGCAGACCTCCGAATTCGCCAGGATCGGTACGGGGCATCGGTCCGCTCGTGAGCGGTGCGCCATTGTGCCGGCTCGCGGCCGGGCCTGCACGCCGGAGACCGCGATGGCACAATGGGGCCATGGAAAAGACTCGGGGATACGCTCATCGGCTGGATCTGCGCACCGGTGTGGCCCCCGTGTGGACGGCGCTGACGGATGCGCGGCTGCTCACCCAGTGGTGCTCGCCGGACGCCGCGATCAGCGCCCGGCCCGGCGGCCTGTTCCGCGCATGCATCGATCGGGTGACCGAGCTCGAGGCCTGCATCGATGTGTTCGAGCCGGGCAAGCGGCTGCGACTGATCTACCTGCCGTCGGCCGCACTGCCGCCGGCCGATAGTGCGCTGGTCGACGATTTCATCCTCGAGCCGGCCCGGTCGGGAACGATTCTACGGCTGCTCGGATCGGGCGTGCCGGGCGAGGCGGCCTGGGACCTGCCGTACCTGCGGCACCGCAATGGCTGGCAGGCCGCCCTGGTGCGGCTGAGGGTGTTGCTCGATTCAGCGAGCGATTCGGAGGGGCCGTGACGGCATTCCTACTGCGCGCCCTGGTCAGCGCGCTCGGCCTGTGGGCGGCGACGCGCTGGGTTCCGGGCATTCGCATCGACAATGCGGAAACACTGATCCTGGCCGGTCTGCTGCTCGGCGTCGTCAACGCGATCGTCCGGCCGGTCGTCATTCTGTTGACCCTGCCGTTGACGGTACTGACGCTGGGCATATTCCTGCTGGTGGTCAATACCGCGATGCTCGCCCTGGTGGCCTGGATACTGCCGGGCTTTCACCTCACCGGCGGGTTTTGGACGGCCTTCCAGGCGGCGCTCATCGTGTGGCTGGCGGGCTGGCTCGCCTCCTGGCTGATCGGGCCGAAGGGCCGGATCGAAATCCACATCCATCGGCCCTGAGACCATGGCCTCACCGCAGCGGTGCGATAATGCAAGGCCGACCCGGCCTCCGGTTCGATCGATGAAGACGCAATGACCCCGCAATCCACCGCGCTCCCGGACTCGCTGAGCCTGAGATTCTGCGGCCTGAACTTTGCCTCGCCGATCGTACTGCTCTCCGGCTGCGTCGGGTTCGGCGAGGAGTACACACGCATCGAAGGCTTCTCCAACCGGGACGCCGGCGCGGTGGTGCTCAAGGGCACGACACTGGCGCCGCGGCTCGGCAACCCGGCCCACCGCGTGTATGAGACGCCAGCGGGCCTGCTCAACGCGATCGGTCTGCAGAACCCCGGCACTGAGCAGGTGATCGCGCACATCCTTCCGGAGCTGGACTTGCGCGAGACACGTTTCATCGCCAATGTCTCCGGCTCGACGGTCGAGGAATACGCCGAGATCACTCGGCTGTTCGATCAGTCCCCGATCGACGCGATCGAGATCAATATCTCCTGCCCCAACGTCAAGGAAGGCGGCGTCGCGTTCGGCAACTACCCCGACATGTCGGCGCAGGTGGTAGAAGCGTGCCGGCGTGTCACCGGCAAGCCGCTCATCACCAAGCTCTCGCCGAATCAGACCGACATCCGCGAGAATGCCCGCCGCTGCATCGAAGCGGGCACGGATGCGCTGGCGGTCATCAACACGGTGATGGGCATGGCCATCGATGCGCACAGCCGCCGGCCGGTGATCGGCAACATCCAGGGGGGGCTTTCGGGGCCGGCGATCAAACCGATCGCGCTGCTGAAGGTGCACCAGGTCTACGACGTGGCGCGCAAGCACGCCATCCCCATCATCGGCCAGGGCGGCATCACGACGGCCACCGATGCGATCGAGTTCCTGATCGCCGGCGCAAGCGCCGTCGGGGTCGGTACCGCGCTCTTTTACGACCCGATGGTCTGCAAGCGCATCAACGCCGGAATCGCCGAATATCTCGGTGAGCACGGCTTTGCCGCCGTCTCGGAGCTCACCGGCACATTGCGCGTCTGACGCCGGTGGCGCGCCAGGGGCTCAGAGCTCCTGCGAATCGGACGTGACGCCCTTGTCGTCCGGAATCTCCATCGACAGTTCCTTCAGCTTGCGCGTCAGGGTATTGCGGCCCCAGCCGAGGAGCTTCGCCGCCTCCTGTCGATGCCCCCGGGTCTGCTTGAGGGCGGCGCGGATCAGGGTGCGCTCGAACTGCGGCAGCGCCAGATCGAGCAGCGCGCCCTCGCCGCTCACCGCCGCCCGTTCGGCCCAGGCGGCCAGGGTGCGCTGCCATTCGATCTGCGGGACCGCTGTGCCGGCTACGATCTCCTGCGGCAGGTCCTCCGCACGAATCTCGCTCCCGGGCGCAAGCACCGAGAGGCGGCGGCAGAGATTGACGAGCTCACGCACATTACCCGGCCAGCCGTAGGCCGCGAGCGCACGCTCCGCCTGCGGCGCGAGCGCCTTGACGTCGACGTCGAGCTCGTGCGCCGCGGCCCGCAGATAGTGGCGCAGCAGCAGCGGAATATCCTCGGCCCGCTCGCGCAGCGGCGGCAGGGGCAGGCGGATGACGTTCAGACGGTGATACAGATCCTCGCGGAACAGACCCTGCGCGACCCGCGCCTGAAGGTCCTGATGAGTGGCGGCGATGACGCGCACGTCGACCTGGATCGGCGTCTGGCCGCCGACACGGTAGAACTCACCCTCGGCGAGCACCCGCAGCAGACGGGTTTGCAGGGGCGTCGACATGTCGCCGATCTCGTCGAGGAACAATGTGCCGCCGTCGGCCTGCTCGAAACGCCCATGGCGACGGGCATCCGCGCCGGTGAATGCGCCGCGCTCATGCCCGAACAGCTCCGACTCGAGCAGCTCCCCGGGGATTGCCGCGGTATTGAGGGCGACAAAGGGCTTGCCCGCCCGCGGGCTGTGCTCGTGCAGTGCGCGGGCAACCAGTTCCTTGCCCGTGCCGGACTCCCCGGTGATCAGCACGGTCACGCTCGAGCGCGACAACCGGCCAATGCCCCGGAAGACCTGTTGCATGGCCGACGCGGTCCCGAGCAGCTCGGGAATCGGGGCCTCCGCGGCACCGCTGGCCGCCGCCGGCGGATGGACGCGTGCGGCGCGCCGGACCAATGCCACCGCCTCATCGATATCGAAGGGCTTGGGCAGATACTCGAACGCGCCACCCTCGTAGGCGGACACGGCGCTGCCGAGGTCCGAATGCGCCGTCATGACGATCACGGGCAGCTGCGGGCGCGTGTCATGCACACGCCGCAGCAGATCGAGCCCGGAGCGGCCGGGCATGCGGATATCGGTCATCAGCACATCGGGCACATCGCGGCGCAGCGCATCGAGCGCCGGCTCGGCGGAGTCGAAGGCCCGCGGCGCGAGACCCCCGTTGCGCAACGCGCGCTCGAGGACCCAGCGGATCGAGGCGTCGTCGTCGATGATCCACACCCGCAACGACTCGCTCATGGAGCTTCTCCGAGGGGAAGCAGCAACGTGAATACGGTTCGGCCCGGCTCGCTGTCGAATTCAATCAGACCGCCGTTGCGGCTGACCAGCTCCTGGGCCACCGCCAGACCGAGGCCGGTGCCTTCCGCTCGGCCGGTGACCAGCGGATAGAAAAGGCTGGTTCGCAGCGCGGGCGGCACGCCCGGACCATCGTCCTGCACCTGGACGCTGGCGGCGAGCCGGTGACGAACGGCGCCGATGATGACATTCGAGCAGGCGCGCGTGCGCAGGACGATCCGGCCACGGCCGGCCAGCGCCTGCAACGCATTGCGCCCCACATTGAGCAGCGCCTGGATCATCTGATTGCGGTCGAGCATCGCCGCGGGCAGGCTGGGATCATAGTCGCGCTCGAGGAGCACTTCGGCGGACGCCTCGGCGCGCAACAGCCGGAAGACGTGCTCGCAAATTTCGTGGACGTTGAGCATCGATTTGTCGGGCGCCCGGGTCGGCCCCGCGATCGAGTCGACCAGCGCCGCCAGGCGGTCGGCCTCGCCGATGATGACGCGCGTGTATTCCTTCAGCTCCATGCCCGGCAGCTCGCGCTCGAGCAGCTGGGCCGCGCCGCGCAGGCCGCCGAGGGGATTCTTGATCTCATGGGCCAGCTGACGAATCATCAGGCGGCTGCCGTCGAGGTGCGCGATCAGCTCGTTCTCGCGTGTGATGCGCTGGCGCTGGGTGGCGTCGGCCAGCTCGAGCAGCAGGTGATCGCCGGTGATCTGGCCTTCGATCGGCGTGACGGTGACATCGAGAGTGCGCGTCTCGCGCGGCATTGCGGCCGGGCGGACGCTCAGTTCGCGGTCGGCGATCCCTTCGCCGCTGTCGCGGGCGCGGCAGAGCAGGGCTCGCAGCCCGTTGGCCTCGTGCAGAACGTCGGTAAACGGCCGGCCACGGACCTGATTGAGGCTGAAGGCCAGTAGATCCTGGGCGGCCACGTTCGCGTAGATGGCGCACAGCTGCGCATCGAGCACGATGATGCCGGTCGAGAGCGAATCGAACAGGCCTGCCGGCTCGAAGTGTCCCAGCGCAGAAGGCGAGCCGGACTCAAGGGCCACGGCGCGCTCCCGGCCCCCCGGGCGGCGAGCCCGGAACGCCGCTCAGTGCGGACGGACGGGATTGTGCGGGTTCTGAATCGACGGCTGATGGACGTAGAACGTGACCGTCGAGGTCTCGCACGCGATCTGGCCGAAGCCGTTCAACACCACCGCCGAGACGGTGTGCTTGCCGCGATTGACGGGGAAAGAGTAGTACGGCCCGTTGCCCGGCATGCGGCGGCCGTCGAAATACAACTCGATCTTGTTGCCCGGGAACAGGGCGGGGTTGGTTCGCACCACGGCAGTGGTGCGATAGACGTTCATCAGCATCTGCCGCTGATGGGGATAGGCGATCGTACAGCTTCGATACCTGCGCACCGGCGTTGAACTCGCAGGACGTGCCGGACGCCTGCTCAGATCGGCAGGCAGGGGCGGAGGCGGAGCATACGTCTGGGCGCCTTCGATCGTCAGCTTGATGGCGTTGGCGTGCGGGTGGTCGCTGTAGTGAATGACGCCGTGGGGTCCCACCCACTTGTAAACCGTCGAATCGCCGTTGCCGGCCCAGGCCACCGCGAGTCCGAGACTCAACGCAACAGCCACGACTGCCCGAGGGATCAAGCGGAGCGCGCTCATGGACCCGGAGGATATCCCCTGGAGCGGCCGCGCACAAAAGATCGGGCTCATTTCGTGCGGCGGCGCACAGCCGCCGCCGCCCCGCCCCGCCCAGGCACTCCCCGAGGAGCGGAGCGGCCTGGGCGGCGGATGCGCAGAGGTCGGTCACGCGCCGATCAGCAACTGTAATAGAGTTCCAGCTCCACCGGGTGCGTGGCCATCCGGTAGCGGGTCACTTCCTGCATCTTCAGGCCGATGTACGCGTCGATCACGTCATGGGTGAAGACCCCGCCGCGGGTCAGGAACTCCCGATCCTTGTCCAGGTGCTCGAGCGCCATGTCGAGCGAATGGCAGACCGTGGGAATCTGTTTCGCCTCCTCGGGCTCCAGATCGTATAGGTCCTTGTCGGCCGGATCGCCGGGGTGGATCTTGTTCTGAATGCCATCGAGGCCGGCCAGCATCATGGCCGTGAAGGCGAAGTACGGGTTGGCGCTGGAGTCCGGGAAGCGCACTTCGATGCGGCGGGCTTTCGGGTTCGACACCCACGGAATGCGGATCGAGGCCGAGCGGTTGCGCGCCGAGTAGGCCAGCATCACCGGCGCCTCGAAGCCCGGCACCAGGCGCTTGTAGCTGTTGGTCCCGGCGTTGGTGAAGGCGTTCAACGCCCTGGCGTGTTTGATGATACCGCCGATGTAGTACAGGGCCAGCTCCGACAGGCCGCCGTACTTGTCGCCTGCGAACAGCGCCTTGCCGTCCTTCTGCAGCGACTGGTGCACGTGCATGCCGCTGCCGTTGTCGCCGACCAGGGGCTTGGGCATGAAGGTTGCCGTCTTCCCATAGCGCTGCGCGACGTTGAGCACCGCGTACTTCAGCAGCTGGACCTGGTCGGCCTTGCGCACCAGCGAGCCGGCGCCGATACCGATTTCGGCCTGTCCGCCGGTGGCCACTTCATGATGATGAACCTCGACCTGCAGGCCGAGTTCCTCGCAGGCCAGACACATGGCCGAGCGGATATCCTGGAAGGCATCCACCGGAGGCACTGGGAAATAGCCGCCTTTGACGCCGGGGCGATGCCCCGTGTTGCCCTCGGCGAACTCGGTGCCCGAGCTCCAGGCGCCCTGCGCCGAATCGATCGAATAGAAGCAGCCGCGCATCTCATTGGCGAAGCGCACGCTGTCGAAGATGAAAAACTCGTTCTCGGGACCGAACGTGGCGTTGTCGGCGATGCCGGTGGACTTCAGATACGCTTCGGCACGCTTGGCGAGCGAGCGCGGATCGCGCTCGTAGCCTTGCATGGTGGCCGGCTCGATGACGTCGCACCGGATGTCGACCGTGGTTTCCTCGAAGAACGGGTCGATGACCGCGGTGGCCGCGTCCGGCATGAGCACCATGTCCGACTCGTTGATGCCCTTCCAACCGGCGATCGATGAGCCGTCGAACATCTTGCCGTCGCGGAACAGATCCTCGTCGGCCAGACGCGCCGGGATCGTCACATGTTGCTCTTTGCCGCGGGTGTCGGTGAATCGCAGATCCAGGAACTTGGCGTCTTTTTCCTTGATCAGCTTCAGTACATCGCTCGGTGTCATATCGCCTCCGGGGAAATTTGAGGTTGCGCCCGCCACATCGGGACAGCCCGAGCTGCTTCGATCCGCTCGTCAACCGCCTGGCGCAGCACGTGGAGAGTGCAGGCCGCGTGCCAAGTGCTTGCGGCTCACAAATCAATAGCTTGGCGTATGCCGACGCCATGGGATGAACTATTATAGTGCAAATCGAGTCAAGATAGTACCAAAACAGTGCGCTGAGAATCCACGAGCAGCCCTCGCGCTCGGGTGGCCACCCCTGTGCGCTCTGTTTTGGTGCGGCGCTCTGGGCCGAATGGGCTTCGCTATACTGCACGGCTCTTTTGCGCAACGTACGATCCAGGAATGAAGACCTCGGCCGCGCCCCGCACCTTTCAGGAACTGATTTTCGCCCTGCAACACTACTGGTCGGAGCGCGGCTGCGTCGTATTGCAGCCGTACGACATGGAGGTCGGCGCGGGCACGTTCCACCCCGCAACGTTCCTGCGCGCGATCGGACCGGAACCCTGGAGCGCCGCCTACGCCCAGCCCTCGCGCCGCCCGACCGACGGCCGCTACGGCGAGAACCCGTTCCGGCTGCAGCACTATTACCAGCTGCAAGTGATCATCAAGCCCTCGCCGGCGGATCTGATCGATCAGTACCTGGGGAGCCTGCGGGCGCTCGGGCTCGATCCGCTGGTGCACGATATCCGCTTCGTCGAGGACGACTGGGAGTCGCCCAGCCTGGGGGCCTGGGGGCTCGGCTGGGAGGTCTGGCTGAACGGCATGGAGATCACGCAGTTCACGTATTTCCAACAGGTCGGCGGCCTCGATTGCCGGCCGGTCACCGGGGAGATCACCTACGGGCTGGAGCGGTTGGCGATGTATCTGCAAGGTGTACCGAGCCTGTATGAGATCCTGTGGACGGACGGACCGTTGGGGCGCGTCAGTTACGGCGACGTGTTCCATCAGAACGAGGTCGAGCAGTCGCGTTACAATTTCGAGCACGCGGACGTGCCGACGCTGCGGCGTCACTTCGAGGACTATGAGCGCGGCTGCCACGCGCTGCTCGCGGCCGGCTTGGCGCTGCCGGCCTACGAGCAAGTCCTCAAGGCCTCACACACGTTCAATCTCCTCGATGCGCGCCGCGCAGTGTCCGTCACCGAGCGCCAGCGTTACATCTTGCGGGTGCGCGCGCTGGCGGGCGCCGTGGCGCGCGCCTACCTGGAGAGCCGCCAGGCGCTCGGCTTCCCGCTGCTGCAGCGCGCCGCCGCTTCGCCGGGCGCGAACGTCACGGCCCTCGAGGAGGCGGGCCAATGACGGCCGATGCGCGCGACTTCCTGGTCGAAATCGGCACCGAGGAACTGCCGCCGAAGGCGCTGCACTCGCTCGAGCAGGCATTCGCATCGGGCATCGGCGCAGGCTTGTCGAAAGCCACGCTGAAGCATGGCGCAGTGCAATCCTTTGCGACGCCGCGGCGCTTGGCCGTTCTCGTGCGGCACCTCGCCGCACGGCAGAGCGAACAGCGCATCGAGCGCCGCGGTCCCCCTGTGACCGCGGCGTTTGACGCGGCGGGACAACCGACGCGGGCCGCGCGGGCATTCGCGGCGAGCTGCGGCGTGGACGTGCACTGTCTCGAGCGGCGCAGCGCAGAGCGGGGCGAATTTCTGTATTACCTCGGCGTCAAGGCCGGCGCGGCTGCAATCGAGCTTCTGCCCGCAATAGTGCAAGAGGCGCTCGATGCGCTGCCCATCCCGCGCCGGATGCGCTGGGGCGCAGGCGAGGCGCAGTTCGTACGGCCGGTGCACTGGGTCGTGATGTTGTATGGCCGCGAGGTGATCGCGGCGAAGGTGCTCGAGACCGCCGCCGGAAACCTGACCTGGGGGCATCGGTTCCATACTGTCAAACCGCTGCGAATCGCGAGCCCCGGGACCTACGAGCGCACCCTCGCGACCCGCGGCTTCGTGGTCGCCGACTTCCAGAAGCGACGTGCGCGGGTGCGCGAGCAGGTCAACGCGGCCGCCGGTCAGCTCGGCGGCCGGGCGGTGATCGGGGCGGCGCTGCTCGATGAGGTGACCGCGCTGCTCGAGTGGCCGGTGGCCCTCGCAGGCCGTTTCGAGGAACGCTTCCTGCAGCTGCCGCGCGAGGTTCTGATCTCGACGCTCGAGGATCACCAGCGGTACTTTCCCGTGGAAAGCCCCGACGGCACATTGCTGCCGTGCTTCGTCGCGGTGGCGAACATCGAGAGTCGCGAGCCGCATCAGGTGATTGCGGGCAACGAGCGGGTGATCCGCCCGCGCCTGGCCGATGCCGCGTTCTTCTGGGATCAGGATCGCAAGACCCCGCTCAGCGCCCGGATCGAAGCGCTCGATACCGTCACCTTCGAGGCCCGCTTGGGCTCGCTCGGCGATCGCGCGCGGCGCATCCGCGCACTCGCGGTTCGGATCGCCACCTCGCTCGGGCGCTCGCCGGCGCCGCTCGAGCGCGCCGCGCTGCTGTGCAAGTGCGATCTGCTGACGGCCATGGTCGGGGAATTCCCCGAGCTGCAAGGCGTGATGGGAAGCTATTACGCCGCGGCCGACGGTGAAGACCGCGAGGTCGCCACGGCGCTGCGCGAGCACTACCTGCCGCGCGCCTCGGGCGATGCGCTGCCGCTCACCGGCGTCGGCACCTTGCTGGCAGTGGCCGACAAGCTCGATACATTGGCGAGCATATTCACCATCGGGATAAAGCCCACCGGCACGAAGGATCCGTTCGGATTGCGCCGCGCGGCCATCGGTCTGACGCGCATCCTCCTCGAGCAGCGTCTCGACCTCGATCTGACCGCTCTGGTGGAGCAGGCGATTCGGCTGGCGCGCGCAGATCTCGAGCGCATCGCCGTAAGCGCCGGCAAACCGGCGCCGGTCATGCCGAATGCGTCCACCGAGGTGTACGACTATATATTCGAGCGACTGCGTACCCAGTACCTCGCGGGCGAGTTCAGCGCCTCCCGGAGCGATGCGCGGCCGATCACCACGGAGATGTTCGATGCGGTGCTCGCCACACGGCCGGCGTCGCCGCTCGATTTCGATGCGCGGCTGAGGGCGCTCAGCCGCTTTCTGGCGTTGCCCGAGGCAGTCAGCCTCACGGCGGCGAACAAGCGCGTGGTGAACATCCTGAAAAGGTCCGCCGAGGCGGCCGACGCGACGCTCGATGCGGCGCTGCTGACGCTGCCGGCGGAACGGCATCTGTACGAAGCATTGCGCTCGCTGCGGGCGACCGTGACGGCCGCGCTCGCAGAGCATGACTATGCCGGTGCGCTCGCCCAGTTGGCCGGATTGCGCGCGCCGGTTGATACCTTCTTCGATCAAGTCATGGTGATGGACGAGGATCCGGCACGGCGCGCCAACCGGCTGGCACTGCTGCGGGAGATGCGCGAACTGTTTGCCGGGGTCGCGGACTTGACGCGGCTGCCGGGTTAGACGGCTCGCTTTCGGGATGAACGATTCAACGGCAGCATCGGCGGGCGACCCCGAGCACGAGCCCCACGGCGGCGGCGAGCCCGGCGGGGGAACCGACCCTGGGAGCGCTGCACCCGGGCCGCGGTCGCACGAGTCGCCAGGGGCGGTGCAGCTGCTCGGATCGCTGTTGTTCACCGCGTTCCTGTTTCTCTGGACGTTCTTCTACGCCATCTTCCTCGTGATCGCCTGCTCGGTGCTGCCGTTCGCCCGCCGCTTCACGCTGGTGCGAGTCTGGGCTCGCGTGCTTCTGACGGCGTTGAAATGGACCTGTGGACTCGACTATCGGATCGAGGGACTGGAAAACCTGCCGCCCGGAAGTCACATCGCGTTGTGGAAACACTCGTCATCGTGGGAGACGATCGCCATGGCGCTGGTGTTTCCGCGGCAAGTCTGGGTCCTCAAGCGCGAGCTGACCTGGATTCCCGTGG
>JAJZMI010000118.1 GCA_021798335.1 Pseudomonadota bacterium | reverse complement strand
GATAGCCAATGGCTTGCGCCCAGCCCGCCGCCGGCGTGTACTGCGCGCCGACGCCGCCGCAGGCCGGCAGCACGGTTACCGCGCCGCGCCCCGGTTTGTTGAACACCACGCCGATGTCACGCCCGTCACTGAACCCTCCGGAGCGCGCCAGAGGAGCGGCTGCGGCGTCCTCCAGGTCCACGCCCACGGCAAGCAGCAGGGGACGGGAGCGGTAGTAGACGCTCACCCCGTCATGCGGATCGGTCAGTTGCAGTCCGAGCAGGATCTGCGCCAGGTCGTGACCGCGCGCCGAGAATTGATAGAAGATCTGCCGCGAGGGCAGCAGCCGCGTCTCCTCGATCTCATCGAGCGCCCGGGATTGCTGCAACAGGCGCGTCACCCGCTCCCAGTCGGGTTGCGCATCGCTGCGCGAGGGGCGCCCGGAGCGCGCCGCCAAAGAGGCCGTGACCGCCATGCACGCTCCGAAGGCGAACGAATGAGCTTGCCTGCGACATAGTTTATGCGCTGGAACGCGAAATTATCTTGCCGTTATTGCTAGAATTTGCGCAAACGTGGCAATATTATTGCTCTTACTCGACCTCATTGGAGCTCGCGGTGACACGCCCCCTCGACCGCCTGGACTGCCGGATCCTTGCAGAGCTACAGCTCGAGGCTCGCATCACCAATCAGGATCTCGCCAAGCGAGTCGGTCTGTCGCCCGCGCCGTGCTGGCGGCGCCTGAAACGCCTGGAGAGCGAGGGCGTCATCGCCGGGTACGCGACGCTGCTGTCGGCCTCGGCGATCGGCCTGCCCATCCAGGCCTATGCGCTGATCTCGCTCGAGAACCATCATGCCGAAACCGTGGCCGCTTTCGACCGGCTGGTGCGCGAGCGTCCCGAGGTGCTCGAATGCCACGCCATGAGCGGCACCAACGATTACCTGCTGCGGATCGTCGCGGCAAGCATGGAGGCCTACGAGCGATTTCTCTCGGCCCAGGTGCTGCAACTGGCCGCGGTGCGCTCGGTGAACACCAGCTTCGTGCTGCGCACCCAGAAGTTCACCACCCGGCTGCCGCTGCAGATTCCCGGATAAGCGATCGATCTGCGGCGGCACGCGCCACAGAGCCCCACGTCCACGGCCCACTGCGGGGCCACCTCGTCTGTTGCGAGCCCCCGAGCGCGCCATAGGCCGAACCGCGAGCGATTGCAGTTCCGCTATAGCCTGCGGCGGCTTTAACGCGCGCCCGTCGCAGCGTGCGCCCGTGTGGAAACGCTCGCGCCGCGCACGCCCTCCCCCGCAGGGCCGGAGCGGCTGGCCAGCGTCGCGACATGGCCCTGATCGTGACTCGGGAGCGACGCCAGATAATCGGCCAGCGCCTTGTCGTCTTTGACGTGCAGGGTCGTGCAGATTCCGTGCATGATCGCGACGTTGCGCATGTTGGTGCGGAACGCGTTGAGCTGCTTCAGGATGTACTCGGCGTGCTGCCCGGCCAGGCGCGGGAAGTTCGCATTGCCGAGCCCGCTCGGACCGTGGCATGCCGCGCAGGCCGGTACGCCCTGGGCCGCAATGCCCTCGTGGTAGATCCGCTCCCCCGCGAGCACCGTCGCCGCGGAATGTGACGTTCCGGGACTGGGCTTCTGGTGTGCGAAGTATCGGGCCAGCGCGACGATCGTTCGATTGGACAGCCGGCTCGCCATACCCCACATGTAGCCCACCGCGTACGCGTCGCCACGGGAGCGATCACGGAACTCCTTCAGCTGCTGCTCGATGTACCAGGCCTTCTGACCCGCGAGGTTCGGGAACATCGGGTTCTTGCTGACACCGGCGACCCCGTGACAGACGCCGCAGACGCCGACGGCCAGATTCCGGATCCGTGCCGACGGCTGATACGCTCCATGGCCCAATGCCGCGGCACTGACCACGAGGAGCGCCGCTACAGGGGCCGCCCGCAGAGCACGACGCACCAGGGCTCTTGGATTTCCAAATTGCACGATGATTGACGCCTTGATTCCAGATATTTCGCTACGTTCCGCAAGCGGCGCAGATCCTCGCACGTGCCCCTTCGGCGGCCCATGACATAAATCAATTCTCGGCGTGTCGGTGCCGCGCGAACGGTCGCGGCCGCGCTCGATGCGGCCCACGGCGTCGAAACCCTGTTCGGTTGGCGGATGCGAGCGCGCAATTCACTCCCGCCTCGCGCGGGGGCAATGAGATGCCAGCGCGCCGCGCGAAACCCGGCGCCGTTCATCGCCATCGTGGCAGGTGTGAGCGGCGGCCCGTTGCCGGCAATTCGAACGGCCCGCCTGTCGATCGCGGCCGGCTTGCGGCCCGCGTGAGGCTCAGAAGACCTCGAAGATTCCCGCCGCCCCCATGCCGGTGCCGATGCACATCGTCACCATGCCGAAGCCCTTCAGGCGCCGGTGACGCATGCCGTGCACCAGCGTCGCGGTGCGTATCGCCCCGGTCGCCCCCAGCGGATGGCCGAGCGCGATTGCCCCCCCGTGCGGATTGACGCGCTCGGGATCCAACCCGAGGTCGCGGATCACCGCCACCGACTGCGCCGCGAAGGCCTCGTTCAACTCGATCCACAGCAGCGCATCCTGCGCCAGACCCGCGCGCCGCAGCGCCGCCGGCACCGCTTCCTTCGGCCCGATCCCCATGATCGCCGGCGCAACCCCCTTGACCGCGAACGTCACGTAGCGGGCGAGCGGCGTCAGGGCATAGCGTTTCAAGGCCGTTTCGGACACCAGGATCACGGCGGCCGCGCCATCGGAGGTCTGCGAGCTGTTGCCGGCGGTGACGGTACCTTGGGCATCGAAGACCGGCTTGAGTTTGCCGAGCGCCTCGCGTGAGGTATCCGCGCGCGGCCCTTCATCCTCACTCAGGCGCTTGACGCTGCAATGCACCTCACCGCCCGCGAGGTCCGCGGTGCGATACGTGACCTCGATCGGAGCGATCTCGGCGGCGAAGCCCCCGGCGGCACGTGCCGCGAGCGCACGTCGATGCGATTCCAAGGCAAAGGCATCCTGATCCTCTCGCGACACCCGCCACTGCCGCGCCACCTTCTCGGCCGTGATGCCCATGCCGTAGGCGATCGCGTAGTTCTCATCGCGGGCGAACACCTGCGGATTGAACGCAATCTTGTTGCCCATCATGGGCACCATGGACATCGACTCGGCACCGCCGGCAATCACCACATCCGCCTCGCCGAGACGAATCCGGTCGGCGGCGATCTGCACGGCATTCAGCCCCGAGGAGCAGTAGCGATTGACCGTGACGCCCGGTACCGTATCGGGCAATCCGGACAGCAGCGCCGCGATGCGCGCCATGTTCAAACCCTGCTCGGCCTCGGGAAAGGCGCAGCCGACCACCACATCCTCCACCGCCGCCGGCTCGATCGCGGGGGTCTGCGCGAGCGCACTGCGCAGCGCGTGCACCAGCATGTCATCCGGGCGGGTATGGCGCAGCATGCCCCGCGGGGCTTTGCCGACCGGTGTGCGAACCGCGGCCACGATGAAGGCATCTCGTACGTTCTTGGTCATCAGAATTCCCTCCGCACCGCTCAATTGCGCAGCGGCTTGCCCGTGGCAAGCGTATGGGCGATGCGCTCCTGGGTCTTGGCGTTCTTCAGCAGCTCGATGAAGTGACGTCGCTCGAGCGCGAGCATCCACGCCTCATCGACCTCGGTACCCGGCTCGAGGTCCCCGCCCGTCATGACCTCCGCGATGCGCATGCCGATCTCGAAATCATAGGGACTGATGAAGTGCCCTTCGAGCAGGTTCACCAGCTGCATTTTGATCGAGGCGGCGCCGACGCGACCGGCGACGGCGAAACGCGCCCCGGGCAGCGGCGGGCGATAGCCGGAAGCGGCCAGCGCGAGCGCCTGCTCTTTGGCCACATACAGCAGCTCGTCGCTATTCATGATCACGACGTCGCCGTCGCGCAGATACCCCATCCGGCGCGCCTCGAGCGCGCTGCCGGCCACCTTCGCGGTGGCGACCGCCATGTAGAGATCCTTCAGCGCGGCGAACAGATCGCCCGTGCTGCGCTGCGCGGCGCGCCGGGCGAGCTCCTTGCACCCGCCGCCACCGGGCAGCAGGCCCACACCCGCCTCGACCAGTCCCAGGTACGACTCGTGCGCCGCGACCACCCGATCACAATGCAGGGCGAATTCACAGCCCCCACCGAACACGTAGCCCTGCGTGGCGGCCACCGTCGGCACGAGGCTATAGCGCAAGCGCATCGAGGTGCTCTGAAAGCGCCCGATCACCGCCTCGATGCTCGCCCAATCGCCCGCCGCCACCGCCGGCTTGAGCGCCTCGAGATTGGCGCCGACCGAGAACGGCGCCTCGCTCTGCCAGATCACCAGCGCGCGGAAGCGCGCCTCGGCCAGGTCGAGCGCCTGATTCAGGCCCTCGAGCGCCTCGGGTGTGATCGAGTGCGCTTTGGTTTTCAACGAAGCGACGAGCACGCCATCCCCGCTGGTGAAGGCCCGCACCGCCGGGTTCTCGTACACGGTCTGCCCGAGCGGCGGGCGCTCCGCGACCAGCGTCACCGGCGAAAGCTGCCGCCGATAGACCGCCAGGTTCGAGGGGCCGACCACCCGGCTCTGCGCCGCATCGTACGAGCCCTCGGGCGCGTGCACGCCGGTGCGGCCGGATTCACTCACCCACCGCGGCAACGGCGCTTGCGTCAACGCTTTGCCGTCCCGGATGTCCGCCTCGATCCACCCGGCGATGCGCGACCAGCCCGCCGCCTGCCACAGCTCGAACGGCCCGCGCCTCCAGCCGAAGCCCCAGCGCATCGCCAGATCGACGTCGCGCGCCGAATGCGCGATATCGGCCAGATGATAGGCGATGTAGTGAAACGTGTCGCGAAAGCAGGCCCAGAGAAACTGCGCCTGCGGATGGTCGCTCGCGCGCAGCGCGCCGAACCGCTCGGCGAGGTCGGCAACTTTCAGCACCTCGACCACCTTGCCGTCGGCGGGCGCACCGGCCGGCACATGCGCGCCGCTGGCCGGATCGAGCACGAACAGATCACGCCCGCGCTTGTGGTAGATACCGCCTTTGGTCTTGGCGCCAAGGGCGCCCGCGCCGATCAACCGCTCGAGCCACTCGGGCACCGTGTACAGCTCGTGCCAGGGATCCTCGCGCAGGCCCGCGTGCATCGTACGCACCACGTGCGCGAACGTATCCAAACCGACCACGTCAGCGGTACGGAACGTGGCCGACTTCGCGCGCCCAAGCAACGGTCCGGTAAGGGCATCGACCACATCGAAGCGCAAGCCGAACTTCGCGGCGTTGGCCACCGTGTCGAGCATCGAGAAAACCCCGACGCGATTGGCCAGGAAATTCGGCGTGTCCTTGGCGCGGATCACACCCTTGCCGAGGGTGGTGACCAGGAAGGTTTCCAGCCGATCGAGCATCTCCGGAGCGCAAGATGCGCTCGGAATCAGCTCCACCAGATGCATGTAGCGCGGCGGGTTGAAAAAATGCACGCCGCAGAAGCGCGCGCGCAGCGGCTGCGGACAGGCGGCGGCCAGCGCGCCGATCGACAGTCCCGAGGTGTTGGTGGCGAAGATCGCCTGCGGCGACAGCGCTGGCGCAACTTTGCGATACAACTCCGTCTTCCAGTCGAGCCGCTCGGCGATCGCCTCGATGACCAGGTCGCACTGCGCGAGGCGCCCGAGGTGCTCCTCGTAGTTCGCCGGCTCGATGAACTCGGCCAGATCCCGCGTACCGAGCGGCGGGGGCTGCTGCTTGCCGAGCGCGCCGATGGACTTCAGGACGATGCCGTTGCCGCCCTCGGGCGCGGGCAAATCGAACAACACGGTCGGGACGCCGGCGTTGACCAGGTGCGCGGCGATCTGCGCGCCCATCACGCCCGCCCCGAGCACGGCCACCTTGCGTATCATGAAATTTGTCTCAGCCATGATTTCCTCTCTAACCGCCGGCCCGCCGGCTCGCTGAGCGCCCTTGCGGGCGCTTGCGGGACACCGTCTTTCTGGGTGCCATGGCACCGGTTTCCAACATCACATCGCGCCTCGCCACGAGCTGCCCGGCAGGCGCCGGTCGCTTCGCGGCCGAACTTCCCGCGCAGCAGCCGCCGGCCATTTCCGCGCCGTCGCGCCCGCGGCCCGTAGCCGCGCCTGCGCCGCCCCGCGCGGCCGACTCCTCACTGCCCCGCGGTTCGCCACCGGCGATTTCCGCCCAGCTCAACCGCGAGCGAATACCCGCCACCACGAACGGCACGACGTGCTTGACGATCAAATCAGGGTCGCGCGCCGAGACCGCCGAGCGTCCAAACATCTTGAGAATGTCGTTGCCGGCGAACGCGTGAAACATGACACTGAAGCCAAGATGCAGCCGCCAGGCCACCTCCTCGCCCGACAGCTCCGGCAGGGCGGTCGCGAGAACCCGCGTGTAGCGGGTAACCAGATGCCCCCAATCGCGCGAGAGCGGCTCGCGCAGCTGGCGGTGATTCTCCACCAGCACCCGCGAGAACAGCCGCGCGAACACCGCCCCGCCGCGCACCGGATCGCGTGACAGCGACAGCGCCGGGCGCACGTAGCACAGCACGACCTCCTCGACGCTCGGGGCCGCCTGGCGCGCCGCGAGGCGCGCCTCGAGCGCATCGAGCTCGAGCAGGCACTCGCGCGCCCAAGGCGCGAAACGCCGCGCGAACACCGCCCCGAACAGCGCGTCCTTGGAGCGAAAATGATAATTGACCGCCGCCAAATTGACCCCGGCCCGCTGCGTGATCAGCCGCAACGAGGTGGCCTTCAGGCCGAACTCGACGAACAGCCCTTCGGCGACATCGAGAATGCGCGCCGCGGTCGCGGAATATCGCGACTCCGGTTGCCCGTTCGGCTCGCCGCCTGAGGAGGATGGCATCTCTGGCATGACTCAAACACTCGTTTTAAACGTACAGTTTTTCGGCCACCGGGTCAAGCGCTCTGCCAACCGCCGCGCGCGGCTGCCTCGCGCAGGCGCGCGCACGGCCGCCAGCGCGCCCCGTGACTCGGAGCGAGCTGCTCGAGCGTGACGATGACCTTCTCGAGCCCCTCCTGCTCGGCCCAATACATCGGGCCGCCCTTGTAGGCGGGAAAACCATAGCCATGGATGTAGACGACGTCGATATCTCCGGCCCGGGCCGCGACCCCCTCGGCGAGCAACTTCGCGCCTTCGTTGATCAGCGGATGCAGCAGCCGCGCGAGAATTTCCTCTGCGCCGATCGCGCGCCGCTCGATTCCGAGCTCGCCGGACACCTCGTGAATGAGCGCGAGCACCTGCGGATCGGGGCGTCGCTCGCGGCCTTCGTACAGATAGAAGCCACGACCGCTCTTGCGCCCGAGCCGCCCCTGTGCAGCCATGCGCTCGAGGATCGGCGACCAGCGCTCATCGGCGGGCAACGTGCGATTGCGCCGGATCGCCCAGCCGACGTCATTGCCCGCCAGATCGCGCATCGCGAACGGTCCCATCGCGAAGCCGAACGCCTCGATCACCCCATCGACCTGCTCGGGCGTTGCGCCCTCCTCGAGGAGCCGCTCCGCCTCGGCGCCGTAGTACTGCAGCATCCGATTGCCGATGAAGCCATCGGCGTTGCCCGCCAGCACCGCAATCTTGCCGAGACGCCGGGCGAGCGCCATCACGGTAACGAGGGTCTGCGGCGAGCTCGCCCGTCCACGCACGTTCTCCATCAGCTTCATGACGTGCGCGGGGCTGAAGAAATGCGTTCCGACCACCTGTTGCGGCCGCGAGGTGCACGCGGCCAGCCGATCGATGTCGAGCGTCGAGGTGTTGCTGGCGAGGATCGCCCGCGGCGGCGTGCTCGCATCGAGCCGCTGGAATACCTGACGCTTCAGCGCCGGATCCTCGAACACCGCCTCAATGGCCAGATCGACGTCCGCGAGCGCGGCGTATTCGACGGCGCCACGGATGCGCGCGCGCGCCGCATCCGCCTGCTCCGCGGTCAGCTTGCCCCGCTCGACGCCCTCGCCGTAGAGCGCGCCGATGCGCTCGAGTCCGCGCGCAACAGTCTCGCGTGATACATCCAGCAGCGTTACTTCGATGCCGGCATTGGCGAGGCACATCGCTATGCCCGTCCCCATGGTCCCCGCCCCGACCACGCCCGCGCGCTCGATCGGCAGCGGCGCGATCTCCGGACCGGCATCGGCAATCCGGCGCGCCGCGCGTTCGGCGTGAAACACGTGCATCAGCGCCTTGCACTGCGGACTCTCGCGGCACTCGAGATACCACTGGCGCTCGAGCGCGAACCCCTCATCGGCCGGCCGGGTGCAGGCCGCCTCGATCGCATCGACAATGCGCCACGGCGCGAGCTGGCCGCGGAAGGCACGGGCGCGCGCCGCCCGAAAGCCGACAAACAAGTCGGACTCGAATACGGCGATCTTGTCCGCGCGCGCCCGCGCGAGCACCGGCAGCGCCGCGCCGTCGGCCAGCCGCCGCGCCCAGTGCACCGCCGCGCGCACCGTGTCGGCCGCGATCGCATCGAGCAGGCCGATGCTCAGGGCACGCGCCGCCGCAAGCTGAGCGCCCGAGGTGATGGCCTCGAGAGCCGCAGCGGGACCGGCCAGACGCGTGAAGCGCTGCGTGCCCCCGCCGCCGGGAATCAGGCCGAGTTTGACTTCCGGCAGCCCGAGGCGCGCCTCGGGTGCGCCGATCCGAGCATGGCAGGTCAGCGCCAGCTCCAAACCGCCACCGAGCGCGGCGCCCTCGAGGGCCGCCACGATCGGCTTGCCGAGCGCTTCCATCTGCGCCTGCAGCTCGAGCAGGATGGGCCGCTGAAATGCCACGCCAGAGGCGATCTCGTTGAGGTCGGCGCCGGCCGGGAAGCAGGCGCGCGCGCCGCACAGCACAACGGCCCTGACGGCCGGATCTTCGGCTGCGCGCCGCAGCCCCGCCTGCAGTCCGATACGCACCTCGAGATCGAGCGCATTCACCGGCGGGTTGTCGATTTCGAGCAACGCGACGTCGCCGTCACGGCGAAAATGGGTCGGCACGGCAATCCCCAACGCCTGGATTGATCGATGCTAACGCGCCCGGGTCCGCAATTCGAGCCATGCCCCATGGCGCGCGCCGTATCCGCAGTGAGAGCGGGCGCGCGTCTCGTCACACGATGATGCGCCGCGCCTTGAGCTGCTCGAGCACCCGGCGCGCCTCCTCCTCGGCCCCGAGCGGACTCGGCACCAGCACCAGCTCCGGATTCTCCGGCGGCTCGTAAGGAGAATCGATGCCCGTGAAGTTGCGAATCTTGCCCTCGAGGGCGCGCGCATACAATCCTTTCGGATCGCGCCGGCGACACTCCTCGAGCGGAGTGTCGACGAAGATCTCGATGAACTCGCCCGCATCGACCAACTCGCGCACCATGTTCCGCTCGGCCCGAAACGGCGAGATGAACGAGCACAACACGATCACTCCCGCGTCGACGAACAGCTTGGCCACCTCCCCGACACGACGGATGTTCTCGACCCGATCGGCATCGGTGAAGCCGAGGTCGCGGTTCAGCCCCTGGCGGACGTTGTCGCCGTCGAGCATGTAGGTATGCGCGCCCTGGGCATGCAATTCGCGCTCCACGATGTTCGCGATCGTGCTCTTGCCCGAGCCCGACAGGCCCGTGAACCACAGCACCGCCGGGCGGTGGCCGTTCAGGCGCACGCGCGCGGACTTGTCGATCAGCAATGCCTGGCGGTGGATGTTCGTGGCGCGGCGCAGGCCGAAGCTGATCATGCCCGCTCCGACGGTGGCGTTCGTGAAGCGATCGATCAGCACGAACGCGCCGGTGGCGCGATTCTCCTCGTACGCATCCAGCGCCACCGGCGAGGCGGTGACGAGGTTGCAGAACCCGATCTCGTTCAGCCCCAATGTTTTGGCGGCCATGTGTTCGAGCGTATTGACGTCGACCTTGTGCTTCAGGCTGGTCACGCGCGCCGGCACGTAGCGCGTTCCGATGCGCAACAGATACGAGCGGCCCGGAAGCATCGGCTCCTCGACCATCCACAGGACCTGCGCGGCGAACTGATCGACGACCTCCGGGCGCGCTTGGGCGTGGGCGAGCACATCGCCGCGCGCGATATCCACTTCGTCCGCCAGCGTGAGTGTGACGGCATCACCGGCGCGCGCCTCGGGCAGATCGCCGTCGGCGGTGACGATGCGCTGCACTTTGCTTTCGCGCCCCGACACGGCCACCACCACCGGGTCGCCGGGCCGCACGACGCCCGAGGCGACGGTACCGGAGAAACCGCGAAAATCCCCATTGGGGCGGTTGACCCACTGCACCGGAAAGCGCAGCGGCTTCTCCTCGAGTCCCTCGAGGACATCGAGCCGCTCGAGCTGCTCGATCAGCGTCGGGCCCTCGTACCAGCCGCTGCGCTGCGAGCGGTGCACGACGTTGTCGCCGTACCGGGCCGAGAGCGGAATGCTGGTGACGGAGGTGAACTTCAGCGCCGCAGAAAAGCCGAGATAATCGGCGACGATTTGCTCAAAGCGCGCGGCCGAGAACTCCACCAGATCTATCTTGTTGACCGCGAGCACTACGTGCTTGATGCCGAGCAGTGCGCAGATGTAGCTGTGCCGGCGCGTCTGCGTGAGCACCCCCTTGCGCGCGTCGATCAGGATCACCGCCGCCTGGCAGTTCGAGGCGCCGGTGGCCATGTTGCGCGTGTACTGCTCGTGCCCCGGCGTGTCGGCCACGATGAAGGC
>JAJZMI010000181.1 GCA_021798335.1 Pseudomonadota bacterium | reverse complement strand
AGATGTGCGCAGTGACGACGTGGCCGTTCTTGAGCTTCACACGGAAGGTGGTGTTGGGCAGTGTTTCGACTACCTCACCCTCCATCTGGATGGCGTCTTCTTTGGACATATGACCCTTTGCGTTGCGAGGGCGCGAATTGCAGCACAAAAGGTCGCGGCTGCGCAATTTTCCAGCGCCGGCTCCGAGACTTCGGGCCCGATCCGGCGCCGTGGCGAGCCGATTGCGCGTCGTGGCGGCCGTTCCCGGCGCCGCGCCGTCCCCGCTCGGCGGCCCCTGCGGCGCTTCAGCGACCTGTGCGCGGCATTGATGCGCGGGTATCCCGCAGCGGCAGGGGCGCGAGACTGACCCAGCGCTCGAGCAGTCCCTGGAACTGCGCGCGGCTGATCGCGCGCGCCCCGAGGCTCGACAGATGCGACGACGGCATCTGACAATCGATCAGGGCGATGCCGTTGGGCGCGCACAGCGCCGCCAGATGCGCCAGGGCCACTTTCGAGGCGTCGCGAGCCTGGCTGAACATCGACTCGCCGAAGAACACTCCGCCGAGACGGACGCCGTACAGACCGCCGGCGAGCGCGCCGCCGCGCATCACTTCGATACTGTGCGCGAAGCCGAGCCGGTGCAGCCGCACGTAAGCCTCGCGCATCTCGGGGGTGATCCAGGTACCGGGGCTGCGCGCCCGGGGCGCGGCGCAGGCGTCGATCACCGCTTCGAACTGCCGATCGACGCCGGCGTCGAAGCCCTTGTTTCGTATTGTCTTCGCGAGACTGCGGTGGCGGCGGAACTCCTCGGGGAACAGCACCGTGCGCGGGTCGGGCGCCCACCACAGCACCGGCTGGCCGGGGGCGTACCAGGGGAAAATGCCGCGCCGGTAGGCGGCTACGAGGCGCTCGCTCGACAGATCGCCGCCGGCGGCGAGCAACCCCGGGGGCTCGGTGAGCGCCTGCTCGAGCGGTGGAAACCACTCGGGCGCATCGTGCGCGGACAGCCAGGTGATGCGTCTCACGGTGGCGCTTTGCGGTAGGGCACGTGCCGGCGGACCTCCCCGGCATACGTTTCGACCCAGCCGGCTTCGCGCTCGAGGAACTCGGCGATCGCGGCGCGGAAGCGCGGATCGACGATGTGGTGCGCCGACCAGGTCAGGCAGGGCTCGAACCCGCGGCTGACCTTGTGCTCGCCCTGGGTGCCGGGCTCGAAACGGGCAATGCCCCGCTCGATGCAGAACTCGATCCCCTGGTGATAACAGGTCTCGAAATGCAGGCTGTGGTACGCACCTTCGGATCCCCAATAACGCCCCCAGAGCGTTTCGGCCGACCAGAAGAACACCGCCGCGGCGACCGGCCGGCCCTCGTGCAGCGCGACTTTCACCATCAGAGCGTCTCCGAGCGTTCGGACGATCTCGGCGAAGAACGCGCGCGTGAGGTACGGCTCGTGTCCGTGGCGCAGGAATGTCTCGCGGTGAAAGGCATAGACGCGATCGAGCAGCGCCGGATCGAGTTCGGGACCAAGGTACGTGCGGAAGCGGATGCCGGCCTCGGCGACGCGCCGGCGCTCGCGGCGCGTCTTCTTGCGCTTCTCGGCCGTGAAGGTCTCCAGGTACTGCTCGAAGCTCTGGTAGCCGCGATTGCGCCAGTGGAACTGGCAGTCGCGCCGCAGCAGCCAGCCGGAGCCGGCGCAGACCTCGCGGTCCAGGTCGTCCAGGAACAGCGCGTGCACCGAGGAGCAGCCGCGTTCGCGCGCCAGCGCGTCCAGGGCCTCGAGCACCTGCGCGGCGAGCGCGCGCCGATCCAGGCCGGCGCGCACCAGCAGGCGCGGTCCGGTGGCGGGCGTGAACGGTACCGCCAGGGTGAGTTTGGGGTAGTACTCGAGCCCGTGACGCGCGTAGGCTTCGGCCCACGCGAAATCGAACACGAACTCGCCGAAGGAGTTGTCTTTCAGGAACACCGCGGCGGCGGCGGCGAGCCCATGGGCATCGCTGAGCGTGATGGGGCAGGGCTGCCAGCCGCGCTCGGCTCCCACGCAGCGTGTGTGCTCGAGCGCCGCGAGGAACTCATGCCGCATGAACGGATGAGCCTCGCCGGCGAGCACGTTCCACTGCTGCGGATCGATCCGATCGATGCTCGAGTGGACGGCGAGCTGCATTCCGGTGCGCTACTGGGCGGTGAGATCCAGCGTATCGAGATAGCGATCGGCATCGAGCGCAGCCATGCAGCCGGCGCCGGCCGAAGTGATCGCCTGGCGATAGACCGGATCGGCCACGTCGCCGGCGGCGAATACCCCCGGCAGGCTCGTGGCCGTCGCGTTGCCCTCGGCGCCGCCGCGCACCAGGAGGTAGCCGTTACGCATCTCGAGCTGTCCGGCGAACAATCCGGTGTTCGGCGCATGGCCGATCGCGATGAAGACGCCGGTGACCTCGAGGTCACGCGCCGCGCCGGTGCGGCTATGCGTGAGCCGTACTCCCGTGACGCCCTGCGCATCGCCCAGCACTTCGGCGACCGTGTGGTCCCAGACGAGGGTGATCTTGCCGGCCTCGACCTCGCGCAGCAGGCGATCCTGCAGGATTTTCTCGGCACGCAGCCGGTCGCGCCGGTGGACGAGCGTCACGTGTCCGACCATGTGCGAGAGGTACAGCGCCTCCTCCACCGCGGTATTGCCGCCGCCGATCACCGCCACGTGCTGGCCGCGGAAGAAGAACCCATCGCAGGTCGCGCAGGCCGACACGCCGCGGCCGCGGTACTTCTCCTCCGACGGCAGTCCCAGGTACTTGGCGGTGGCGCCGGTGGCGATGATCAGCGCATCGCAGCTGTAACGGCCCGAGTCCCCGCTCAGCCGGAACGGCCGGCTCGAGAGGTCGCACGCATTGATGTGGTCGCTCACGATCTCGGTATTGAAGCGCTCGGCGTGGCGGCGCAGCCGCTCCATCAGGGCCGGGCCCTGCAGTCCCTCGACGTCCCCGGGCCAGTTGTCCACATCCGTGGTGGTCATGAGCTGCCCGCCCGCTTCCAGGCCGGTGATCAGCAGTGGCGCGCGATTGGCGCGGGCCGCGTAGACCGCCGCGCTGTATCCGGCCGGTCCCGAGCCCAGAATGATCAGACGGCTGTGCCGAGTGTCGCTCATCGATATCGTTCCGTAAGTGGCTGGGGCTGTTCCGCGGGGCGCGGACCCCACGGATCGATACTACCAAGGCTCGGCGGACGAGTACTGCGCTAGAATCAGTTTATCGCTCTCTACCGGATTGTGGAGCCGTACCCATTGGCCGATCCCCAGGCGCTCTCGCGCTCAACGTCCCGTTTCAGCGCCGCGCTGACCGGCGCTCTGCGTGAGAGCGCGGTCATTGCCGTCGCCGCCGCGGCGCTCGTGGTGCTCATCGCGCTGCTCACGTACAGCCCCGCGGACCCGGGCTTTTTCTTCTACCGCGGCGTCGAGTCGAGCGTGCACAACCGGATCGGTCCGGTGGGCGCCTGGCTGGCCGATGCCCTGTTCGGCCTGTTCGGCCGTGGCGCCTACTGGGTCCCGCTCATGCTGGGTTTCGGGGCATGGCGCATTCACCGCGGCGCGCGCGAGGCGCCGAGCGGCCGGGCCACGCACTGGGTGCGCGGGGGCGGCCTCGCCCTGTTGATGGTCTCGACCTGTGCGCTGGCGGCGTTGAACTGGCCCCGGGGCCCCCTGCACGAGGGTGCCGGCGGGCTGCTCGGCCAGTTCGCCGGGGACGGCCTGCGCGATGGGTTGGGCTACCTCGGCGCGACGCTCATCATGCTGGTGGCCTGGATGGCCGGCCTGTCGCTGGGCTTCGGAGTGTCCTGGTTCAGGGTGATGGACCGCCTCGGGACGGGGTCGTGGGAACTGGTCGGCTGGCTGCGCGCGCGCCGAGCCGCCGCGCACGATCGAGCGGTCGGACGGGAGCGCCGTCAGGCGCGCAAGGAAGCGGTAGCCGGCGAGACGCGCCGGACCGCCTCGCGCGTTCCGCCGCGCATCACGGTCCCGACGCTGCGGGTGGAGCCCAGTGAGCGCGTCGAGAAGGAACGGCAGGTGGCGCTTTTCGATCCGCCGAAGGCCGGCGAGCTGCCGCCGCTGTCGCTGCTCGATGATCCGCCGCAGCGCGAGGCGCTGTACTCGAACGAGGCATTGGAAGGTCTGTCCCGTCTGGTGGAGGTGAAGCTGAAGGATTTCGGGATCGACGCCCAGGTGGTCTCGGTGCAGCCGGGCCCCGTGGTCACCTGCTTCGAGCTCAGACCCGCGCCGGGCGTCAAGGCGAGCCAGATCACCACGCTGGCGAAGGACTTGGCGCGCTCGCTGTCGGTGATGAGCGTGCGCGTGGTGGAGGTGATTCCGGGCAAGAACGTGATGGGGCTCGAGATCGCCAATGAGAAGTACGAGACGGTCACCCTCGGGGAGATCATCCGCTCGAAGGCCTACGACGAGATGCACTCGCCGCTGGCGCTGGTCCTGGGCAAGGACATCGGCGGCTCGCCGATGGTCGCCGACCTCGCGCGCATGCCCCACCTGCTGATCGCCGGCACGACCGGCTCGGGCAAATCGGTGGCGATCAACGCCATGGTGCTCTCGCTGCTCTACAAGTCGACCGCCGAGCACGTCCGCCTGATCATGATCGACCCGAAGATGCTGGAGCTCTCCGTGTACGAGGGCATCCCGCACCTGCTCGCGCCGGTGGTCACCGACATGAAGCAGGCGGCCAACGCCCTGCGCTGGTGTGTCGCGGAGATGGAGCGGCGCTATCAGCTGATGGCCGCGCTCGGGGTGCGCAACATCGCCGGCTTCAACCGCCGCGTCAAGGATTCTATCGAGGCCGGCAAGCCGATCCTCGATCCGGTGCTGCTCGCGCGCGCGGCCAACGACCCGACCCTGGATCAGAGTCAGATCCCGCACTTGACGGCGCTGCCGTATCTGGTTGTGGTGATCGACGAGCTGGCCGATCTGATGATGATCGTCGGCAAGAAAGTGGAAGAACTCATCACCCGCCTGGCGCAGAAGGCGCGCGCGTCGGGAATTCACCTGGTGCTGGCGACCCAGCGCCCGTCGGTGGATGTCATCACCGGTCTGATCAAGGCCAACATTCCCTGCCGCATCGCGTTCCAGGTTTCCGCCAAGGTCGACTCGCGCACCATTCTCGACCAGATGGGGGCCGAGACGCTGCTCGGGCACGGCGACATGCTGTATCTGCCCTCGGGCACATCGGTGCCGACGCGCGTGCACGGCGCGTTCGTCTCGGACCAGGAAGTGCATCGTGTGGCCGAGGCCTTGAAGAAAGCCGCGCCGCCGAACTACATCGAAGATGTTCTCAGTGGTCCGCAGACGCCGATTCCGGGTCTGCCGGGCGAGGAGGGCGAGGGCGGGATGAGCCCCGATCCGGAGCAGGATGCGCTTTACGACGAGGCGGTGCGGATCGTGACCACCGAGCGCAAGCCGTCGATCTCGTACGTGCAGCGGCGGTTGAAGATCGGCTACAACCGGGCGGCGCGGCTGCTCGAGGCGATGGAAGCGGCGGGTCTGGTCGGCCCGCTGCAAGCGAATGGCGCGCGCGAAGTGCTGGTGCCGGCGCGGCCGGAGGACTGAATTCTGATGCGCAACGTATCGACACCGTGGGTGCTGGCCGCCGCGGCCCTGGTTCTGACCCCGGCGCCGGCGCTCGCGGCGCGGGCCGCGCCGCCGGCGAAGGCGCTGAGCGCCCCGACGCCGCTCGATCGCTTTCTGGCGCATCTGCATACGCTGCGCGTCAGGTTCCGGCAGACGCTGGTCGATGCTCATGGCGGCGTGCTGTCGCATTCGGCCGGCACGCTGATCGTGCAGCGCCCGGGCAAGTTCCGCTGGAACATCCATCCGCTGCATTCCCACGGCGGGGGTCAGTTGATGGTTGCCGACGGGCGCAACCTCTGGTTCTACGACCGCGATCTGAAGCAGGTGACCGTGCAGCCGCTGAGCGCGGCGCTGTCGGCGACGCCGGCGATGCTGCTGTCCGGGACGGTCGACGTGCGCAAGTCCTTCCGCGAGCGTCTGGCGGGCCGGCGCGAGGACCTGCAATGGGTGTACGTGGCGCCGCGTCAGGCGAGCGGGGCGGATTTCCGCAGCGCGCTGTTCGGGTTCGACCGCGGCACGCTGAAGAAGATGATTCTGGAGGACACGCTGGGGCAGGTCGCCACGGTCACCTTTCAGCACATCCGGATCAACGGGCCCGTGCCGGCCGCCGACCTGAGATTCACGCCGCCGCCGGGCGTCGACGTGATCGGCCACCCGCTGCATTGAGCGCCGCCCCGACAGTGCCGCCCGACACCGCTCGGCCGCTCGCCGACCGGATGCGGCCGCGCTCGCTGGAGGACGTGGTGGGCCAGGAGCACCTGCTGCGGCCCGGCAAGCCGTTGCGTCAGGCAATCGAGTCCGGCCGGCTGCACTCGATGATTCTGTGGGGCCCGCCCGGCACCGGCAAGACCACCCTGGCCCGACTGATCGCCCGGCGCAGCCAGGCGCAATTCATCGCGCTCTCGGCCGTGATGGCGGGCGTGAAGGACATACGCGCCGCGGTCGAGTCGGCGCGCGCCGAGCGCGATCACAATGGGCGGCCGACGGTCCTGTTTCTCGATGAGGTGCACCGATTCAACAAGGCGCAGCAGGACACGTTCCTGCCGTATCTGGAGGACGGTACGCTCACCTTCATCGGCGCCACGACGGAGAATCCTTCGTTCGAAGTGGTGAGCGCGCTGTTGTCGCGGGCGCGGGTGTATGTGTTGAAGCCGCTCGAGGAGGCGGCTCTGGTGCGCCTGCTGCGCTCGGCGCTCGCCGATGGCGAGCGGGGGCTCGGCGCGCTCGGGCTGGAGGCGGAGCCGGCCGCGTTGGAGCTGATCGCGCGCGCCGCCGACGGCGATGGCCGGCGCGCGCTCAACATGCTGGAGCTCGCCGCGAGTCTGACCGAAGCGAGCGCGCCGCCGCAGTCGCGGATCACGCTCGAGAGCGCGCAAGAAGTGGCAAGCGGAACGCGGCGGCGCTTCGACAAGGGCGGCGATGAGTTCTACGATCAGATCTCCGCGCTGCACAAATCCGTGCGCGGCACCGATCCCGATGCGGCGCTGTATTGGCTCGGCCGCATGCTCGACGGCGGCTGCGATCCGCTGTATGTCGCGCGCCGCGTGGTGCGCATGGCGATCGAGGATGTCGGGCTTGCCGATCCGCGCGCCTTCGCGCTGGCGCTCGATGCGTGGGAAGCCTACGACCGCCTCGGCAGCCCCGAGGGTGAGCTCGCGATCGCCAACGCGATCGTGTATCTGGCCTGCGCGCCGAAGAGCAATGCCGTGTACGTGGGTTTCGGGGAGGTGCAAGCCGACGTCGAGCGCTTCGGCACGCTCGAGGTGCCGCTGAGATTGCGCAATGCCCCGACCCGGCTGATGAAGAATCTCGGCTACGGGCACGGGTATCGCTACGCGCACGATGAGCCCGAAGCCTTTGCCGCCGGAGAGCGGTATCTGCCGGACGGTATGCCCGATCGGCGATACTATCGTCCGGTGCCGCGCGGGCTCGAGATCAAAATCGGCGAGGCGCTGGCGAAATTGAGGAACACCAAACCGTGATCGATCCGAAGCTGCTGCGCTCCGACCCCGAGACTGTGGCCCGCAATCTTGCGCGGCGCGGCGTCGTGCTCGATGTTGCCGCGTGGCGGGCGCTCGAGGAGCGGCGCAAGAGCGCGCAGGTGGAGTCGGATCGGCTGCGTGCCGAGCGCAATGCCAATGCCAAGGCGGTCGGGATGGCCAAGGGGCGCGGCGAGGATGCGAGCGCGCTGCTGGCGCGCGGGGAGCGGTTGACCGGAGAGCTCGCCGCGGTCGAGCGGGCCCTGACATCGGTGCAGGCCGAGATCGACGGCTGGCAGCTCGCGCTGCCGAATCTCCTGCACGAGTCGGTGCCGGACGGAACGAGCGAGGCGGACAACCGCGAGGTGCGCCGCTGGGGCGAGCCGCGCGCCTTCGAGTTCGAGCCGCTCGATCACGTGACGGTCGGCGAGCGCTTGGGCGGGCTCGACTTCGAGGCCGCCGCGCGTATTTCGGGGGCGCGCTTCGCGGTGATGCGCGGGCAGATCGCCCGGCTGCATCGGGCGCTCGCGCAATTCATGCTCGACCTGCACACGCTCGAGCACGGCTATACCGAGGTGTACGTCCCGTACCTCGTGCAGAGCCAGGCGCTGTTCGGCACCGGCCAGCTGCCGAAGTTCGAGCAGGATCTGTTCAAGGTGGCCGGCGCGCAGGATTTCTATCTGATTCCCACCGCCGAGGTGCCGGTCACCAACCTGGTGCGCGAGCAGATCCTCGCCGCCGAGTCGCTGCCGTTGCGCTTCGTGTGTCACACGCCGTGTTTCCGCTCGGAGGCGGGCGCGGCCGGGAAGGATACCCGCGGCATGATCCGCATGCACCAGTTCGACAAGGTCGAGCTGGTGCACATCGTGCGGCCCGAGAGCTCCTATGACGCGCTGGAGGCGCTCACCGGCCACGCCGAGCAGGTGCTCAAGCGGCTCGGGCTGCCGTTTCGAACCATGGCGCTGTGCGCGGCGGACATCGGCGCCAGTGCCGCCAAGACGTACGACATCGAGGTCTGGCTGCCCTCGCAGCGCCGCTACCGGGAAATCTCCTCGTGCAGCAACGACGAGGCCTTTCAGGCGCGGCGCATGCAGGCGCGCTGGCGTACGCCGCAGGGCAAGCCCGAGCCGTTGCATACGTTGAACGGCTCGGGCCTCGCGGTGGGACGGACGCTGGTGGCCGTGCTCGAGAATTACCAACAAGCCGACGGCACGGTGGCCGTACCCGATGCGCTGCGCGCGTATCTCGGCGGGCTGACACGGCTCGCGCCGGACTGAGCCGCCGGCCGCAGGGGGGAACCGATGCCCGAGCTCAGCAGATCGCTCAAGCCGCGCCACCTGGAGATGATCTCGATCGGCGGGATCATCGGCGCCGGTCTGTTCGTCGGCAGCAGCGCCTCGATTGCCGCGGTGGGCCCGGCCATCGTGCTGAGCTATATCATCACCGGCACGCTCGTGTTGTTGGTGATGCGCATGCTCGGGGAGATGTCCCTCGGCATGCCGCATGTGCGCTCGTTCACCGAATTCGCGCGCGAGGGGCTCGGGCCCTGGGCGGGGTTCATCGCCGGATGGCTCTACTGGTATTTCTGGATCATCGTGGTGCCGGCCGAGGCGATTGCCGGCGCAAACATTCTGCACACGTGGTTCGCTCAGGTGCCGACCGGCGTGCTCGGCTGCGGCCTGATGGCGCTGATGACCGGCGTGAATCTGATGTCGGCGCGGTCCTATGGGGAATTCGAGTTCTGGTTCGCTTCCATCAAGGTGGCGGCCATCATCGTGTTCATCGCGCTCACCGCCGCGTTCGCCTTCGGTTGGACTTCCTCCCACGGATCCACCTTCCACAATCTCTCCGCCTACGGCGGCTTCGCGCCCTTCGGTGCGGTGTCGGTGCTGGCGGGCGCGGTGACCGTGTTCTTCTCGCTCACCGGCGCCGAAATCGTCACCATCGCCGCGGCCGAGTCGGCCTCGGGGTCGCGAGCGATCGCCCGATTGAGCACCTCGATCATCGTGCGCATCCTGATGTTCTACGTGGGCTCGGTGTTTTTCATCGTGGCGGTGGTCCCGTGGAAGCACATCGAGATCGGCCAGTCGCCCTTCACCCTCGCGCTCGAGCGGATGCATTTCGCATGGGCCGGTCTGGCGATGGACGCGATCATCCTCACCGCGGTGCTCTCCTGCCTGAATTCGGCGTTCTACGTCTGCTCGCGCGTGTTGTTCGTGCTGGCCGAGCGGGGCGATGCGCCCCCGGGACTGATCAAGCTCAACGCGCGGCATGTGCCGGTGCGCTCGGTGCTGTTGTGCAGTGCCGCCGGCGTTGTCGGGATTCTGGCGGCAATCAAGGCGCCGCAGGGCGTCTTCGCGTTCCTGGTGGACGCCTCGGGCGCGCTCATGGTGTTCGTGTACGGAATGATCGCGCTGGCGCACTTGCGCATGCGCCGCGCGCGCGAGCGCGCCGGCGAGCCGGCCCCGCCGCTGACGCTGTGGCTGTTCCCGTGGTCGAGCTATCTGGCGATCGGAGCGATGGGCGCCATTCTGATCGCGATGCAGTTCACGCCCGGTCTCGGGGAAGATCTGCACGTGAGCCTGATCTCCGTGGCGGTGGTCACGCTCGCATATCTGGCGCTGCGCACCCGGCGCCGTGCACGCGCCGGCCGGGCCGAGTCCGGCATCGACGATCCGCCGATTCGCTCGGCCGGCGGCGATGCCGAAGGCTAGTCGGGACTGGAACGGTCGGCCGCAGTTGAGACTGGGAATGATGTGATGGAAGATTCGTCGCCCGGAAGGGCCGGGCGCGATTCTGGAGCGGCGCGGGCGCTACACGGCGCGCCAATTCGGATATCTCATGAAGCTGGAGAGGTGGCAGAGCGGTTGATTGCACCGGTCTTGAAAACCGGCGCCGGGGCAACCCGGCCGTGGGTTCGAATCCCACCCTCTCCGCCAGTTCAGTGTTTCCGGGTGTCGCGCGCTGAAGCGAAATCGAGTAAAAACAAGTACTTCGGAACGTCCTGCGACATAGTGCGACATCCGGCGCTATTGGTGAATGGCTCATTGTGACGGTATGATCGGCGGTGACGGTAGCGCCCTGTGACGGTATGCGGGGTCTGCCCCTTGGCCTCCCGCAACGGCCCCGCAGGAGCCCCGCCATGCCCGCCGAGAAGCTCACCGATCGCGCGATCCGCGCGCTCAAACCCGGCCCGAAGCCCTATAAGCGCTTCGACGGCCGGGGCCTGTACCTCGAGGTCATGCCCGCCGGCAGCAAGCTCTGGCGGCTGCAATACCGCGCGGTGCGC
>JAJZMI010000068.1 GCA_021798335.1 Pseudomonadota bacterium | reverse complement strand
TCTAATGGCTGGCGCGACGGTCTGGGGCGCGCTCGTCGCGACCTAGGCCGCGAGCAGGCTGTAGAGCTCGTCTTCCTGCGCGAAGTGCAGCCTCAAGATGGCATGCAACCCGTAAAGCAGTCGATGAATTTCCCGCAGATCCTCGGTTGATGGACCGGTCGGCGGCAGCTGCGCCACGCACCGCGAGAACAGCCGGCTCAGGCGGCGGATTTCACCGTGAGTATGGATCAGTGGCCCGGTAGGGTTTTCCCCGACAAGCATGCTCTCCAGGATCGGATAGACGGTCTGCTGTTCCTCGCTCTCATGGGGAAGCAACTCCTCCTCCAGCACGCGAGCGGCCCGCTGCAGACGCGCGAGTGCCTCGACGGGCGGCAGATCATCGAGGCATATGGCAAGCTCGCCGAGCTCGCTCACCCGGGGACGCAGCGAGCGGTGGATCGTATCGAGGGATTGAGCCAGGCGCCGAGCCTCGGGGGTGCTGGTGACCCATGTATCGCGCCCAGACAACGCGCGCAATGCGTTCAGGATCACCAACACATCGATGCCTTCCTGCAGCAGCGCCCCGGCGATCGGTACGATGAATCCGGCCGCGGCCAGCATCATGGCGATGACGGACAACCCCATCCCCACCCAGACACTCTGCAGCGCGATGCGGCGAGTTCGCTGCGCGATCTGCACCGCGCGGGCAAGCCCCTCGAATCGATCCGAGGTGAGTACGACATCGGCCGCTTCGGATGCGGCCGTGGCTCCGCGCGCGCCCATGGCGATGCCGACGTCCGCCAGAGCCAGCGCGGGCGCGTCGTTGATTCCGTCTCCGACCATTGCGGTGATGCCTTCGCGACGTGCGGTACGGACCACCTCGACCTTGTCCTCCGGCGTGCGCTCGGCGAACACCCGATCGATGCCGAGCGCGTCGGCGACGAGCTCGGCAACCTCGGGGTGATCGCCGGTGACCAGGAGGATGCGGCGTACGCCCGCAACGCGCAGCTGGCGCAACACACGCGGCACCTCCGGTCGAATGTGATCCTGCAACAGCAAAACACCCGCAAGCTCACCGTCCATGGCGACAAAGACGCACGAGGAGCCCTCCACTGCGGCGCGCTGCTCGATGGATCGCACCCGCGCGGTGCGGGTCGCGCCCCGCACGACGAACTCGTGCTGCCCGACCGCGATGCGGCGACCCTCGACGACGCCCGATACCCCCGCGCCAATCTGTTCTTGAGCGTCGGAGGGAAAGACCAGCGCAAGACCCCGATCGCGCGCCTCGGCCAGTATGGCCGGGGCAAACGGATGGACCGACAGCTGCTCGAGCGCCGCGGCATGACGCAACAGATCATCGGCGCCGACCGCCCCAATCGTCTCCACCGCCACCACCTCGGGACGCGCGGCGGTCACTGTGCCGGTCTTATCGAGCAATACCACCTGCGCCCGCGCCAGTGTCTCGAGCGGCGCACCGCCTTTCATGATGATCCCGTAGCGGGCGGCCCGCGACACTCCAGCCATGATTGCAGCGGGCACCGCCAGGATCAGCGGGCATGGGGTTGCAACGACCAGCACGGCCAGCGCCCGCTCCGGCGTTCCGCTCAGCGCCCAGGCCGCCGCGGCCAACGTCAGGGTGGCGACGAAAAAGGCAAGTGCATAACGGTCCGCCAAGCGGGCGAACGGCGCCTTCGAGCCCTCCGCGGCCTGTACCAGACGGATGATGCCCGCATAGGTACTGTGCGCCGCGGCTGCCGTTACGCGCAGCTCGAAGGGACCGCCGGCATTCGCGCCTCCGCTGCGCGCCGGCGCTCCGGCATCGAGTTTCACCGGCTGTGACTCGCCCGTCAGCGATGACTCGTCGAGCACTGCGCCCTCGGAGCCGACGATACCGTCGACCGGGATTACTTCGCCCGGCTTTACCAACAGAGTATCGCCGACGAGCACTTCCTCCACGCCCACATCGGTGTAGCCACCCGTGTCGCGGCGGTGCGCGATGCGCGGCGCCCGGTTGATCAGGCTGCTCAATTCACGCCGCGCACGCACCGTCGCGTACTCCTCGAGGGCCATTCCGCCCGTGAGCATCACGGCAATGATGGCGCCGACGAGATATTGGCCGAGCAGCAGCGCACCACTCATCGCCAGCAGCGCGATGATGTCGACCCCGATTTCTCCGCGCAGCAGATCCCGTGCGGTCGCGATCGCACTGACGGCAATGACGATGACGGTAAGCGCCACCAGCAGCGCACGACTGATCTGCGCAGCCCCGAAGGCGCCAGCCACGCCGGCCGCGAGCAACCCGGCCAGCACCGCACCCACCAGTAGAAATTGCCGGTAGGGCGCCGACCGGACACCGGTTCGATCAGCCGCCCCGCTCAAACGGATGCCTCTGTCCGAGTCGGCGTAAATCGGTCGGTGAACTCAGCGTGGTGGTCGCTCGCCGGGACCCCGATCCTGACGATCCTGACGCTGCTGGCCTTCATGCCGTTGCTGGCGCGCATTGCGCTGCTGACGCTCGGTATGCGGCGATCGCTCGATCCGCTGCGGAGCCCGGTAATAGCGATTCTCCAAGGAACGCTGCTGCATCGCATCCGGATAGCGGCCGCGCGGATAGTCGCGCTGGTAGCCTGGCAGGGGTGCGCGTGGCGGGAATTGCCTCCGGTTCCAGCGATCCCAGTCGGGGCGGCGCCGCCGCCATTGCGGCCCCCAGTGCTCGCCCCAACGTGGCGCGGCGTTGCGGGCCCAGCCGCGAAAGAACAGTGGCGGACGGCGATAGAAACCCACCGGTATGCGCAGAATGAAAGCCGGCACCAGATAAGGCTCGACGGGATACCATGGGCCGTTGTACCAGGTGCTCGCATACCAATCATCATCGGCAAACAGCCAGTACGCCCCATCATAGAAGAAAAGGTTGTCATCCAGCTGCGGGGCATAGTAGACGGGATATCCGGGTACGGGCACCATATTCGGATAGGCGGGAATATTCACGCCGATCCGCACGCCCGGCAACGCGACACCCACACCAATGCGAACCTGCGCGCTCGCCACGGCACTCAAGCCACCGAGCAGGCACAGCGCAGCGGCGATTCCGCGGACGGCTCGCCCGAGGCGATTGGTAAACATGAGGTTCTCCTCTGGGCAAATGCCCGAGATCGTAGCCTGCACTCTCCTACGCTGATTCGCCCGGCGCATCAGATGAACTACCTATGCGCGGACGCCCAGTTTCCGGGCACGCACCGCGGCGGACGCTGCGCCGCCTGGGCGGTATCCTCCGTGCCGCAACGGGTCGTACATTGCGTTCCCGGAGACTCAACGCAAGACGCTCAAATCCTCCCCGGCCAGTCGCAGCGGTGCGGCCGCAATGTTCTCTTCCAGGTGTGTCAGCGAGGCCGTCCCCGGAATCGGCAGCATCACGGCGGCATGCTGCAGGAGCCACGCAAGCGCCACCTGGGCGACGCTCACCTGTCGCCGCTCGGCGACGCTCGCGAGAGCCCGGCGGCCCTCGGGCCGCGTCGCGTGGCGGCCGGACGCAAGCGGAGCCCACGGTAGGAACGCAATTCCGTGCGCAGCGCAGTGCTCGAGCACATCCTCGCTCTGGCGGTCGTCGAAGTTGTAGCGGTTCTGCACCGACACGATCGGCGCCAGCCGCTCGCAGCGCTCGAGCTGCTCGACCGTGACGTTCGAAACGCCGATGTGCCGGATCTTGCCTTGCGCGCGCAGCCGCACGAGCTCCCCGATCGACTCCTCGATCGGCACGGTCGGATCGGGCGCATGCAACTGATAGACATCGATACGATCCACGCGCAATCGCTTCAGGCTCCCTTCGCAGGCTGCGCGCAAATGCTCGGGCCGGCCATCGCGGGTCCACGCTTCGCGCGCCGGTCTGACCAAGCCGCCCTTGGTCGCGATCACCAGGTCCGGTGGATAGGGATAGAGTGCGCGAAACAAGAGGTTCTCGCTGACCTGCGGGCCGTATGCGTCGGCCGTGTCGATGAAATTCACACCAAGATAGACGGCCCGGCGCAGCAAGCCCACGGCAGCGGAAGCATCAGGCGGATCACCCCACACACCCGGACCTGTGATGCGCATGGCACCGAAGCCGAGGCGATTGACGCGCAGGTCGCCGCCGAGGGTGATCTGTCCGGCGGCAGCGGCATTGAGAGGCACGTTCATGTGAGTTTTCCAGCAAGAATCGTGACGTACCGGGACCGCGGCACACCGGCTGTGGCGCAGCGGCGGGGCGCGCTGTACGGCCGATACGCGCTTTCAGGCCGTGGCGGGATCCGTCGCAATCGCGATCGCGAATGCCGTGGCGTGCGGCGCCGGCCGCCCGGCAGACACACGATCCGCTGCCATCAGCGATCGCCAGTACCCTCAGGGCGCGACCTCCACGTCGCCGCTCTCCATGCGCGCATCCACGCCGCTGGAGCCGAGGGTCTTGATCAGGTCGGCGCACTGTTGAGCGGCCTGCCGGCTCTGCCCGGAGCGCACGGCGCACCAGAGCACCACGAGGCTGAACCCGGCGATGATCCACATGCCCGTGAAGAAGCCCAATGCTCCGCAGCCGCCCATCGTGCCCGTGGGCCCGAGATAACTGATCAGCCACATGCCGGCGAAGTACGGCACCGTCCACCACGCCTGGCGCAAGCCGAGGTCGCGCAGGGGCCGGCGGCGCACCGCGAAATACCAGGACAGGTACGCCACGATGTAGACAAACACCGCGCCGAACATCCACCGTGCCACGGAATAGCCGGTCCAGTAGATCATCCAGTTGGAAGCAATGAACGCGATCGGTGCAAGGACGTTCGCCGCCCGCAATCGGAACGGTCGCGTCGCATCGGGCAACGCCATGCGCAGACGCATCAGAATGATCGGTCCGACGCTGTAGGAGAGCACCGTGATCAACGACACGGCAGACACCAGCTTCTGCCAGGACGGGAACGGGAAGAAGAACACCACGCCGACGCAGTAGGTCACGATCAGCCCGATCCAAGGCACGCCCTGGCCGCTCAGCCGGGTGACCTGCTTCGGCGCATTGCCCATCTCCCCGGCCGCCATGATGATGCGCGGACTAGCGGTCACGTAGATGAACGCCGTGCCGAGCGGGGAAATGATCGCATCGACGTACAGCAGCACCGCCCACCACACGGCCCCCACTGCGACCGCGATCGCAGCCAGGGGTCCAAACATGCCCGTGAAGTGCAGATGGGCCCAACCCCCGCTGATGTCCCGGGGATTGAGCGCCGTTATGAACGACACCTGCAACCCGACGTAGATCAGGATGCCGATGAGCACCGAGCTGATGAGCGCGATCGGTACGTAACGACTTGGGTTGCGCGTCTCCCCCGCCAGCGCGATCGCCTGCTGGAAACCGAAGAAACTGAACACGATGCCGGCGGTGGCCACGGCCGTGAACACCCCGCTCACCGGGGTGCTGTGCACGTGCGCCACCAGGTTGTGGGGGTGGAAGGAGTAGACCATGAGGATCACGATCGTCGCGATCGGGATGATGAGCTTCCACCAGGTGGCCGCGCTGTTGATGGCGATCACCCAGCGGACGGCGAGGAAGTTGAGCGCCACGACCCCGGCGAGCAGCACCGCCGCCCAGACCGTACCGACACTGGTCATCAGACCGCTGTGGGGATGAATCAATCCAGGCAGGTAGTTGTTGGCATAGGTCAGAACCGCGCTGACCTCGACGGGCGGCACCGATACGAAGGCCAGGAACAGGATCCACGTCCAGATCTTTCCGACCAGGTCGCCGTGGCTCACATGTGTCATGTGCACCAGCGCGCCCGAATTCGGGAACATGGTGGACAGCTCGGCGAACACGAAGGCGAGGAACAGTATGGCGACGCCGCCGATCACCCAGGAGTAGACGCTGCGCGGGCCGGCCTGCACCGACGCATGCAGGGCGCCGAACAGCCATCCCGAGCCGATGATGCTGCCCAGGCTGGCATACAGAAGGCCGATGACTCCCGCATCACGCCTGAGTTTGGCTGGACCTGCCATGCATTCCCCCTTCATACGAAGCCAATTGGCGGCCGCGAGCCGTCGCGGCCAGCATAAGAGATATGCCCTGCATTGTCCAAACGCCCCGCCCGGCTGCCGTGCGCGCGCCCCACAGGAGAGGCGCCTCGGCGCCTTCAGCGGGTGCCGCGGGGGCGGGTCGGCACGGTCTTGGCGGCGGCCGGAACGGTTCGAATCCCGAGATTGTAGGCTTCGAAGCTCCACACGTCCGCCCTCTGGACGATCTGCTTGTCGAGCGGCATGTAGATGTGGCTGGTGCCGTGCGTGGTGCGCAGCAGAATGGGGTTCGGGCAGCTCTGCGCATGTTGCATTGCAGCGGTGAACTTGAACTCGTGCATCGGCACAACGCGATCGTCATCCCACGAGGTGGTGATGATCGTGGCCGGATAGCAAGTGCCGGGCTTGACGTTCTGCAGCGGCGAATAGGCGTAAAGCCACTTGAATGCCTGCGGATTGCTCGACAGGCCATACTCCGGCGCCCACAGCGCACCGCCGGAAAAGTACTGGTAACGGAGCATGTCGAGCACGCCGTGGCCGATGTAGGCCGCGCCGAACAGCGACGGCCGTTCGGTAATAGAGGCACCGGTGAGCAGTCCGCCGTTGGAGTAGCCCTGGATGCCCAGATGCTTCGGCGACGTATAGCCTCGGGCAATCAAATACTTGGCGGCCCATGCGAAGTCGTTGAACACGTTCTGCTTGTTGCCGAGCATTCCGGCGCGGTGCCACTTCTCGCCGTAGACCCCTCCGCCGCGCAGATTCGGCACGGCATACACGCCGCCGAGCTCCAGCCAGACCGGCAACATCGGGTCGAATTGCGGCGTAATGGTAATGTCGAAGCCCCCATAGCCGTACAGGATCGTGGGATTGCGGCCGTCGAGCTTCACATCGCGCGCCGACACGATGAACATCGGAACCTTCGTGCCGTCCTTGGAGCGGTAGAAAACCTGCCGGGTCCGGTACGGGGACGCAGTGAAATCCACGGTTGGCTCGAACACCGTGCGCGTGGTGTTGCTGCGGACGTCGTACCGGTAGATTGCCTTGGGGTACAGGAATGAAGTGAACCCGTAATAGACGGAATCCGAATCCATGCGCGCCGACACCGAGGTGACGGTGCCGAGCGTCGGCAATCGCAGCTCGTGCAGGCGTTTGCCGCCGAGCGAATAGAGACTGAGCCGACTCGTGGCGACGACCAGCGAGTCCACGATCAACCGTCCGCCGGCGAGCGCCGCGCTCTGGATGACGCCGGCGCCCTCGGGCACCACCGTCCGCCAGTGCGACGGCGCGGGATGATACAGGTTGGCGGCGACGATCCGTCCACGTGGCGCATCGAGCGTGGTCAAGAGGTATGCGGTATGGCCGCGCACACCGATGAACGTGTAACCGGCGTCATTCTTCGTATACAAGGGCCGCAGCCGCGCCGTCACGCGCGGCTTGCGCGGATCGCCCAGATTGGCGACGTACAGCTCGTTACGAACCGAGGTGCCGTTGACCAGGGTGACGAACAGGTAACGTCCGTTCTCGCTGACCTGGCCCTCGATGATCCAGCGCGGCAGATCCGGGCGGCGGTAAATCAGACGGTCGGCGCTCTGCGGCGTTCCGAGCGCATGATAGTACAACTGTTGATCGACCACGCGGTCATTGATGCGGTTGTCTGCCGGGGGCTTCGGATAGCGCGAATAGAAGAAGCCCCGATCGTCGTTGGTCCAGGCGATGTTGGAAAATTTCACCCACCGCACCGCGTACGGGAGGGTCTTGCCCGTGGCGACGTCCATGACGCGCACGGTCTGCCAGTCGGACCCGCCTCGCGACAGCGCATAAGCGATGTATTTGCCATCCGGAGACGGCTGGAATGCGGCCAGCGCAATCGAGCCGTTCGGTGAGAGTGTATTCGGATCGATCAGGACGCGCGGCTTGGCGGTCGGGGAGTCCTGCACGTACAGAACCGATTGGTTCTGCAGTCCGGTATTCTTGCGAAAGAAGATCCGGGAACCGGCAACCTGAACCGGCGTGGTTTCCCGCCCGTAATTCCACAGCTGACGCAGGCGATGCATGATCCAGGCGCGCACCGGAATCTTCGCCAAATAGCTTCTGGTGAGAGCATTTTCCGCCCGCACCCACCGATGTAGCGCGGGGCTGCTCATGTTCTCCATCCACCGGTAGGGCGCCGGCACGCGGGTGCCGAAGTACACGGCGACGAGCTTGTCACGTCGGGCCGGTGGATAGTGCAGGAGCGCCGGCGGACCGGCCGCCTTGCTCGAGCAGGCCGCAAGCAGCAGCGGAACCAGGACCGAGCACGTGATGCCCTTGTTCATGAATTTATTGTCCAGGCGGTGCGGGACTTGCGCGATGGTAGCATATCGTGCCGTCGCGGCGCGGCACCCGGCATTGACGGCGGCCGCGCGCTCACCTAGCGTGCAGGTCCACGACTCGGAGCACGGGACAGGCGCGGTGAGCAATGTTGCGCTGCTGGCGATCGATCAGGGCACGAGCTCGACCCGGGCGATGGCGTTCGCTCCGGACGGAAAGTTGCTCGACTGCGAGCAGACACCGTTGGCGGCGCTGTATCCGCGCTCCGGCTGGGTAGAGCAAGACCCGGAAGCGATCTGGTCGACCGTCCTTGGGTGCACGCAAGCGGTGCTCGGGCGCCTGCGCGCGCGCAAAGTGGCTGTTGCCGCCATCGGCATCACCAATCAACGTGAAACCACGATCGCGTGGAACCGGCGCACGGGCCTGCCGCTCTACAATGCCATCGTGTGGCAGGACCGGCGCACCGCCGCGCTCTGCCGGCGCCTCGAGCGCGCGGGCGTTGAGCCGCGGCTCACCGCGCGGACCGGCCTGCGCCTGGATCCGTACTTTTCGGCCAGCAAGATCGCCTGGCTCCTCGAGCACGTGCCGGATGTGCGCGCCGCGGCGCGGCGCAATGAGCTGGCCTGCGGCACGGTCGACAGCTTCCTGGTGGCGCGCCTGAGCGCCGGCCGGCTGCATCTGACCGATGCAACCAATGCGAGCCGGACCGCGCTGTACGATATCCTGCAGAACGGCTGGGACACGGAGCTGTGCGGGCTGTTCGGCGTTCCGCCGGAGTGTCTGCCCCGTGTCGGCGACTGCGCCGGCGATTTCGGCAGCACCGACGCCGCTGTGCTCGGCGCGCGGTTGCCGATCCGCGGCATTGCCGGCGATCAGCATGCCGCGCTGGTTGGCCAGGCGGGGCTCGACGCCGGCAACGTCAAGAGTACCTTCGGCACCGGCGCTTTCGTGTTGCTCAACACCGGCGATCGTTTGGTCAACTCCGCCAGCCGCCTGCTCGGCACCATTGCCTATCGGCTCGATGGGCGCACCACTTACGCGCTGGAAGGCTCGGTCCTGTCCGCGGGCGCGACGCTGCAATGGCTACGGGACGGGTTGGGTCTGTTCACCGCCAACGAGGAGATCGAGCCGCTGGCGCGCTCGGTAGGGAACACGGGCGGAGTCTATCTCGTTCCCGCGTTTACCGGATTGGGCGCTCCGTACTGGGATCCCGATGCCCGTGGCGCCCTGGTCGGCCTCGAGCGCGCCAGCGGCCGCGCGCAGATCGTGCGGGCCGGACTCGACAGCGTGGTGTACCAGACCCATGATCTGCTCGAAGCCATGGCCCGCGACGGTGTCGCCCCGGTATCCCTGAAGGTCGACGGCGGCATGACTCGCAACAAATTGTTCCTGCAGCGCCTCGCCGACGTGCTGGGCCTGCCGATCCAACGGCCGGAACTCGTGGAGGCGACCGCCTGGGGCGCGGCCTGTCTGGCCGGCCTCGGCTGCGGTATCTTTGCCTCGCTCGAGGCGATCCGCGCGCTGTGGCATGCCGAGGCGAGCTTCGAGCCACGGCTCGATCCGCGAGCGCGCGCCCGGGAACTGCGCGGGTGGCAGCTCGCCGTGCGCCGCGTGAGCCGCAGGAAGAGACGCGCTAACGAGCCGCTGCGAACCAGCGGTTGATGCGTTCGGCCACCGTGCGGTCCGACTCGAGGCCGAGTTTGGAGCGGCGCCAGAGCACGTCCTCGGCGCACCGCGCCCATTCTTCGGTGCGCAGATACTCCAGTTCCGCCTCGTAAAGTTGCGGCCCGACCTCGTCCCCGAGTTCCGCAACGCGGCGGGCGGCGCCGATGATCCGCGCGATGCGTGTGCCGTAGGCGCGGCACATGCGCCGGACCAGCCGCGGCGCCAGGAACGGGTAGCGCGCCGCCTGCGTGCCCGTGAAGGCATCGAGATCCATATCCGGAATATCCCCGCCCGGCAGCACCGCCGCTCGCGTCCAAGGGTGGCTTGCCAGATGCATCCGCGGCAGCAGTTCCGCGAGCGCATGCTCCGCCAAACGCCGGTAGGTGGTAAGTTTGCCGCCGAACACGGACAGGATCGGGGCGACGCCCGCGGGCGCGTCGAGGTCGAACACGTAGTCGCGCGTGACGGTGGAGGCGTCCACGCCACCATCGTCATACAAAGGCCGTACGCCCGCATAGGCCCACACGATTTGCTGCCGCAGAACCGGCTGGAGCAGATATTCTCCGGCCACACGACACAGATAATCGATTTCTTGCGCACTGACGGCAACCTGTGCCGGATCGGTGTCATATGGAATGTCCGTCGTACCGATCAGCGTGAACTCGTCGGCGTAAGGAATTGCGAAAATGACACGTCCGTCAGACCCTTGCAGCGTATAGGCGTGCGCCCCCGCATACAGACGCGGAACGACGATGTGGCTGCCCTTCACCAGGCGCAACGCCCGGTGCCACGGCACGCCGACGCTCGAGAGCACGTCTTGCACCCACGGGCCGGCGGCATTGATCAGCGCCCGCGCCTGAACCGATCGTCGCTCACCGCGCGGCGATTGAGTCTCGAGATGCCACAGGAGCGCCTCGCGACGCCCCGCAACCAGGTTCCAGCCGACGGCGATGCATGCACCGCGCTCGCGCGCGTCAATGGCGTTGAGCACGACCAACCGGGCATCATCGACCGCACAATCGGAATACTCGAATGCAATGCGAATGGGCTCCCGAAGCGGATCGAGTGCGGGAGCGTGCCCGCGACGCAGCGTACGCGTCGGCGCGAGCCTGCGGCGCTCGCCGATGTGATCGTAAAGGAACAGTCCCGTGCGCAGCATCCAGGCCGG
>JAJZMI010000130.1 GCA_021798335.1 Pseudomonadota bacterium | reverse complement strand
GCGAATGCCGAGCGCGGCGGCCCGGCGGCGCCGCATGGCCAGCACGTAGGCATTCTCGTAGCCGAGCGGCCCGAGCAGCACGATGCCGTAGCGGCGGCGCAGCTCGGCGCGCAGCGCCCGCAGCAGCTGCGCGCGCGGCGGGTCGCTGCTGTGATGCAAGTCGTCGTGCCACACGGTGCCGGTGTAATCAACGTACACGCTGAGCTCGTTGGCCGCGAGCGCCTGGAAAGCCAGTCTCGAGCCGAGGCCCGTGCGCTCCGTCACCGGATAACCCTCGGTCCGCAGCCGGCTGGAGATCAGCGCCGCGAGAATGTATTGCTCCGTGAAGTTCTTCGCGCCGACCACGAAGACCGCCCGCCGGGTGCCCGCGAGCGGCACGGCGGCCGCGGCCGCCACCCCCGCAACCAACAGGCACAGGCCGAGCCACGCGAGCCGCGGGCGGCGGTGCGTCATGCCGAATGCGATCAGCGCCAACAGCTGGTCGGTCACCAGAGCCAGCGCGACGGCTGCCCCGCACCCGAACAATACCCAGACCCAGTTCGCCAGCTGCAATCCGGTGAAGATGTAATTGCCGAGGGTGGTCTGGCCGACCGACGTCGCCAGGGTCGCCGTGCCGATCACCCACACGGCCGAGGTCCGCAGGCCCGCCATCAGCATCGGCGCGGCCAGCGGCAACTCCACGCGCCACAGACGTTGCCGGCTCGTCATGCCCACCCCGTGCGCGGCCTGCACTATGGCCGGATCCAGGCTCACAACAGCGGTCACGCCGTTGCGCAGGATTGGCAGGATCGAATAGAGCGTCAGCGCCAGGAGCGAGGGCAGGAAGCCGAGCGCCTGGAACCGTACGCCGAACAGACGGCCGGTCAGGCGGGACAGACCCAACAGCAACGGATAGAACAGCGCCAGCAGCGCGATGCTCGGCACCGTCTGGACGAGGCTGGCGGCCGCAAGGACCGGCCAGCGCAGCCGCGCGCTGTGGCGCGCCGCGATGAGCAACGGCACGCTCAATGCGACGCCGAGCGCGAGAGCCGCCGCGCTGAGCAGAACGTGCTGGCTGAGATACTCCGGCAGAACGGCCAGCGCCGAGCGCAACGGGTCACTCACGCGCGGCACGCTCCTCGAGCAGGGCGCGCACGCGCTCGGCCTGCCGCCGCGGCATGTCCATGAGCGTGCGCACGGCGGGGTCCGGATGGCCGGCGAGCAACTCGTGCGGCTCGCCATCGGCCACGACACGCCCGCGGCGCATCACGCAGATCCGATCGGCGAGCAGCACCGCCTCCAGGATGTCATGAGTCACCATGACCGTCGTCAATCGCATGCTTTCATGGAGCCGCCGGCATTCCGTGCCGAGTCCGTCGCGCGTGACCGGGTCGAGCGCCCCGAACGGCTCGTCCATCAGCACGATGGCCGGCCGCGCCGCGAGCGCCCGGGCGATGCCGACCCGCTGGCGCTGGCCGCCGGAGAGCTCCGCGGGCATGCGCCTCAGAAAGGTGCGGGGCAGGCGGACCAGATCGATCAGCTCCTCGACGCGGGCGCGGATCGCCTCCTCCGGCCAGCCCGCCAACCGCGGCGTGATCCCGATGTTCTGCGCAATGCTCAGGTGCGGAAACAGTCCGACCCCCTGGAACACGTAGCCGATGCGGCGGCGCAGCTCGTGCGGCACAACCGAGCGCACCGGCTCGCCGTCGATACATACCTCGCCCGCCTCAGGCTCGATCAGCCGATTGATGGTCTTCAGCAGCGTCGTCTTGCCCGAGCCCGAATCGCCCACGACGGCCACGAACGTGCGCGCCGGAACCTCGAGGGTGACGTTCCGGACGGCATAACTGGCGCCGCCGTCGAAAGTCTTGCAGACCCCCCGCAGCGCGATCACGAGGGAACGCGAATCACCTGAGCGTCCGCGCCCCGTCCAACGCGCACGTACCGCGTGCCGATGGTGCGATTGCGCCCGCTCACCACCGTGACGATCTTCGCAAGCGGCGCCGCTTCGACGTCCGCGCGCGGGCGCGACAGAAACAGCTCCGCCTGGAAGCGCCCTTCGGCCTCGAGTCCCCGAGTGTCGATGTTGAGTTTCTCGAGCGCCGTCAGACAGTCGGTGAACTCCTTGACGTCCCGAAAGCGCCGCTGCACGAACGTGGCGCCGGCCAGCTTCTCGGTCACCAGACCGCGCTTGCCGAGCTCGACGGCGATCCGCTCGTAGGGAAACATCCGCAGCACGAACGACACCACCCACGGCGGCTCGGCGGCGCAGTCGAGAATCGACTTGAAGGTGCGCTCGGTCACGTAGCCGACACAACCGGTCGAGAGCACCACGTCGACCTGGCGCAGCGACAGGCGATCCTGCGGGCGCGGCTCGCCGCGCTCGAAGTTGGCCACCACACCCGCCTCGAGCAGACCGACGGCCACCGCGTAACGCACCGCCGGCGCTGACACGTCGAGGCCGATGAAGCGCGCCGCGCCGATCTGCGGCCAACTCGCGTAATAGTTGCGATCGAGGCGCGCCAGATCATCCGCGCTGAGCGCCGCCATCTCGGGGTTGGCGTAGCGGCGGCGCAGCACGCGGACGCTGAGCGGGAAGCGGTGCACCGCAGCGTTGATGCCGTACGAGCAGCCCAGATCGAGAACGGTGGCGTCCGTTCCGGTGCGCTTGTACCGCGCGGCCAGGATCTGCCGGATGATCGGCTCGGCGACGTCCGGAATCATGTAATCCAGCGCCCCCAGCACCGAGAAGTAGGCGCGCGGATCCGGTTGATCATAGATGTTGTCGAAATTCGCCTTCGACGCGTTGAGCGTGGCGAATTGCTGCATTGCTTTTCTCCTTGACGAACGAGCGGGCAACCCCTCGGCACCGATCGTTTGGATGCCCAGGCAGCCGTTCCAGTTGGCCGCCAGAGACCATCATGGTAATATATTTGGCCAAATATATGAGGATATGAGCCCGGCGGCGCCGGCGCAACCCTCAGCGCTGCCTCGGCGCAGCCCCGGTCAATCGACGAGCAGGCAGTCCCCGGTAACCGTGGGAGCGGCTTGGCGCATCGCGCCAAGGAGCGTGGCGAGACTGTGGGCCAGGGCATCCAGATCGCGCGCGGCGATCCGCCGCAGCGCATCGACCAGCGGTCCGCTGTGCGGTCGTGGCGCGCGCGAGAGCATCCGCGCGCCGCTCGCCGTAACGTGCAGATGCACGAGGCGCTGATCGCGCCGATCACGCCTGCGGCGGATCAAACCGCGCTCGACCAGCGCATTGACCAGGTTGCTCGCCGTGGTCTGATGCAAAGCGAGCCGGCGGGCGAGCGCATTGACGGTGATGCCGGTGGCGAGCGCGACCTCGGCCAGCGCCCACAGCTGCGAGCCGGCGATGCCGGTGGCGCGACGGATGTGACTGTCGTGCCGGCGGGCCGAGCCAACCACGGTGCGCAGGTCCTGCAGCGTGTGCAGCTCGAGCGCCGCTCGGCGCGCCGGCGTCATGGCCGGTGCCGCCGATGCCGCGGGCTTGCCGGAGCGGGATGATTGACGCATGACCGAAGTGTGGCGGCGCGCCTCCAGGGCGTGAAGCGCGCAAGGGTAGCTTGCCGACGCACCCGCTACAACGGCGCGGCAGCGCCTCTAGACTGGCTCACCGGATTCACGCGCGCATGCCGGGGCGAGCCAGGCGCGGCGCGCCGGCCTGCGCCGACCCGCGAGGGGTGGATCCCGTGCCTCATTGCGCCGCACCCGAAGTCGGGCGAGCGGGGATTCGGTCCGGGCTGAGGGCCTGTCCAGGCCTCGAGCTGAAGCAAAACGCGCCCGGAATTTTCCTCTATCGCTCGAAAACCGCCTCGCCGGCATTGACCGGCGGGTGCAGACGGATATGATCGGGTACATATCGGCGGCATTGAGCGCAGTGGCTGCCCTGGGCCCCCCACGGCGGGGGTAGGGCGCGCGCCAACCGCCCCAATCATCTCGAGACATGCGGGAGCCGCCGGCCTCGCGCATCCCCGGACCTCCGGGGCTGTCGGCCGGCGCAATGGATCACGCGCCCGCGAGCAGAACCCAGCGGTTCGCCATGCCGGCGAGCGGACGGGAGGCGGCCGTGCGGCCGGCCCACCCGCCCGACTCCGGCAGGAGAGCGCTGGGACGACCCGGCGAAGGGCCACCTCGGGTGGCCCGGGCCGGATTCACCAACCGATGAGGCCGATCATGCGACATCAGCGCCGCCGCGCTGCGGCGCGCTCGCCCCGGGGCGCCCCCGGGCCGGCGCGACGCCCCCGGAATGCCCCTGCGAAACAGGGGCTCTACGACCCGTGGTACGAGCACGAGGCGTGCGGCGTCGGCTTTGTGGTCGACATCAAGGGACGCAAATCCCACCGCATCCTCGAGCAGGGGATCGAGGTGCTGCGCAATCTCGAGCACCGCGGCGCCTGCGGCTGCGAGACGAACACCGGCGACGGCGCCGGGGTGCTCATCCAGATGCCGCACGCGTTCCTGCGCGAGATCGCCCGGCGCAACCACCTCGCCCTGCCCGGCCCGGGCGAGTACGGCAGCGGCCTGATCTTTCTGCCGCGCAACCCCACCCTGCGCCGGCGCATCGTCGAGACGTTCGAGCACATCGTGCAGTCCGAGGGACAGGTCCTGCTCGGCTGGCGCACCGTGCCGACGAACAACTCCACGCTCGGGGAGACCGCCAAGTCCGGCGAGCCGTTCATCCGCCAGGTGTTCATCGGGCGCGGCGCGCAGGTGCGCGACGAGCTGGAGTTCGAGCGCAAGCTGTTCATCATCCGCAAGCGCGCCTACAGCGAGATCCGCGCCTCCACCATCGACGGCGCCGAACACTGGTACATCTGCAGCCTCTCGCACAAGACCATCGTCTATAAGGGCATGCTGCTCACCGAGCAGCTCCCACGGTATTACCCGGACCTGAACGACCCCGCGATCGAGACCGCGCTCGCCCTGGTGCACTCGCGCTTCAGCACCAACACGTTTCCCAGCTGGGACCGCGCCCATCCGTACCGTTATCTGGCGCACAACGGCGAGATCAACACACTGCGGGGCAACTTCAACTGGATGAAGGCGCGCGAGGCGCTGTTCGACTCCGACCTGTTCGGCGCGGACACGCCGAAGATCCTGCCGGTGGTCAATCCCAACGGCAGCGATTCGGCCATGCTCGACAACACGCTCGAGCTACTGGTGCTCTCCGGCCGTCCGCTGGCGCACGCCATGATGATGCTGATTCCCGAGCCGTGGTCGAATCACCAGAGCATGGACGAGGACCGCCGCGCCTTCTATCAGTATCACTCGAGCCTGATGGAACCCTGGGACGGACCGGCCTCGATCGCCTTCACCGACGGCAAGCAGATCGGCGCGGTACTCGACCGCAACGGCCTGCGCCCGTCGCGCTACTACGTGACGCGCGATGATCTGGTCATCATGGCCTCCGAGGCCGGCGTCCTCGAGGTGGCACCCGAGAATGTCGTGCAGAAGGGCCGGCTGCAGCCGGGCCGGATGTTCCTGGTCGACACCGAGCAAGGCCGCATCATCGACGATGCGGAAATCAAGCGCGGGATCGTGACCCGCCATCCGTACCGGCAGTGGCTCGAGCAGCATCTGGTGCGCCTGGAGGACCTGCCCGCCGGCGAGCCGGCGGACCTGCGGCTCGAGGCGCACGCGCTGCTCGAGCGCCAGACGGCCTTCGGCTACACGTTCGAGGACCAGCGGATACTGCTCGAGCCGATGGCCAGGAACGGCGTCGAGGCGGTCGGCTCGATGGGCAACGACACCCCGCTCGCGGTGCTGTCGGAGCGGCCGCGCCTGCTTTACGACTATTTCAAACAGCTGTTCGCGCAGGTGACCAATCCGCCGATCGACTGCATCCGCGAGGAGCTGATCACCGCCTCGGAGGTGTGGCTCGGCTCGGAAGGCAATCTGTTGCGGCCGCAACCGGCCGACTGCCGGCGCCTCGAGCTCAAGGGCCCGATCCTCACCAACGAGGAATTCGCTCGGGTCCGGCGCCTGGCGCTACCCGGTCTGAAGGTCGGGAGCCTTTCGATCCTGTTCCGCGCCACGCGCGGGGAGAAGGGCCTGATCAAGTCGATGGAAGAGTTGTGCCTGGCCGCGCGGCGCATGATCGAGGACGAAGAGGTCAATATCCTGGTGCTGAGCGACCGCGGCGTGTCGCGGGAGTTCGCCGCCGTACCGGCGCTGCTCGCCGTGAGCGGCCTGCATCATTTCCTGATCCGCGAGGGTCTGCGCACCCGCGTCAGCATCGTGCTCGAGACCGGCGAGGCGCGCGAAGTGCATCACTTCGCGCTGCTGATCGGCTACGGTTGCTCGGCGGTAAACCCGTACCTGGCGTTCGAGACGCTCGATCACATGATCCGCGAGGGGCTCGTCACGAACGTCGACACCACGCTCGCCTGCCGCAACTTCGTCAAGGCCGCGACCAAGGGCGTGATCAAGGTGATGTCCAAGATGGGCATCTCGGCGATCCAGAGCTATCACGGCGCGCAGGTATTCGAGGCCGTCGGCCTGCGCCAGGACGTGATCGACCAGTACTTCACTTGGACCGCCTCGCGCATCGGCGGCATCGGCATGGAGACCATCGCCCAGGAAGTGCTCGCCCGCCACCGCGCGGCATTTCCCGCGCGCGGTGACGTGCGCACGCTCGAGGCCGGCGGCCGGTACCAGTGGCGCACCGGCGGCGAGCACCATCTGTTCAACCCCGAAACCATCCACCGGCTCCAGAAGGCGGTGCGCACCGGCAGCTACGCGACCTACCGCTCGTATGCCCGGCTGATCGACGAGCAGACGACGAGTATCGGCACGCTGCGCGGGCTGCTGGAGTTCGTCCCGTTCGAATCGGTGCCGCTCGAGGCAGTCGAGCCCATCGAGAGCATCCTGCGGCGGTTCAAGACCGGGGCGATCTCCTATGGCGCGATCGGCCAGGAGGCGCACGAGACGCTGGCGGTGGCCATGAACCGCATCGGCGGCAAGAGCAACACCGGCGAAGGCGGCGAGGATCCGGCGCGCTACCGTCCGGAGCCGAACGGGGACTCGAAGGCGAGCGCCATCAAGCAGGTGGCTTCGGGTCGCTTCGGCGTGACCAGCGAGTATCTGGTCAACGCCCGGGAGCTGCAGATCAAGATGGCCCAGGGCGCCAAGCCCGGGGAAGGCGGTCAACTGCCCGGCAGCAAGGTGTATCCGTGGATCGCCAAGACCCGCCATACCACCGCCGGCGTCGGCCTGATCTCTCCGCCGCCGCACCACGATATTTATTCCATCGAGGATCTCGCGGAGCTGATCCACGACCTGAAGAACGCGAATCATCACGCACGCATCAGCGTGAAGCTCGTTTCCGAGGTCGGTGTCGGCACGATCGCCGCGGGCGTCGCCAAGGCCCATGCGGACGTGGTGTTGATCAGCGGGCATGACGGCGGCACCGGGGCATCGCCCCAGACCTCGATCACGCACGCGGGCCTGCCTTGGGAACTCGGCCTCGCCGAAGCTCACCAGACGCTGGTTCTGAATAACCTGCGCAGCCGGATCACCATCGAGGTCGACGGCCAGCTCAAGACCGGCCGCGACGTGGTCATTGCCGCGCTGCTCGGCGCCGAGGAATTCGGTTTCGCCACGGCGCCGCTGGTGGCGATGGGCTGCATCATGATGCGGGTGTGCCACCTGAACACGTGCCCGGCCGGAGTGGCCACCCAGGACCCACGGCTGCGCCAGAACTTCGCCGGCAAGCCCGAGCACGTGGTCAATTTCATGCGCTTCATCGCCGAGGACGTGCGCCAGATCATGGCCGAGCTCGGGTTCCGCACGATCGAGGAGATGATCGGTCGCGTGGACCGGCTGCGGCCGAAGCAGACCGTCGGGCACTGGAAGGCCAAGGGCTTCGATTTCAGCCATATCCTCTACCAGCCGGACGTCGGCGAGGACATCGGCCGGTTTCGCCAGATCGAGCAGGATCACGGCATCGAGAAGTCGCTGGACGTGACGACGCTGCTGCCGCTGTGCCTGCCGGCGCTCGAGCACGGCGAGCCGGTGCGTGCCGAGCTGCCCATCCGCAACGTCAACCGCGTGGTGGGCACGCTCACCGGCAGCGAGCTGACGCGCCGGCACGGACCCGCCGGGCTGCCGCCCGACACCATCCGGATTCATTTCAAGGGCACGGCCGGACAGAGCTTCGGGGCATTCATGCCCCCGGGCATGACCTTCGTGCTCGAAGGGGACGCCAACGATCACGTCGGCAAAGGTCTCTCCGGGGGGCGGATCATCGTATTTCCCCCGGCGGGCTCGCCGTTTCTGCCGGAGTCCAACATCATCATCGGCAACGTGGGCCTCTACGGCGCCACCGCGGGCGAAGTCTACGTCTGCGGCATGGCCGGCGAGCGCTTTGCGGTGCGCAACAGCGGCGCCGATGCGGTGGTCGAGGCCGTCGGAGACCACGGCTGCGAATACATGACCGGCGGCACCGTCATCGTGCTCGGCCCGACCGGGCGCAATTTCGGGGCGGGCATGTCCGGGGGAATCGCCTATGTGCTCGATGAGACCGGCGAGTTCCCAGGATGCGTCAACCCGCAGATGGTCGCGCTCGAGCCGCTGCAGGATCCCCGGCGCATCGAGCACGTGCGCGCCATGATCGAGCGGCATCGGGAGTACACCGGCAGCGCGCGCGCGCGCTACGTGCTGGAGAACTGGTCCAGGCTCATCGAGCGCTTCGTCACCGTGATGCCCAAGGACTACAAGCGTGCCATCGCCTCCCTCGAGCGTGCGCACAGCCAGGGCCTGACCGGTGAGGAAGCCGTCATGGTGGCCTTCGAGGACAACGCGCGCGACCTGGCGCGCGTCGGCGGAAACTGACACACACCGAGTACCCGATGGGCAAGCCGACCGGATTCATCGAATATCTACGCGAACTCCCCGTCGACCGCGCGCCGCTCGAGCGCGTGGGCGACTGGCGCGAATTCCATCATCACATGGACGAGAAGAAGCTGCGCAATCAGGCGGCGCGCTGCATGGATTGCGGCGTCCCCTTCTGTCACACCGGCACGCTGGTCTCGGGCATGGCCTCCGGCTGCCCGATCCACAATCTGATTCCGGAGTGGAACGATCTGGTCTACCGGGGCCTGTGGCGCGAGGCGCTCGAGCGGCTGCTGATGACCAACAACTTTCCCGAGTTCACCGGCCGGGTGTGCCCCGCGCCCTGTGAAGGCTCGTGCGTGCTCGGCATCAACGCCCCGCCGGTGAGCATCAAGACCATCGAGGCGGCCCTGGCCGACCAGGGCTGGGAGCAGGGTTGGATCTCGGCGGCGCCCCCGCAGACGCGCACCGGCAAGCGCGTCGTGGTGATCGGCTCGGGACCGGCCGGCCTGGCGGCCGCTGCGCAGCTGAACCGCGCCGGCCACAGTGTCACGGTGCTCGAGCGCGAGGATCGCCCCGGCGGCCTGCTGATGTACGGCATTCCCAACATGAAGCTCGACAAGAAGGAAGTCGTGTTGCGCCGCATCGAGCTGATGGAACAGGAAGGGATCAAGTTCGTGTGCAACGCCCACGTCGGAGAGAACGTCGAGGCGCAGCTGCTGCGCAAGGACTTCGACGCCATCGTCCTGTGCACGGGCGCGACCCAACCTCGCGATCTCAGCGCCCCGAACCGCAAGCTCAAGGGCGTGCATTTCGCGATGGAATACCTCACCGCCAGCACCAAGGCATTGCTCGACGGCGGACCGGAGCGCACTCCGATTCATGCGGGGGGCCGGCACGTCGTGGTGATCGGCGGCGGCGACACCGGCACCGACTGTGTCGCGACCGCGATGCGCCAGGGCTGCAAGAGCCTCAGGCAGCTCGAGATCATGCCGCAGCCGCCGCTCGAACGCGCCCCCGACAACCCCTGGCCGGAGTGGCCCAAGGTCTATCGGCTCGATTACGGCCAGGAGGAGGCCGCCGCCCGCTTCGGCGCCGATCCGCGCGCCTACGTGACCACCGTCAAGCGGCTGAACGGCGCTGCCGAAACAGGCGTGCGCTCGGTGACCACCGTGCGCATCGCCTGGGAGCGCGATCGCGACGGCCGCTTCGCGGCGGTCGAAATCCCCGGCAGCGAGGCGGAAATTCCCGCCGATCTGGTGCTGCTCGCGCTCGGCTTCACCGGCCCCGAGCAGCCGCTGCTCGCGGAGCTCGGCATCGCCACGGACACCCGCTCGAACATCGAGGCGGCGCATGGCGCGTTTGCGACCAACGTACCGGGCATCTTCGCCGCCGGCGACTGCCGCCGGGGACAGAGCCTGATCGTCTGGGCAATCGAGGAAGGTCGCGGCGTTGCGCGCGAATGCGACCGTTATCTCATGGGCAGCTCGGATCTGCCCTGACAGACCATCGGCCCGCAGGAGCGCGCATGCCCACGAACGCCCCAACGACCAGCGCGCTGCAGTCCGCCGAGCCGGCGCGACTGCGCGAGATCCCATACAACTACACGTCCTTCTCCGACCGTGAGATCGTGATCCGGCTGCTCGGGACGCACTTCTGGGCCCTCATCGAGGAGCTGCGCACCGAGCGGCGCACCGGCCGCTCGGCGCGCATGCTCTATGAGGTGCTCGGCGACATCTGGGTCGTGCGGCGCAATCCCTATCTGCAGGACGACCTGCTCGAGAATCGCGGCCGCCGCGCCCAGCTCATCCAGGCATTGAACCATCGGCTGAACGCCATCGACCGCCGCCGCGATACCGGCGACGGGCCGCTGTTCGAGCGGGTCGGGGAGCTGTTGCAGGCCGCGCGCGCCGCGGTCCAGTCCTTCGAGAGCGACTTCAAGGAATGGGAGGCCCTCCGGCGCCGAGCGGTGCGGACGCTGCGGCGATACACGCGCACGGACAACATCCGCTTCGACGCCTATGCCCGCGTCTCGCACGTCACGGACGCCACCGACTGGCGCGTCGAGTACCCGTTCGTCGTCCTGATCCCGGACAGCGAAACCGAAGTACCGGCGCTGGTCCGCGCATGCATCGAGCTCGGGCTGACCATCATTCCGCGCGGCGGCGGAACCGGCTACACCGGCGGCGCGCTACCGCTGACGCCGCTGTCCGCCGTGATCAACACCGAGAAGCTCGAGCGCTTGAGCGGCATAGAGCGCACGCGACTTCCGGGTCTGTCCGATCCGGTTGCAACCATCTTCACCGAGGCCGGCGTGGTGACGCGCCGCGTCGCGAACGCCGCCGCCCAAGGCGGCCTGGTGTTCGCGGTCGATCCGACCTCGGCCGACGCCTGCT
>JAJZMI010000222.1 GCA_021798335.1 Pseudomonadota bacterium | reverse complement strand
CGCTCGCCACCCTGGCGGTGCGCGCGGCCGCGCGGCTCGGTGATGTCCAGCTCGAGGATGATGCCGAGGGTCGCCGCAGCGCGTGGGCCAGCGTGGGCGTGATGTGTCATGAGCTCAGCACACCCGCACTGGTGTTGAACATTCCCGCCGCAGGGCTCGGTCCGCTTGCGGAACTGCTGCGCGCCGCCGCCCGGCACGGCGAACCCGTGCACGTGTCGCTGCGCCATTTGTTGCGCGACCCGCTCAGCGGGGAACGGGCGCTCCGGGACCGGACGATATTCGTCTGTGAGAATCCGACGACGATTGCACTGGCGGTGGCCCGCTTTGGCGCCCATTGCGCGCCGCTCGTGTGCGTCAACGGCCAGTTCGCGACGCCCTCGCTGGTGCTGCTCAGGCAGCTGCGCGGCGCGGGAGCGACGCTCTTCTATCATGGTGATTTCGATCCTGGTGGACTCCGCATCGCGCGCCGGGTGTTCGCCGAATGCGGCGCACGCCCGTGGCGGTTCGGGGCATCGGCCTATCTGTCCGCCCCGAAGGGCGTTCCGTTCACGGGGCATCCGGGTCCAACCCCGTGGTCGCCCGCGCTAGAGACGGCCATGGCACTGGAGCGACGCGCCGTGCACGAAGAGGCGATCTTCGAGGCGCTCGCCGCGGACCTGGCGAGTCAACGCAAAGACGCGGCTGTCTGATCTGCGGCAACTTGCCGATATCACGCCGGATGAACGGCGAAGGCGGCGGCGCTGTCAGTCGGGACCGGAATCCACGAGCGAAACGCCGATCATCGCGCACAGCAGATCCGCGGCCTGTTCGACGCCAACTACTTCGGCATGGTCCGAGTCCTTCGCGCCGCCCTGCCGTTGCTGCGCAAGCGGGGCTCGGGCCACATTCTTGGGGTCTCCGGCGGGCTTGGGATCACGACGTTGCCGCTCGTCGGTTTCTCGTCACCGGCTGCCGTTCGTGTGATTCGGTGCCGCGGTTCGTATCCGATCCGCAGCGTAACCCACGGCTTGCCAATCGCCCCGGTGGTTCCCGGGTGTCCGAGCGGACGCCTGTCGCTTGATTTCGGAATTCCAGAATTCCATCCTTCGGATGGTCCCGGGAAACGCAGTTTCTGATTTAGCGAAACAGGTGATCCTCTCGACGATTTCTAATGCTCGATTTCCGATATTCCGAAACTACGGTTCCTTCCCTCGAGGACCTCGGTCAGCGTATCCGCAAGAGGCATAAGGCCAGCGGCTTGCGGATAGACGACGCGGCGGCGCCTTCTCGAGAATCTCCTGCCGGAAGGCCGACCGCACCCGGATCCCGCGGGCGCTGCTCTCTACGCGAGATGCTGAGGATGGGGCAGGCAGCCGCCGATGCGGCCTCCCGACAGTCCGCGGACGAGATCTACCGAGGCGAGGAGCGGACTCTCGTGTGCAGAATCGCCGACTACGTCCAGGGGCAGGCGCGAAAGCTCATCGAGATGGCGCGCCCGATGCTTCGAGTCGATCGCGCCTGACGGCGAGGCGCCGCCGCCCAGCCATTGACCCACGGCATAGGGCGCTCAATTCGTCCCATCCGGTGGCTCATTCAGCTTGCAGTAGAGTGGGAGTCGCCACGGGCGGCGTCCGGTCACCCATTCCGAGCGGGCGCCGCAGCCTTAATCTAACAGCACTGTGAGCGGCTCCTCGATGAGCTTGGACCGCTGCCCTACCGCTTTTGGCGCATGAATCCAATAGTGCGCCAAATATCCGGCGGCATTGGCGCATAGACCATTGTGCGTCCATGGACGAGTCTGTCCTCCGGCGTCGGCCCGACGCATCAGACGCGAGCGTTCAACCAAGGAGGCCAAGGTATCGTGGATGGTGAGATTCGCGAGCCTACGGACGAATCTCAATGCCAGACACCACCATCCGACATGACAACGGCTCGGTGCGCCACTCAATCCGAGCTGTCGGCAGACGTTCGCGCGGTCGCGATCCCCGTCTGACCGAAGCGTGCGGGGCCCGCGGTGGCCTGTGTGGCGTTGCCGGCGCTGCGCGGGCGAAGCAGGAGCGGCGCGTAACGTATCGCGAACAGTCCAAATGCAGCCACCCACAGGGTCGCCGCCAGAGTCAGCAGGTCCGTTGCCTCGCCGGCCAGCGCTGCCGCAATCCGTGCGCAGGCGGCCAGGATGATCAACGCGTAGATCAGAAGGGTTGGGCCGTCGGCCGAGAGCGCCCGGCCGGTGTGCCCGCGGCTGACCCGCGTCATCACCGCAAGGATCATGGTGCCGATGGCGCCGACGGTGAGCGAGTGAATCGCGGCGTCCAAGGGGAATGCCGAGTCGAGCGCCGCGAATCCGAGCGCGGCGATCCCGAGTATCAACCACGCAAATCCCACGTGCAGGACCAGGAGCAGCGTCTCGGAGCGCGTTGCCGCGCCGTGCCATCGCAGCAGGCGCCACAGATTGAGCGCTGCGGCCGCGAGCAGCGCCACGCCGGTGGCATGGGCCGTGGGGAAGAACACCCACGCCAGGAGCGCCGCATGCAGTACGCCGAGGGACATCCGATCCAGCAGCCCGGCCGGACGCGGCAGCCGAACCGCCCCACGATTCATCAGCCAGGTGCGGGTGAAGGCTGGGATGATCCGTCCGCCCACCACGGAAATCAGGACGAGTGTCAGCGCCAGTCCCAACCGCCAACCATATCCCGTGAGCCAGCCGATGCCGCCGATCGCACCGAGATCCATCATCAGCTGCGCGAGCCCGAGCACGACCACCGGCGCGATCATCGGATAGTTGCGCCGGTTGCGAGCGCCGATGATTTCACGCGCGACGATCGCGGCGAGGGCGAACGGGAAGGCAATGTCCGCCGCGATGGCCAGCCAGACGGGAAGGACGTCGCAGGTCAAGACGTCGATTCGGCCGAGCAGCCACAGGCCGATGAGCAGCCCGAGCAGCCCGCCACTCACCGGGCGCCGGCCGGTCCACTGGGAGATGGCGGTCAGCAGAAAGCCGGCGACGGCGGCGGGCACGAACCCAAAGAGCATCTCGTGGATATGCCAGTCGAGCGGATCGAAGCGGGTCGGCAGCACCAGACCCGTGGTGAGCATCGCGATCCAAATCGCCAGGGCAATGGCGGCCCAGATCGCCGCTGCCAGAAAGAACGGCCGGAAGCCGTACGAGAGCAGCGCCGCCGGAATGCGCGGTCCCTTCCGATCCCGCCGGATGCGCCGGCGCATCTCAGCGCTCCAGCAAGGGGAGTTTCCCCGGCACGCCGTCCCACTGTTCGGCATCGCTCGGTGCGGGAATCTTCGCGGCGAGCACCGGCCAGCGGCCGGCGAGTTGCCTGTTGAGCTCAACATAGTGTTCCTGATCCGCCGGCAGCTCATCCTCGGGGAATATCGCCTCCGCGGGGCACTCCGTGACGCACAGGCTGCAATCGATGCACTCGTCCGGATCGATCACCAGCATGTTCGGTCCGGCGTGAAAGCAGTCCACGGGACAGACTTCGACGCAATCGGTGTATTTGCACTTGATGCAGTTTTCGGTGACGACGTAGGTCACGACGCACTCCTTGCGGCTTGCCGCGGCTCGTGGCGGAAATGCTAGTGTCGGGACGCCGCGTTGCGCCTTGATGCGCATCAATTCAGCCGTTCGTCCGCCAATTGCAGCATCGGGTTGCTCCCGGGCGTCGCGCGGGTATAGCTTTGTGGCTGGCGAGCCTCGATGTGAAACCGGACAGTCCTGGCCAGGAAATACGATGCAGGCAGACAGCGCCTTGGCGCGCGAGCTTCGCCATCATTACTTGTTCTCCGCGTTGACGGAGGCACAGCAGTTGCGGCTGCTCGCCACCGCCGTGCCGCGGCGGCTTGCCGCGGGCGAGCGGCTGTTCAGCCGCGGCGACTCGGCAGCTCAGTTCTTCCTGCTGCGCAGCGGCTGCGTGAAGCTGTATCGGCTATCGCCCGAGGGGAGCGAGAAGATCATGCGGCTGATCCGTCCCCCGCAGACATTTGCCGAAAGCGTCCTGTTCATGGATGTGCCCTGCTTCCCGGTGTCCGGCGAGGCGCTCGATGCCGCGGAACTCATTGCCTTCGACCGCGAGACATTTCTCGGCATCCTGCGGGAATCGTTCGCCACGTGCCGGGCGGTCATGGCGCATATGACCCGGAGAATCCAGGCCCACTGGGACGAGATCGAGACACTGGCGCTCGAGAACAGCCGCTACCGCGTCGTGCACTACCTGCTCGGGCTCGTCCCCCGCGACGCCCAGGGCCAATTGACCGTGACCCTTCCGGCGCGCAAGTCGGTCATTGCCGCGCATGTGGCCGTCACGCCCGAAACCCTCTCGCGGACGCTGCGGGCCCTGAGCGATGAGGGGCTGATCGAGGTGGCGGGCGAAGCGGTGACGGTTCGTGATGTTGAGAGACTTCGCCGCCACATGCACTGAGTCGGCGCTGCGCGCAATCCGCGCATGAGGGGGCGCCGGTGCGCTCCATCGTCCGCCGGCGCGGCCGCGCGTCGTTGGTTCGAGGCATCCGCGCCGGTCATTGCTCCGCCGCTTTCCTGATGTATCATCGTTGCGAGGGTTGCGCACGGGCGCGGTCCGGCGCGCAGGAGCGGGCGCGGCGTCTGCCGGAACGCGCCGGCGTCGGGTTGGAAACGAGCAATGGCCGGCGGAGAATCAACATGACGATACGGGGAAACGGGCGCACGCGAATCTGCTCGAGGCTGTGGCGCGGGCTCGCCGTGGCGATCTGCCTGACCGCCGCCGCCGCAGCGGCGGCGGCGCACCCTCGGCGCCATTTCGTTCCGCGGCCGGTGACGGTCACGGCCGCCAACCGGGCGCGATACACCGGCATTCTGCCGACCTGGCGGCGCGTGACCCCAGTCGGAACCCTGATCAGCACCCCAAACTTCCCGACCAACGTCGTGAGCTCGGCGCGACACGTGCTCGTGTTGGCCAATGGCTCGGCGCCTTTTCAGACCGTCACCTGGTACGGCCTGACTCTGCGGCGGCAGGCGCGTCTGGCGGTCTTCGGCAAGGTGGCGCCCGCCGCGGCGACCGTCGTGGCAATCGGCGGCAGCACGGCCCAGGCGGACAATCCGCGGCATGCCGGCGCCGCCGGCATGATCTATTCCACCGACCAGTCGGCGCGGCGACGTATGGCGGAGGCGGCGGCCACGGAGCGGGCCGAGGAGAATCCGCGTCCCGTTCCGACGACGGTCGTCTCCCACGATGACCTGTTCCAGGGCCTTGACTCGAGCAAGGACGGTATCGTCTATGCGACGGGCGGGGATTCCGACGAGGTGCTGGCCCTGCGGATGCAGGGTGGCAAGGTCAGCGTGATCCGCCAGTATCCGCTGCACTGGCAGGCGTTCCCCGCGAGCCAGTATCCCTATACCTACCAGGGGAATCGCGCCCGGAAGCCCTTGCGCTTCTATCCGGACTCCGTGGCGGTGGGTCCCAAGGACCGTCACCTCTATGTGACGGGCATGCTGGCCAACAGTCTGGCGCGCATCGACATCCGCAGCGGCAGGACCGAATACGTCAACGCCGGCTCGTACCCGTTCGCGGTGATCCTGGCCGACGGTGGGCGCCGGCTGGCGGTGAGCGACTGGGCCGGACCCGGCGTCACGATCCTCAGCCGCCGCACCCTCCGGGTGCTCGGAACCGTTGCAACGGGCCCGGCCGTCGGGCCGCAAACGGTCGCCGCCGGCGTGCATCCCACGGCGATGATACGCGTGCCTCATGGTCCGGATATCTGGGTGGCCGATGCCAATGACGATGCGTTGGTGGAAGTCGATACCCAGGCGCTCAAGGTCGTGCGCGTGATCCGCGACAGCCCCTATCCGCACGCGCCGCCCGGCAGTTATCCCGATGCGCTCGCGCTCGCCAACGGCGAGCTGTTCGTCGCCAACGCCGGCAACGACGACGTGGCCGTGTTCGACGGTGCCACGGGCGAGCTGCGCGGCCTGATCCCCACGGGCTGGTACCCCAGTGCGCTCACGGTCGCTCATCGGGCTCTGTACGTCGTTGCGGCCAAGGGGCTCGGCACGGGACCCAATCTGCAGTGGCAGTACATCGGCAACATGATGCACGGCTTGCTGCAGCGCGTGTCTTTGCGGAGTCTGTCGAGCAATCTGCCCGCATGGACCCGCGACGCGCTGCAGGACGACGGATTCCAGCGCAGCCAGCGCCGGGCTCTCATCGAGCGCAATACGCGCACCGCGGCCTTTCTACGCCGGCACATCCGCTACGTGGTCTTCGTGCTGCGCGAGAACAAGACCTTCGACGAAGATCTGGGCGACTATCGCGCGGCCGGAAAGTGGGCTGATCCGCACTTCGACCTCTATGGTCCGAAGGAGCTGCCGAATCTGTATCACTGGGCGGCGCACAATGCGTTGTTCGTCAACTTCATGGCGGACGGGGAAGTCACCGCCCAGGGTCATCAGTGGACGGACGGGGCGTCGGATTCGGATGTTGTCCAACGACTGTGGCCCGAGTACTACTCGGGCCGCGGCCTCGTCTGGAACGCCGGCCCCGGCGGCAGCGGCGCGCTGAACTACGCGGCGCCCGGCAGCCACGATCCCTTCGCGTACGCCAGCAAGACCCTGGGGAACTTCGCCAATCCCTGGATCAGCTATCCCGAGCGGCTCTATCTGTTCAACGACCTGCTCGCCCACCACGTCTCGTTCGAGGACTTCGGCGAGAATCCGACGCGTGCCAGAGACGGTGTCATCCGCGCCCGCCTGCTCGCCCACGTCGACCGCACCTATCCGGGCTGGGACAGGATGATCCGCGACGACAGCCGGGTCGCCGCGGCGATCTCGTGGCTCGAGGCGCACCGCGGCAGAGCCTTTCCCCATTTCATTTTCATCTGGATACCCGATGATCACACGGCGGGGCTCCATCCGTGTTACTACACCCCGGACTACTACGTGGCCGACAACGATCATGCCACTGCGCAGTTTCTCCACTATCTCGCCGGCACGCGCCAATGGCGCCACATGGTGGTCTTCCTCGACGAGGATGACGCGCAAAGCGGCGCCGATCACATCAATGCGCATCGTACGCTCGGCCTGGCCATGGGTCCGTGGGTCAAATCGGGCGACCTGGATGCCCAGCCGCTCTCGCAGGTGAACATCGTGCGCACCATCGAGGCTGTGCTCGGTCTGCCGGCCATGTCCCAATGGGATGCCGGCGCGCGCGTGATCTCCGGCATCTGGCGCAAGACGCCGCGCCGGGATCCCATGCCGGTGCTGCCCATGCGGGTGCGCCTGCGGTTCAATGCGGGCCACTGCAGCAACCGGCTGCTGCTGCGGCGCGAGGCAGGTGCGGCGGGCCATGCCCTGAGCGCGCAGTGGCTCGAGCGTCACACCGATTCTCACGGGGCCGCAAGTGCGCCGCTCGCGACCGGCGAACGATACACGCCGACGTCTCTTCTGAAAGTGCCGGGACCCGAGCAATTGCGCCAGGAGTGGATTGCGAGCAAGGGCCGCGAGAGCTATGCCGCTTTTCGACGCTACCTGAGCGCCTACGCGGCTGCCCATGGGACTACGGTGGCCTCGTACGAGGCGAACGAGGGTGAGCTTCAATGACCCGATAGCGCGCGCGCCTCGCTCTTGCGGGGGCGGTCGGGCCGGCGCGGCGGCCCGGAGCCGCAACGCGATCCGAGTCCGTGCGGCGGCTCTCGCTGCAGCAAGTCCACCTTGCCCGGTGTGCCTCGGGTAGAATCGCTGGCCGCCGCCGCAGCGCTCGCAGCCGCCGTCTCACCGCAACCGCCGCGTCTCACGGGTCGCAAGCGCGCAAAGGTCCGCGACGTCCCGGTGGGACGCCTGCCCGGTCCGACGCCGTATCTGCTGCTGCCGACTCTCACTCCCACTGCGAGCCCATGCTCGATTTCGGACGCGACACGTTTCGGTTCCTGCGTGACAACGCCCGCTGGATCGCCAGCGGGTTCCTGCTCACCCTGTTCTCTTCCTTCGGACAGACGTTCTTCATCGGTCTTTCCGGAAACGATCTGCGCGCCACGTTCCACCTCTCGAGCGGCACTTTCGGCGGACTGTACATGGTCGCGACACTGTCGAGCGCGCTCAGCCTGCCGTGGCTCGGGCGTACGCTCGATCTGATGCCGGGCTGGAAGGTCGCCCGGTTCGTCATCCCGACCCTGGCCCTGGCCTGCGTTCTGATCGCGGTCGCACCCAACCTGGTGGCGTTGCTCGTCGCGCTGTATCTGCTGCGCCTGTTCGGTCAGGGGATGATGACCGAAACCGCCTACACCGAGATCGGACGCTGGTTCACCGCCAACCGGGGCCGCGCCATGGCCCTGATCATGCCCGGCCAGCAGGTGGGGATGGCCATCCTGCCGCTGCTCGTGGTGCTGATCGATCGAGCGAGCGGCGGCTGGCGGGTGGCGTGGCTGGCTTCGGCCGCGCTGATCGTGCTGGTCGGCCTGCCCTCGATCATGGCACTGATGAAAATCGAGCGGACACCCCAGTCGCGTGAGGCGAAGGCCAGCCGGCGCCACAGCGCGCGCAACTGGACGCGTGCGCAGGTGCTTCGGGATCCCATTCTCTATCTGTTGCTCCTGGGGACTCTGGCGCCCCCCTTCATCCAGACCGTCGTGTTCTTCGAGCAGGACTATCTGATCGACCTTCGCCACTATGATCCGTTGGCATTCGCGGCGGCATTCCCGGTCATGTCCGTGACGACGGTGGTGTTCGGCCTGATCTGCGGCCAGCTGATCGACCGCTTCGGGGCGCTGAAGCTCCTGCCGTTCTTTCTCCTGCCGCTCGCCGTCGCGACGGCGGCGGTTGCGCTGATCACGCCCGTCTGGGGCGTTTATGTATTCATGTTCCTGCTCGGCATCAGCAGCGGTTTCACCTCCACGGTGCTCGGCGCACTGTGGCCGGAAGTGTACGGTCTGGCCAATCTCGGCGGCATCCGCGCGATCGTCGTGTCGGCCATGGTGTTGTCCACGGCGATCGGGCCTGGTCTCTCGGGCCTGCTGATCGATAGAGGCGTCCCGCTGCCGACCCAGTTGCTGTGGCTGTCCGGCTGGTGTGTCGCGGCGTGTTTCGTGCTGGCCTTTGCCGGATGGTGGGTGCAACTGCGCGAGGCGGGTCATGACGCCGAGCGAGACTCTCCCTAGCTGAAGCTGAAGTGTTGAGGCCGGCTTCTGCCGGCGGTCCCTGCCCTGACGTGCGGTCGAGTCTCCGTGAGGCGCTCCGCGGACCTGGTGCAGGACCCGCGATTGTCGCGTCCGTCATATTTCGCATGCCATGAAGTGAGACGCACGCACTGTCCGGCGGGATGCGCGCCCCGGCATTATGGTCAATAGTTTTCCATCGACCGACGGTCGACCCCGAGCCATGAAGCGTCCCGAACGTCTGACAGGCACAGGAGGTGCCCCGCCGCCGCAGGTGGCGGACGTTGAGCCCAAAATCACGCTTTTTGGCGCAACGGCGCGGGGCGGGGCAGGAGCCCCGCTCCAGCGCTTCATAGGAGGGTGCGCTTGAACGGTGCTTCATGCACGTAACGTATAACCCATGGCTCGTCGGCCTCTCGGTCTTTCTGGCCATTGCCGTTTCCTATACGGCGCTGATGCTGGCCGGCCGGGTGGCGGCGGCGGAACGCTCCGGCGGACGGATATGGCTGTTCGGCGGGGCGGTGTCGATGGGCATCGGGATCTGGGCGATGCACTTCATCGGTATGCTCGCCTACTCCCTCCCGATTCATCTGCGCTACAACATCCTGATCACGCTGGCGTCGCTGCTGCTCGCGATCCTGACGTCCGGCTTTGCGCTGTCGATCGCAAGCCGCCCGGCTGTGACGGCGTGGCGCCTCGCGATCAGCTCACTGATCATGGGCGCCGGCATCGCCGCCATGCATTACACGGGCATGGCGGCAATCCAAATACGGCCGGCGATCACGCACTACCCGGCGTTGGTCATCGCGTCGGTGCTCATCGCGGTCGCAGGGTCCTTTGTCGCGTTGTGGCTCTTCTTCCGGCTGCGCACTTTGGATTCCCGTTTGCTGAGGTTGGTGCGCGCTTTGTCGGCGGTCATCATGGGCTGTGCGATCGCCGGCATGCACTACACCGGGATGATCGCTGTGCGCGTGGCGCCGGGCTCATATCTCTACGGTGGGGCGGCCTTCAACAACGATTGGCTTGGCGTCACCCTCGGCATGGCTGCCCTGGCGGTTCTGGCGATAACGCTCATCACCCTCGTTTACGACGCCCATCTCGAATCGCGCAGCCGGCAGGATGCGCGGCGCCTGGCCAAACTCAACGAGGAGCTGCAGTACGGCAAGAACCTGCTCAGCCTCGCGACGCAGGCGGCGGGCATCGCCAGCTGGGAATACGACCTCGCCACCGGCCGCTTCCTGTGGACCGAGAACGACATCATTTCTCTCAGGAACTCGAACCTCGATCCCCGTTATCAGGGTGATGCCTTGTTGGCGAGCATTCATCCGGAAGACGCCGCGGCCGTTCGAGCGACGATCCTGCGCGCGGTGCGGGCGCGCCGCGCCACCTGCGCGTTCCAAATGCGGGTCGCAGCCTCCGAGACGACGATCTATCTGCAGGTGCACGCAAAACTGCTAGCGGACGCACACGGGCGCGTCTCACGCCTGCTCGGTGTGTCCTGGGACGTGACGGAGCAGGTGCGCCAGGAGGAGCGTAAGGTCAGGCTGCAATTGCAGCTGCAGGAGGCGTCGCGGCAAGCGGGTATGGCGGAAGTTGCCACGGGGGTCCTGCACAGCGTGGGCAATGTCCTCAACAGCGTGAGTGTCTCTGCGGCGCTGCTGACTTCACGGCTGCGCGAGTCGCGCGCGGTCAATGTGCAGCGCCTGGCCCAGCTGCTGCCCGATCAGACATCGGCGCTGGTGTCGTTCTTCGCCACCGACCCGCGCGGCCAGGAGCTGCCGGGTTACCTGCGCCAGCTCGGCGAGCACCTGGTGCGCGAGAACCGCGAGCTTCAGGACGAGGCCCGGGCGCTCGCGACTCACGTCGAGCACATCGGCGCCATCGTCGCCGCTCAACAGACCTATGCGCGCCGTGGCGGAAACCCCGAGGAGCTCGATGTCGCGGAGCTCATCGAGCGCACCATCGTCCTGCATTTTTCGCTCGGGTCGGATATCACCGTGCGCAGGGACTACCATGCCCTTGCCCGGGTCACGATCGATCGTCACAAGGTCATGCAGATCCTGGCGAACCTGTTGAGCAATGCTCACCATGCGATACGCGCGCAGGCGCACGGCCCGAAAGTGCTGACCGTGCGCCTGCGCCCGGCGCCGCCAGGCTCGTTCCAGATCGACGTCGAGGACAGCGGCGTCGGCATCAGCGAGGCGGTGATGGGGCGCCTGTTCGAGTTCGGGTTCACCACCCGCAAGGACGGCCACGGCTTCGGCTTGCACTCGAGCGCGGCGCTCGCCCGCGAGATGGGCGGGTCGCTCAGGGCGTACAGCCGCGGCAC
>JAJZMI010000170.1 GCA_021798335.1 Pseudomonadota bacterium | reverse complement strand
GACAATCTCGTCAATCAGCTCAGCCAGTATGTTTCGGTGCAGACCGTGACCCAGAGCAACGGCACGGTCAATGTCTTCATCGGCAGCGGCCAGGCGCTGATCTCGGGCGGCAATGCCGCGCAGCTCACGACCCTTCAGAACGCCTATAATCCGACCCAACTCGATGTGGGCCTCAAGACCAGCAGCGGCATCACGAACCTCACCCAGCAGATGACCGGCGGGGAGCTCGGCGGCCTGCTGAGCGCCCGCAGCCAGATCCTCGAGCCGACCCAGAATCAGCTCGGTCAGATCAGCGTCGCGGTGGCCACCCTCGTCAACGAGCAGCAACAGTGCGGCATGACCCTCACGGGCACCCCCGGTCAGGCCATGTTCGCGGTCGGCGGCGTGCAGGTGCTGCCGGACTCCGGCAATTCGGGCAACGCCGCGGTGAGCGTGACCCGCACCTCGCTCAGCCAGCTCACCGCCGACAATTACCAGCTGCAGTACAGCGGCGGGACCTGGCAGCTCACCGACGCGAGCACCGGGCAATCCGTCACCATGACGGGCAACGGTACCAGCGGCACGCCCTTTCAGGCCGCGGGGCTGTCCATCGTCGTCAGCGGCACGCCGGCCGCGAACGACAGCTTCCTCATTCAACCCACCGCCGCGGCGACCACCGGCCTCTCGATGCAGCTCACCTCGCCGGCGCAGATTGCCGCCGCCTCGCAGGTTCAGGCGGTCGCGGGCACCGGCAATACCGGCACCGGGACCATCGGCAGCGCCAGCGTCACCGATCCGAGCACCTATGTGTCGGGCACGTACACGGTGAGCTTCACGAGCCCCACGCAGTACACGGTCACCAACAGTTCCGGAACCTCTGTCGCCTCCGGCACGTACAGCAGCGGCAGTCCCATCAGCTTCAACGGCCAGCAGCTGACGCTCACCGGCAGCCCGGCGGCCGGCGACACCTTCACGGTCAGCCCGAACAGCAGCACAAACACCGGCGACAACAGCAACATCCTGGCGATGATCGACCGGCTGTCCGCCTCGACGCTGAACGGCGGCACGACCTCCGTCAGCGGCGCGGCCAACAACCTGGTCGGCCGGATCGGCGTGCTCACCCAGCAGGCGCAGAACAATGCCAGCGCCCAGCACACCGTCAATCAGGACGCGACCACGGCGCTGAGCAACGCCGATGGCGTCAACCTCGATCAGCAGGCCGCCAACGTACTGCAATATCAGCAGGCCTATCAGGCCATGGCCCAGATCATTACCGCCTCGCATCAGATGTTCGATTCGCTCATTCAGGCCATGGGGTAGCCGCCGTGTCCATTTCCACCATCTCCTTTCAGACGACCGCCGCCGATCAGATGACCGCCCTGGAGCAGGCGCTGTCCAAGACCCAGGCGCAGCTCTCGACCGGCATCACGCTGCAGAGCGCGGCGGACAATCCCGTGGGCATGACCCAGGTCAACCAGCTCAACACCGAGCTGTCCGCCTCGAAGCAATATGTCGCCAACGGCACCCTCGCCAGCACCAACCTGCAACTGGAAGCCCAGGCGCTCACCAGCGCCACGAATATTCTGCAAAGCGTGAGCAGCCTCGTCGTGCAGGGGAACAATGCCGCCCTCAGCCCGAGCCAGCGGCAGGACATTGCCACGCAGATGCAGCAGCAGCTGCAACAACTGATCGCCGCCGCGAACAGCCAGGACAGCCAGGGAAACTATCTGTTCGCCGGCGAGGCGAGCACCACCCAGCCGTTCACCCAGAACGGCAACTCGGTGAGCTATGCCGGCGCGAGCGGCGTGAATCAGGTGCAGATCTCCCCCGAGCAGAGCATCTCCGCGGGCGATACCGGCAGCGCGGTATTCATGAACCTCCCGGCGGGCAACGGCACGTTCACCACGGCCGCCGCCGCCGCCAATACCGGCAGCGCCTCGATCGGTCCCGGCACGGTCACGGATCCCTCGGCCTGGACGCCGGGCACCTATACCATCGCCTTCACCAGCGCCAGCCAGTATCAGGTCACCAACGCCGGGGGGACGGTGGTCGCCTCCGGCAGCTATGCGGTCAGCGCCGGCGGTACGTTCTCCCTCGCATTCAACGGGATCCAAGTTCCTTTCAGCGGCACCCCGGCAATTGGCGACCAATTCACCGTTGCCTCCGCCGGCACCGCCAGTGTCTTCTCCACCGTTGCCAGCGCAATCAGTGCGCTCAGCTCGAGCCACCTGACGGCCGCGCAGATCACCACGCAGCTGAACACCGTCGGCGAGCAGCTCACCGGCGCGCTCAACACCCTCGATCAGGTCCAGGCCTCGGTCGGGGCCCGCATCAACGCCGTCAGCGCCGCGCAATCGAGCGCCCAGACCCAGCAGACCGACTATCAGGCTTCCATTTCCCAGCTTTCCGACACGAATTACGCCGCCGCAACCACCCAGCTGTCCACCGAGGAGCTCGCCCTGCAGGCCGCCCAGGCCTCCTATGCCTCAATGGAAAGCCTCTCGCTCTTCAAGTACGTCAGCTAGACCGTCGCGCAGCCCCGCGCGACCCTTCACCCCGTCATTGACCTCCAGCCAGGACACCCGACCCCATGACTCGACCGTCCGTAGCCCGTCCCGCCGGCAAGGCCCCCGCCCAGCGGAAGGGTTTCCGGCCTTCCCCGCCCGAACGCCAACCCAAGGACCCCGCCGCGCAGGCGGCCCGGCTCTATGACCAGGGGAAACCGCGCGAGGCGCTGCATGTCGTGAGCGAAGCGTTGCGTCGGGAGCCGGCCAATGCCCGGCTGTGGGACGTGGGGGCGGCCGCGGCTTTCGCGCTCGGTCTGTTCGCCGACGCGGAACGGTTCTGGACGGTGGCGATTCGTCACGATCCCGACAACGCCAACGCGCACTCCAATCTCGGAACGGTGTACGCGCGCACCGGCGAGCTTGCCGCGGCTGAGCGCTGTTTCACCCGGGCAATCGACCTCGATCCGCGCCATGCCTCGGCGCTGAGCAATCTGGGTGCGCTGCGCGTGGACCAGCAGCGCTATGAGGAGGCACTGCAGCCGCTCGAAGCCTCGCTGGCCATCGCGAGCGGGCGTCCCGACGCGCTGAACAATCTCGGGCTGGCATTGTTCCATCTCGACCGCGTTGATGAGGCGCGGGAGGCGCTGCGGCGGGCGGCGGTGCTCAAGCCCGGCTTCCCCGACCTGCTCATCAACACCGCCCTCATTCATCTGCACGACGGCGATGAGCCGGCCGCGGAACGCGCGTTCGACGCCGTACTCGCCCTCGAGCCCGGCCATGCCCGCGCCCTGCTGTTCAAGAGCGAGCAGAACCGGGCGATGCCCGATTGCGCCTGGGTCGGGCAGCTGGAGGAGGCCTATCGCCGGCGCGCCGGGCGGCTCGTCCCCGAGGTGATTCATCTCGACTTCGCCATGGGCAAGGTCTGCGAGGAGCTGGCGCGATATGATGAGGCCTTCGCCGCCTATGCGGAGGGCAACCGCCTGCACCACGGGCAGCATCCCTTCGATGAGCACAGCGAGCAGCGCTACCTGGAAATCGTGCGGGCCGGGTTCGGCGCCGACGTCTACGGCGAGGCCGCGCTGGCGCCGCCGGACACGGTGTCCACGGACAAGGTTCCGATCTTCATCGTCGGCATGCCGCGCTCGGGCACGACGCTGATGGAGCAGATTCTCGCCGCTCATCCCGAAGTCGCCGGGGCCGGTGAGCTCAGCCTGTTGGGCGAGCTTCTCGCCCCCGTGCCACCGGAAGTTCCGCCCCCCGGCGCGCGCGACGCCTGGCTCAGCCGGCTGCGCGAGCTGGGCAACCGCTACCTCGAGGACGCCTGGAAAGCACATCCCGGAGCGACCTTCCTGGTCGACAAGATGCCGGGCAATCATCGGTTCGCCGGGCTGATTCCGCTGTTGATCCCGCAGGCGCGCATCATCCACATGAATCGCGCGCCGCTCGATGTGTGCTGGTCCTGCTTCACCCAGCTGTTCACCACCGGACACGAATATGCCTACGATCAGGGCACCCTCGGCCGCCAGTACGTCCGTTATCACCGCCTGATGGCGCACTGGCGCGCGGTAATGCCGCCCGGGCGCCTGCTCGAGGTCCACTACGAGGCCGTCGTCGCCGATCTGGAGCGGGAAACCCGCCGCGTCCTGGCGCATCTCGGCCTCGACTGGCACGAGCGCTGCGCCCGCTTCTACGAGCGGCGCCAGGTCGTGCGCACCGCGAGCCGCACCCAGGTGAGACGTCCGCTCTATGCCAGCTCGGTCGGCCGCTGGAAGTCCTTCGAGAAACACCTCGCGCCGCTCATCCGGGCCCTCGAGCCGATCCACCCCGCACCGTGATCCGATTCACAGTTTCGCCATCGGACGGTCATGACACTCAAGATCCCGCGCGCGGCGCCGAAACCCTGCCTGAACGGCAAGCGGCCCAGAGGCCGCGCCGCACAGCGCGGCGGACGGGTGTCCGACGGCTGACCGAGCTTCCAGGAGCACCAGACCATGTCACTCGTCCTCAATACGAATCTCGACGCGCTGATCGCGCAGAACAGCCTGACGACCTCGGGCAATCAGTTGACGACTGCCCTGCAGCAGTTGTCTTCCGGCCTGCAGATCAACAGTGCCGCCAACAACGCGGCTGGCTATGCCATCGCGCAGGGCATGACTTCGCAGATCAACGGCTTGAACACCGCCATCAACAACACCAACGACGGCGTGTCGCTGACGCAGACCGCGCAGGGCTCGCTGCAGCAGATCACCAATGATCTGCAGACCATGCGCAATCTCGCCGTGCAGTCGCTCAACGCGACCAACAGCGCGCAGGATCGCCAGGACCTTAACCAGCAGTTCCAGCAGCTCGCGGCCGACATCAATCAGGTCGCCCAGACCGCCTCGTTCAACGGCGTGAATCTCCTCGACGGCAGCTTCCAGGGCGCGACCTTCCAGGTCGGCGCCAATGTGGGCCAATCGATCACCGTCAGCTCGGTCGCGAGCGCGAGCACCAGCGCCATCGGCAATTATTACAACGGCGTGGCTCCAACCGGATCTGTTTCCGTGCAAACGGCCTCCGGCAGCACTCTCTACGCCACCGCGGCCACCGCGGGAGCGTATAGCGCGAGCACACTCGCCGGCTCAACGGGACTCAACACGGCGGTGCCCGGCAGCTCCGTGACGCTGAACGTCACTGTCAACGGCAAGAACTACACGACGAATGCGATCTCCCTCACCGGCAATGCCTCGACGGACCTGCAGAGCGTCGCAGCGTCGATCAACCAGGCGCTGAGCTCAGCCGGTGGACTCGCCGCCACCGTCAACAGCGCGGGCACCGGGATCCAGATCAGCGGCACCGCCGCCGCGGGCACCGGCAGCGTGGTCAGCTTCTCGGTCGCCAGCGCCACCAATGCCTCCGGCACCAGCGTGACCGCCGGCTCCGCAACGTTGAATAGCCTGGGGGTCGCCAGCACGGATGTCGTTGGCGCGTACGCGACCGGCGCGACCGCCCCCGCCAACACATATACGAGCGCGCTCGGCGGCACAATCACGACGGCCGGCACTGGCTCGTTCGCTGTTTCGATCGGCGGAACCAGTTATTCAACCGGGTCTATCAACCTTACGACCAGCTCGACAACCAACGCCGCTACCGTCGCTACGGCGCTAAATACCGCCTTGAGCGGCACAGGATACACTGCCAGCAATACGTCCGGAACGAGCAATATCACGATCACCGACAGCTCCACTGGAGCGACGTTCGCTGTCACGGCCGGGACCTTTACGGCTGGTAGTGCCGCTGGCACCATGTCTTTGACCGCAGGAACTTCCACTATTTCCACGGGAACCCCAGGCACCACGCCAACTGCGTCCTCGAACGTTCAATATCTGAGCGGCCTGAACGTCAATACGGTGGGCAACTCCAATCTCACGCTGCTCTCCATCGATAATGCGCTGCAGCAGATTGCCACCACGGGCGCGCAGCTCGGCGCCTATCAGAACCGGTTCCAGGCGGCCGTCACGGGCCTGCAGACGGACTCGCAGAACCTGTCCGCGGCCAAGAGCCAGATCGTGGACACCAACTACGCTCAGGCAACCTCGAGCCTCTCCAAGGCGCAGATCCTGCAGCAGGCGGGCACGGCGATGGTGGCTCAGGCCAACATCATCCCGCAGAACATCCTCACGCTGCTGCAGAAGCTGCCGTAAGGATCGGGCTCGTGCGCGAATGAGTCTGCGACTCCAAGGAACGACCCCGGGGACGGGCGCCGCAAGGCCCCGTCCCCGGATCCGTTGTCCCTGCGCGCCGCACCGCGCCGGCCGGGGTCACCGGGCCGCGGACGGCGCACGCTCGAGCCGTCCGATTCGCCCAGGGGGTGCGTGAGATGTCGTCCACGTCGCCGGTCTCGATCGCGAGCAGCACCAGTGCCGGCGCCGCCGGCGGCTCGGTCATCGATGTCTCCTCGCTGGTGTCCCAGCTGGTCGCTGCGGCTCAGGCGCCGCAGGAATCCCTCATCACCCGTCAAACCCAGGCGGTGACGTCGGAGATGTCCTCGGTGGGACAGTTGAAGAGCGCGCTGTCCACGTTCCAATCCTCTCTGGCCGCGATCGACACGCCGGGGGCCTTCGGCGCGCTCAGCGCCACGAGCAGCAACACCTCGGCCTTCACGGCCGCGGTGGGTTCGGGTGCCACGCTCGGCTCATACAGCGTGTCGATCAGTCAGCTCGCCCAGGCTCAGCAGATCGTCTCCAGCACCGCCTACAGCAGCAGCTCCGCCGTGGTCGGCACCGGCACCCTGCAGCTGTCGCTCGGAGGCAGCAGCTTCTCCGTCACCATCGGCAGCGGCAATGACACGCTGACCGGCATCGCCGCGACCATCAACTCCGCGAGCGGCAATCCCGGCATCGAGGCGAGCGTCGTCACCGGCACGAGCGGCGCCTACCTGGTGCTCACCTCCACGCTCACCGGCGCCGCGAACACCATGTCGATCGCCGAGACCGACAGCGGCACCGGCCTCGCCGCACTCACCTATGGCAGCGGCAGCACGAATTACACCCAGCAGACCGCGGCCCAGAACGCGAGCTTCAGCATCGCGGGCATTGCCTATACCAGTCCCAGCAACACCGTCACCGACGCCTTGAGCGGCGTGACGCTGAATCTGCAGGCCACCACCTCCTCGCCGGCAACCCTGACGATCGCGGACAATACCGCGACGATCGAAGGCAACATTCAGACGTTCGTGAAGGCCTACAACACGCTGCAGCAGAGCCTCGCGCAGCTCGGGGGCTATGATGCGGCCACGAACACCGCCGGCCCCCTGATGGGCAATTCGGCCCTGACGGACGCGCAGAGCCAGATCCAGGCCGCGCTCTACGGCGTGGTCAACACCGGTTCGGCGACGTACACGTCGCTCGCGAGCATCGGCATCACGGCCAACAGCGATGGGAGCCTGAGTCTCAACACGGCGCAGCTGGCGGTGGCCCTGAGCACGCATTTCAGCTCGGTCAGCACCCTGTTCAGCGGCGCCGGCGGGATCGCCTCGGGCCTGAACACCGTGCTCACCGCCCAGCTCGGCGGCAACGGCCCGATCGCCTCGCTCAGCCAGTCGCTGGTGCAGCAGAACAACGCGCTCACCCAGCAGAGCCAGCAGCTCAGCCAGCAGATGGCCGCGCTGCAGGCGAGCCTCACCGAGCAGTATGCGTCGCTGAATGTGCTGCTCTCGCAGCTGCAGACGACCTCCTCGTATCTGACCCAGGCATTCGCAGCGCTTCCGAACGCCCCCAAGGGAACCTCCAGCGGCTGAGGACTCGCGCGGCTCAAGTGGCGGGGATCCGGGCCGCTACAGTGCGCATCAGGGCCGAGAGCGATCAAACGTGAGCCTTTACTCCCCGCAAGCGAAACTGGCCGCATATCGCAGCGTCAATGCCTACGGCGTCGTGGCGAATGCCGACCCGCACGCCCTGGTGCTGACGCTGTTCGACGCCATACTCGGCCGCCTGAGCACGGCGCGCTGCTGCATCGAGCAGGGCGCGATTGCGCGCAAGGCAAGTCTCCTGCACAGCGCCGTCACGCTGCTCGGGGAGCTGCGCGGCAGCCTCGATCTCGAGAAGGGCGGCGAGCTGGCGCGCAACCTGAGCGACCTGTATGACTACATGGTGCGCCGGGTGCTGCACGCCAACCTGAACAATGACACGAGAGCGATCGGAGAGGTACTGAGTCTGCTCGGGGAGATCCGCGAGGCCTGGGCCGCGACCGGACCGCAAGTGCGCGCTCAGACATCGCCGGGGACCCCGCCGCGCTGAGGGCGCATCCGGCGGGCCGGCCGTGCTGTCAGAGGCGTGCGCAATGTCGGAGGAGCGCGTTTCGATCGGCCCGCTGAACTCCGCGGAAGGTCCCGGATTCGGATCGTCCTCCGCCGGGGCGAAGCAAGGTCCCCCGCGCAAAACCCGCCGGGGGGCTGCGGCCCACGCCGCCGACCCGGGTCCGCACGATCCGCCGGCGCCCATCGAGGAATCGGTCGAGCGGATCAATGCCCGCCTGCTCGCCGCCGATCGCGCGCTGCTGCTGCGCTTCGACCCGCAGACCGGCGTCCACGTGGCCGAGGTAACCAACACCGCCACCGGTCAGGTGCTGCAACAGATTCCGAGCCGCGACCTGCGCCACCTGGCCGAGCTGCTGCAGAGCTGGGCCGACGGCGACAGCGCCCTGGTGGACCTCACCGCCTGAGCCGGCGGCGCGCCGGCCACGGCACCCGCGGTCCGCGCCGAGGGATGCGCGGGACTGAATGCCCGCGCTTTCCGAACGGCCGGCCTCACCCCACGAACGTGCGGGCGTTCCTGAACAGGCGCATCCAGCCGCTGAACTCCCCCGCCCCCTCGGGCCGCCACGAGTTCTGCACGGAGCGGACCGAGCGCTCCGGATGCGGCATGGTGAGGGTCACGCGGCCATCGGCGCTCGTGAGCGCGGCAATGCCGAGGGGCGAGCCGTTGGGATTATCGGGATAGGTGGTGACGATGCGCCGATGATGATCGACATAACGGAACGCGATCAGGCCGCTCCTCCGGCAGGCCTCGAGCGCCGCATCGTGCTCGAACTCCGCGCGCCCCTCGCCGTGCGCCACGGCGATCGGCAGGATCGAGCCTTCCATGCCGGCGAGCAGCACCGAGGGCGAGCGCAGCACCTCCACCAGGGTGAAGCGCGATTCATACTGCTCGCTGCGGTTGCGCACGAAGCGCGGCCAGTGGGCGGTGCCCGGAATGATGCTCTTCAATGCCGCGAACATCTGACAGCCGTTGCAGATGCCCAGCGCGAACGTGTCGGGCCGCTCGAAGAACGCCTGGAACTGCTCGCGTAATGCCGGATTGAACAGGATTGATTTCGCCCAGCCCTCGCCCGCGCCGAGCACATCACCATAGGAGAACCCGCCGCAGGCCACCAGGCCCGCGAACTCGGCGAGATCGTGACGTGCGGCGATGAGGTCCGTCATGTGCACGTCGCAAGGCGCGAAGCCCGCGCGATCGAAGAACGCCGCCGTCTCCGTATGGCTGTTGACGCCCTGCTCGCGCAGCACGGCGATCCGCGGGCGCACGCCGCGGGCAATGTACGGAGCGGCAACGTCCGCCTGCGGGTCGAAACTGAGCTCGACCTGCAGGCCCGGATCGTCCGCGGCGAGCTGCGCGGCATACTCCTCGTCGGCGCACTGCGGATCATCGCGCAGCCGGCGCATCTGCCAGGAGGTCTCGGACCACGCGGCGCGCAGATCCCGCCAAGACTCATCGAGCAGCGGCGCACCGCCCTGGGTGATGCGCACGCGCAGCTGCTGTTGCGGCATCCCGAGACGCACGGCGTGCGCGGCGAGCCCGCAGCGCGCCAGAATCTCCTGCATGCGTGGCTCGTCGCGCACGGCGACCTGCACCACCACGCCCGGCTCCTCGGCGAACAACTGCGCGGCCGGCGCGCCGCGCCCGGCCGGCAGGTCGATCGCGAGCCCGCAGTGTCCGGCGAAGGCCATCTCGAGCACTGTGACGATCAATCCGCCATCGGAGCGATCGTGATAGGCGAGCAGCAGCGACTCGCGGCGCAGCTCGGCGAGCGCCGCGGCCAGCCCCAACAGCAGGTGCGGATCGTCGAGGTCGGCCGGCTCGGTGCCGATCTCACCGTAGACCTGCGCGAGGGCCGAGCCGCCGAGCCGTTGGCGGCCGAGATCGATCAGCCACAGCGCCGTCTCCGGCCCGCTCTGGAGCACCGGGGTGAGGGTCTTGCGCACATCGCCGACGGGCGCGAACGCCGAGACGATGAGCGAGACGGGCGCGACCACGGTTTTCTCCACGCCCCCCTCGCTCCAGCGGGTGCGCATGGACAGCGAATCCTTGCCCACCGGGATGGCGATCCCGAGCGCCGGGCAGAGCTCGAGCCCGACGGCGCGCACCGTCTCGTAGAGCGCCGCGTCCTCGCCGGCTTCCCCGCAGGCGGCCATCCAGTTCGCCGACAGGCGGATCTGCGCGAGGGTGGCGACATCGGCCGCCAGGATGTTGGTGATCGCCTCGGCGACGGCGAGGCGCCCCGAGGCGGGCGCGGCGAGCAGCGCCACCGGGCTGCGCTCGCCCATGGCCATGGCCTCGCCGCGCACGCCGCGATGATCCGCCAGAGTGACCGCAACGTCGCTCACCGGAACCTGCCAGGGCCCGACCAGCGGATCGCGGCTCACCAGCCCGCCGACCGTGCGATCCCCGATCGTGACGAGAAAGGTCTTGTCCGCCACCGCCGGCAGGCGCAGCACGCGATAGAGCGCCTCGCGCACATCGAGCGCGCCGGCAGCCCATGGCGCCGCGGCGCACGGGACACTGCGCACCTCGCGGGTCATGCGCGGCGGCTTGCCGAACAACACATCGAGGGGCACGTCGATCGGCGCATCCCCGAGCAGGGGATCATGCACCGTCAGCCGGCCCGTCGCATCGAGCACGCCGATGTCGGCGAGCGGACAGCGCTCGCGCGCGGCGATGGCCCCGAGCACGGGCAGATCCTCGGGCGCAACCACCACGACGTAGCGTTCCTGGGCCTCGTTGCACCACAGCTCGAGCGGCGAGAGACCCGACTCGGCGCTCGTAATGGCGCGCAGATCAATGCGCGCGCCGCGGTGGCTGTGCGCCGCCGCCTCGGGCACCGCATTGGACAATCCGCCCGCACCGACATCATGAATGAGCAGGATCGGGTTGGCCGCGCCGAGCGCCCAGCAGCCGTCGATCACCTCCTGGGCCCGCCGCTGCATCTCGGCATTGCCGCGCTGCACGGACGCGAAGTCCAGATCCGCGTGCGAGGCGCCGCTGCCGAGCGAGGAGGCGGCCCCTCCGCCGAGGCCGATCAACAGGGCCGGTCCGCCGAGCACGATCAGCCGGCCGCCCACCGGGACGGTGGATTTTTCAACATGAGCGCGGCGCACGTTACCCAACCCACCGGCGATCATGATGGGCTTGTGATATCCGCGCGCGCGGTGGGGCGGATCGCCCGGACCGCGCTGCTCGAAGGTACGGAAATAGCCGCAGATCGCCGGCCGCCCGAACTCATTGTTGAAGGATGCCG
>JAJZMI010000166.1:6962-11807 GCA_021798335.1 Pseudomonadota bacterium | reverse complement strand
GCGCTGATGTTGCCCGCCCCCATGGTCACGACCACATCGCCGTCGCGGATCAGGTCGCGCAGCGCCTCGGCCAACTCCTCCACGCGCTCGACGAACAGCGGCTCGACTTGTCCGCGGCTGCGCACCGCGCGGCAGATGGCGCGCCCGTCCGCGCCGGCGATCGGCTCCTCTCCGGCCGCATAGACTTCCGTGACCAGCAGCACCTCGACACCCGAGAGCACCTTGCCGAAATCGTCGATCAGATCGCGCGTGCGGGTATAGCGGTGCGGTTGGAAGGCGAGCACGATGCGCCGCCCGGGATATCCCTGGCGCAGCGCTTCCAGCGTCGCGGCCACCTCGGTCGGGTGATGGCCGTAATCGTCGACGACGGTGATCGTCCCGGCGCCGGTCGCGATGTCGGCCACGTGCTGCAGCCTGCGGTCGATGCCCTGGAACTGCGCAAGCGCCGCGCCGATCGCCGCATCCTCGACGCCCAGATCCGTGGCCACCGCGATCGCCGCCAGTGCATTGAGCACGTTGTGGGTGCCGGGCAAGTTGACCAGCACCTCCAGCGGCGCGCCGGAGGACCGGCGCACCGCGAAGCGGGTCTGCAAGCCCAGGCGGCGCACATCGACGGCGCGCACGTCGGCGTCGGCGCTCAGCCCATAGGTGAGAACGTGGCGGCCGACTCTCGGCAGAATCTCGCGCACGTGCGCGCAGTCCAGGCACAGCACCGCCAGGCCGTAGAACGGCAGGTTGTGCAGAAAATCAACGAAGCTCTGCTCGAGCCTGGCGAAGTCCCCGCCGTGGGTGGCGAGATGATCGTTGTCGATGTTGGTGACGACCGCCACCAGCGGCTGCAGATGCATGAACGACGCGTCGCTCTCGTCGGCCTCGGCCACGAGGTAGCGTCCCGAGCCAAGCCGCGCGTGGCTGCCGGCGCTCTTCAGCCGCCCGCCGATCACGAAGGTCGGATCCTCGCCGGCTTCGGCGAGGATGCTGGCGATGAGGCTGGTGGTGGTCGTCTTGCCGTGCGTGCCGGCGACCGCGATCGCATCGCGGAAGCGCATCAGCTCCCCGAGCATCTCGGCGCGCGAGACCACCGGAATGCGCTGCGCCAACGCGGCGGCGACCTCCGGGTTGCACGCGGAAATGGCTCCCGAGACCACCAGCACGTCGGCGCCGGCGATGTGGTGCGCGGCGTGGCCGATGGCAACATGCGCGCCGAGCGCCGTCAGGCGCTCGATCACCGCGCTGTTGCGCACGTCCGAGCCCTGCACGCGGTATCCGAGGTTGAGCAGGACCTCGGCGATGCCGCTCATGCCGCTGCCGCCGATGCCGACCAGGTGGATCGTCTCGATGCGCCGCATACGGTCGAAACCGCTCGGGACGCCTCGCTCGCGCGCGCTGCCGGTGCGGCTCATGCCGCCCTCCCCAACAGGTGCACACAGCGCTCGGCAAACTCCTCGGCGGCCTCGGGGCGTGCGAGCGAGCGGGCGCGCTCGGCCATCTCGATCAGTCGGCTCCGATCCGCGCACAAGCGCTCCAGCTCCGCGGCCAGCCGCTCGGCCGTCAGCTCGCGGTCGGGAATGAGCACAGCCGCGCCCTGGCGCACCAGCAGCCGGGCATTGCACGTCTGATGATCGTCCACGGCGGCCGGGAACGGCACCAGCACCGCGCCGACTCCGGCGGCCGCGAGCTCCGAGACCGTCAGCGCGCCGGCGCGGCAGATCACCAGATCCGCCCAACCGTACGCTTCGGCCATGTCGGCGATGAACGGCTGCACGTCGGCACTCACCCCCGCACCCGCATAACTCTCGCGGCACGCATCGCGCCAGCGCTCACCGGCCTGGTGGCGCACCTCGAAGCGCGCGGCGGAGCGCGCGAGCGCGTAAGGCACCACGGTATTGAGCCGTACCGCGCCCTGGCTGCCGCCGATGACCAGCAGGCGCACCGCGCTGGCGCGCCGGGCCAGCCGCGCGCCGGGCTTGGGCAGCGCGGCGATCTCGCGCCGCACCGGATTGCCGATGGCCCGCGCGTGCAGGTGGGCGGCGAAGGTGCCCGGGAATGCCTCGAGCACCTCGCGGGCGAGCGGCGCAAGCGCGCGGTTGGTGAAGCCGGCGACGGCATTCTGCTCGTGGATCACCAGCGGCCGCCGCGTGAGCCACGCCGCGATCCCGCCCGGTCCGGTGACGAAGCCGCCGAGTCCCACGACCACGCGCGGACGCCGCCGCCGCATCACCCCGAGGGCCTGCCACAGCGCCACGGTGAGCCGCCACGGCGCGGCGAGCCGCGTGCGCCAGCCCTTGCCGCGCAGTCCGCCGACCGACAGCCACTCGATGGCGATGCCCTCGGCCGGAACCACCCGCGCCTCGATGCCGCGCCGGGTACCGAGCCAGACCACCTCCACGGAACGCTCGCGCAGCCGGCGCGCCAGCGCCAGCGCCGGGAACACGTGGCCGCCGGTGCCGCCCGCCATGATGAGTATCGGTCCCTTCATGCCGCGCTCTCCGTGTTGGCCCGGGCCGCGCCGCGGGTCTCGATCAGCGTCTCATGGTGGATGCGCAGCAGGATCCCGACCCAGATCAGCGTCGTGATCATGTTCGAGCGCCCGTAGCTCATCATCGGCAGCGGCAGCCCCTTGGTCGGCAGCACCCCCATGTTCACGCCGATGTTGATGAACGCCTGCATGCCGAGCCACAGACCGAACCCGGCCGCCAGCAACTGATGAAAGACGAGCCCGGCGCGCCCGGCGCGCGCGGCGATCTGAAACGACCGCCAGATCAGCGCGACGAACAGGGCGATCGTGAACAGCGCGCCGGCGAGGCCGAGTTCCTCGCAGAGCACCGCGAACAGAAAGTCGGTGTACGCCTCCGGCAGATAAAAGAGCTTCTGCACGCTGTTGCCCAGCCCGACACCGAACAATTTGCCGCGGCCGATCGCGATCAGCGACTGGGTCAGCTGGAAGCCGCTGCCATAGGGCTGGGCCCAGGGATCGAGAAAGCCGGTGAGCCGCCGCAGGCGGTACGCAGAGGTGACCGCGAGCACGGTGAAGGCCAGCGTTGCGGCCAGCGTGATCGCCGCGACGTGACGCGCTCGCGCGCCCGCGAGAAACAGCATCCCGAAGCCGGTGGCGAACAGCACCAGCGCGCCCCCGAAGTTCGGCTCCCCGAGCATCAAGCCCGCGAACAGCGCCAGCATCCCCAGCGGCTTGGCGAGACCGCCGAATGTGTCGCCGAGCTCATCCTGGCGGCGCGCCGCGTAGCTCGCCACATAGATCAGGACCAGCACGCGCCCGATATCGGAGACTTGGAAGCTGAACCCGGCCAGGTGCAGCCAGCGCCGCCCGCCGTTGACCCGTTCGCCGAGCCCCGGCACCAGCACCGCCACCAACAGCAGCGTCGCCATGATCAGCAACGCGGGCGAGAGTCGCTCGAGCCGCTCGCACTTGAAACCGAACGCGGCGACGCCACCGGCCACGCCGATCAGCACGGCGATCAGCTGCCGCTCGATGAAGTAGAACGGATTGCCCGTATCGTGCCCGGCGACGGAGATCGACGCCGAAGTGAGCATGATCAGCCCGAACAGCAGGATCGCGAGCACCAGCCCGAGCGTCACCGGGTCGACGAACACGGCGCGGCCCCGCACACTCGAGCGCGCGAAGGACATCGGTGTGCGCTCCGGACTCATGCCGGCAGCTCCCGCACCGCCTGCGCGAACGACTCGCCGCGGTGCGCGTAGTCGCGGAACATGTCGAGACTGGCGCACGCCGGCGAGAGCAGCACGGTGTCCCCGGGCGCGGCGGCCCGCGCGGCCGCCGCCACCGCCGCGCGCATCGAGGCGCAGGTCTCGCTCGCGCACACACCGTGGATCGCCCGCGCGATGCGCTCGGCGTCGCGGCCGATCAGCACCACATGCCGCGCCTTGCCGCGCAGCGCCGCCGCGAGCGGCGTGAAGTCCTGATTCTTGCCCTCGCCGCCGGCGATCAACACCAGCGGGCCATCCATGCCGGAGACCGCCGCGAGCGTCGCGCCCACGTTGGTGCCCTTGGAGTCGTCGATGTAGGTGACACCGCGCACCTCGGCCACCCACTGGGTCCGATGCGGCAGGCCGGTGAACTCCCGCAGCTCCGCGAGCATGGCCGCCCGCGGCAGCTCCAGCGCCTCGCCGAGGGCCAGCGCCGCGAGCGCGTTCGCCGCGTTGTGCATGCCGCGCAGGCGCATCTGCGCCACGGGCAACAGCGGCTCGCCGTGCCGCGCCAGCCACAGGCCATCGCGCTGCAGCACGGTGTAGGCGGCGCCGGCGGCGCCGCCGACCGAGAAACCGAGCACGCGCTGCCCGACTCGGGTCATGCGGGCGACGAGCGCATCGTCGAGGTTGACCACCGCCGTATCGCAGCGCGCGAACACCCGCGCCTTGGACAGGGCGTAGTCCTCCACCGACGCGTAGCGGTCGAGGTGATCGGCGCTCACGTTGAGCACCGCCGCGCCCTTCAGATCGAGCGACTCGGTGGTATCGAGTTGGAAGCTCGACAGTTCCAGCACATACAGATCGGTCGGCCGCGCGGACCGCTCGGCGGCGGCCAGCAGATCGAGCGCCGGCTCGCCGAGATTGCCGCCGACGCGCACCAGGAGACCGGCGCGCGCCGCCATGCGGCCGACGAGACTGGTCACGGTGCTCTTGCCGTTGGTGCCGGTGATCGCCGCCACCGGAGCGCTCACGGCCCGGGCGAACAGCTCGATGTCGCCGAAGATCTCCAGGCCGCGGCGGCGCGCCTCGGCGAAGAACGGCAGATCGAGCGGCAGGCCGGGGGATGCCAGCACGTACACCGCTTCGTCGAGCAGTTGCGGATCGAGCCCGCCCGAG
>JAJZMI010000166.1:0-6862 GCA_021798335.1 Pseudomonadota bacterium | reverse complement strand
GATGTCGCCGAAGATCTCCAGGCCGCGGCGGCGCGCCTCGGCGAAGAACGGCAGATCGAGCGGCAGGCCGGGGGATGCCAGCACGTACACCGCTTCGTCGAGCAGTTGCGGATCGAGCCCGCCCGAGTGCACCACGATGTCCGGATCCAGCTCGCGCAGCTGCGCGAGCTGCGGCGGATCGGCGCGCGTGTCGGTCACGGCGACGCGCCAGCCGTGCTCGCGCAGATAGTGCGCGCACGACAGCCCCGTTCGCCCGAGGCCGGCGATCACTGCGGTCGAAGGTTTGTGGCCGGCCGTGCTCATCTGAGTTTCAGGGTCGCAAGTCCGGCCAGCACCAGGATCAGCGAGATGATCCAGAAGCGCACGATGACCTTCGGCTCGGCCCAACCCTTGAGCTCGAAGTGATGATGCAGCGGGGCCATGCGGAAGATGCGCCGGCCGGTGAGCTTGAAGGACGCCACCTGCAGGATCACCGAGGCGGTCTCGAGCACGAACACCCCGCCCATCAGCAGCGCCACCAGCTCCTGGCGCACCATGACGGCGACGACCCCGAGCGCGCCGCCGATCGCGAGCGCGCCGACGTCGCCCATGAACACCTGCGCCGGATAGGCGTTGAACCAGAGAAATCCCAGACCGGCCCCGGAGAGCGCCGAGCAGAAGATCAACAGCTCGCCGGCGCCCGGGATCGACGGAATCTCCAGATAGCGGGCGAACACGGCATTGCCGCTGGCGTAGGCGAAGATGCCGAGCGCGGCCGACACCAGCGCCGCCGGCATGATGGCCAGCCCGTCGAGCCCGTCGGTCAGATTGACCGCATTGCTCATGCCGACGGTCATGAGGTAGGCGATGAGGATGAACGCGGGCGCGGGAAGCGGCTCGGCGAACGATTTGAAGAACGGCAGAAACAGGGTGGTCTGGGCCGGCACGCGCGCCGTATAGAACAAGACCGCGGCCACCGCCAGGCCCACCACGGACTGAAACAGATATTTCCAGCGCGCCGGCAGACCGCGCGCATTGCGCACGACCAGCTTGAGGTAATCGTCGACGAAGCCGATCAGACCGAAGGCGAGTGTCACGACCAACACCAGCCAGATGCGGCGGTTGGTGAGCTGCGCCCACAGCACCGTGCTCACCAGCGTCGCCACCAGGATCAGCGTGCCGCCCATGGTGGGCGTGCCCGCCTTGGGCAGGTGGCTCTGCGGACCGTCGGTGCGCACCACCTGGCCGATCTGATAGCGCGAGAGACGCTGGATCATCGCCGGGCCGACCAGGAGCGAGACCACCAGCGAGGAGCCCATGGCGAGGATCGCGCGGAAAGTCAGATAGGAAAAGACGTTGAACCCGGAGTACCAGGCGACCAGCCGATGTGCGAGCCAGTAGAGCATTCAGTGCGCCTCCGGCTGCCCGGCGTCGCCGACCAGCGCCGCCACGACCCGCTCGAGCCGATTGATGCGCGAGCCCTTCACGAGAACGTAGACTCCGGGACCGGCCTCCCCGAGCGCCGCGCGCAACGCCTCGATGAGCACCTCGGCCTCGGGAAACCAGCGCGCGCCGGCGCCGAAGCGCTCGACGGCGAGCGCCGCGAGCGGTCCGGTGGCATACAGCCGCTCGATCCCGTGCTCGCGCGCGAAGGCGCCGATCTGCACGTGCGAGTCCTCGGCGAACTCGCCCAACTCGGCCATGTCGCCCAGCACCAGCCAGCGCCGCTCGGGCAGCGAGGCCAGCACCTCGATCCCGGAGCGGACCGAGCTGGGATTGGCGTTGTAGGAATCATCCAGAATCCACGCGCCGCCCTCGGTCTGCTTCGGTTGCAGCCGCCCGGAGACGGGCCGCACCGAGGCGAGCCCGGCGGCGATCTGCGCGAGGCTGGCGCCGGCACTGGCGGCGGCGGCGGCGGCGGCCAGCGCGTTCAGGACGTTGTGCCGGCCGCCGAAGTGCAGCTCGATCGGCGCGGCGCCGAGGGCGCAGGTGAGCGTGAATCGGGTCCGGAATCCCTCGCTCGCGAGACTCGATTGAAGCTCGCCGGCGTGAAAGCTCGCCGCCGGCGCGAAGCCGAACGTGACGCACCGCGCGGCGGTCATGCCGCGCCACAGATCCAGAAACGGATCATCGGCGTTCAGTACCGCGGTCGCGGCAGGCTCCAGGCCCGCGACCGCCTCGCCCTCGGCGCGCGCCACGCCCTCCAAGGTACCGAAGCCCTCGAGGTGCTCGGCGCCCGCGTTGGTGATCAGGCCGACCGTCGGGCGCGCGATGCGCACCAGCTCGGCGACTTCCCCGGCGCGATTCGCGCCCATCTCGATCACCGCGCCGCGATGCTGCGGCTCGAGCCGCAGCAGCGTCAGAGGAACACCGATGTGATTGTTCAGGTTGCCGCGCGTCGCGAGGCACTCGCCGCGCTGGCTGAGGATGGCCGCGGTCATCTCCTTGGTCGTCGTCTTGCCGTTGCTGCCGGCGACACCGACCACGGGAATGGGCGCCGCGGTCCGGCGGACCTGCGCGGCACACTGCAGGGCCTGCAGCGTGTCGGCCACCACGATCTGCGCCAACGCCAGCGGCTGCTCGCGCTCGAGCACCACCCCGGCGGCGCCCCGCTCGAGCGCCGCGGACAGGAACTGCGCGCCATCGAACCGCGGTCCGCGCAGCGCGACGAACAGCTCGCCGCCCTGCAGGGTGCGGGTGTCGATCGAGACGCCCGTGAACGGGCGATCCTCGCCGCGCAGCGCGCCGCCGCAATCGTGCGCAAACCGAGCCAGCGTGCGGACCAGGCTCATGCGCCCGGCTCCTCGAGCCCGAGCGCCGCGCGCACCACGGCCTGGTCGCTGAAGGGGCGCTGCTCGGCGCCATAGGTCTGGTACGTCTCGTGGCCCTTGCCGGCGATGAGCACGACGTCGGCGGCGGCGCTGCCGGCGAGCGCCTCGCGGATGGCGCGGCCCCGATCATGCTCGATGCGCGCGCCATGACCGGCGATGCCGGCGAGGATGTCCGCGGTGATGCGCTCGGGCGGCTCGGTGCGCGGATTGTCGTCCGTCAGTATGATCTCGTCGGCGAGCTCGGCGGCGATGCGCCCCATCATCGGCCGCTTGCCGCTGTCGCGGTCTCCTCCGCAGCCGAACACCACGCGCAGCCGACCGCGGCAGTGGCGCCGGGCGTTGCGCAGCGCCTTGGCGAGCGCATCCGGCGTGTGCGCGTAGTCCACGATGGCCAGCGGCCGGCCCGCGTCCCCGCCGAATGCCTCCATGCGTCCCGGCGCGGCGCGGCACTCGCGCAGCGCGGCGCACGCCTCCTGGAGCGGCACGTCGGCCGCAAGCAGGATGCCGAGAGCCGTCAGAGCGTTGTCGGCGTTGAAATCCCCGATCAGCGGCGCGGCCAAATCCGTCTCGCCCCAGCTCGAGGCCACGCGGATCTGCATTCCGGCGCTCTGCAGCCGTGTGTGCACACCCCGCACCCAGTGCGCCTGCGCGGGGAGCCGCGCGCTCGCGCGGCGCGTCGTGGCGATCAGGCGGCCCCGGTCGGCGCGCGCGGCGAGCGCCGCGCCGAATTCATCGTCGATGTTGATCACGCGGCTCACGAGGGTCTCGATCTCGAACAGCCGGGTCTTGGCGCGCCCGTAGGCATCCATGGTGCCGTGATAGTCGAGGTGGTCACGGGTGAGATTGGTGAACGCGGCGGTGTGCACCCGCACGCCCGCGATGCGGTCCTGATCGAGCGCGTGGGAAGAGACCTCCATTCCCACCCATCCGGCCCCCTGCATGCGCAGCTCGGCGAGCCGACGATGCACCGTGACCGCGTCGGAGGTCGTGTGCGCGGTCGCGGCGAGCGCGCCCGGGACGCCGGCCCCGAGCGTTCCCATGTAGCCGGCCGGGCGGCCGCAGCGTGCGAGCGCCTGCGCGCTCAGCCAGGCACAGGTCGTCTTGCCGTTGGTTCCCGTCACGGCGATGACCGTGAGCTGCCGCGACGGCCGGCCGAAAAACCGGTCGGCGATTACGCCGGCGCGTGCGGCGAGCTGCGGCACGGCCGCGACGAACACCGTTGGATCGAGCGCTTCGAGCTGACCCGCGGACTCGGCCGGCGGCTCGTACAGGACCGCGCGGGCGCCGCGCGCGGCCGCTTCCGCGGCGAACGCCAGACCGTGGCGCGCGCGGCCGCGGCAGGCGAGAAACAACGCTCCCGGACTCGCCTCGCGGCTGTCGAGCGTGACGTCGCGAATCTCGAGCGGCGGCGGCGTGTCGATCAGTCCGCCGGTCAGTTCGGCCAGCGGCCGGCCGGGAAATGAGATGCGCGGGGCGGCTCTCATTGCAGCACCGGCCCTTGCAGCGTGTTTCCCGGCCCGAGCGGCTGATCCGGCGCCACCGCCAACAGGCGCAGCGCCCGGCCGATCACCGTATGGAATACCGGCGCGGAGACGTCTCCGCCGTAGTACAGGCCGGCGCTCGGCTCCTTGATCGCCACCACGGCCGCGAGGCGCGGATGGTTCACCGGCGCGACGCCGGCAAACACCGCCGTGTAGAGGTGATGGCGGTAGCGTCCCCCGACGTCTATCCAGGAGGTGCCGGTCTTGCCGGCCACGATGTAGCCGGGGATGGCCGCCGCCGGCGCCGTGCCCCCCGGGGCCGCCACACCCAGCATCATGTGCAGCAGCTCGCGCGCGAGCGCGGCCGGCATGATGCGCCGGCCGGGCGGCGGGTTGTTCTCGCGCAGGAATGAGATCGGCCGCTCGAGGCCGAACGCGCCGAGCGTCGCGTAGGCGTGCGCCAACTGCAGGGCCGTCACCGTCAAGCCGTAGCCGTGCGACATGGTGGCGATGCGGATCGGCCGCCAGTCCTTATAGGGCAACAGCACGCCGGTGGGCTCGCCGGGATAGCCGGGAGTGGCGAGTTGTCCGAACCCGAAGTTGCGCAGGGTCTCCCAGATGAGCCGGCGCGGCAGCGACAGCGCGACGTGCGCCATGCCCACGTTCGAGCTCACCGCGAGGATTTTGGCGATGTCGATCGGTCCGAGATCGACATCGTCGCGGAAAATGTGACCCTGGACATCGATGTATCCGGGCGAGGTGTTGACGATGCTGTGGTTGTTGTAGCGGCCGCTCATCAGGGCGGCCGCGATGAAGAACGGCTTGATCGAGGAGCCGGGCGCGAACGTGTAGTCGATCGCGCGGTTGAGGTACAGCTGCGGCAGCAGCTGCGCCCGATCGTTGGGATTGAACGCCGGCTGGTCGACCATGGCGAGCACCTCTCCGGTGTCGACGTCGATCACCACCATGCAGCCCGAGCGCGCGCGCTGCGCCACGATCGCCGCCTTCAGCGCCCGGTAGGCCAGGTACTGGATGCGCATGTCGATCGAGAGCACCAGGTTGTGCCCCGGGCGGGCGGGCCGGATGCTGTCGACTTCCTGGACGATCTGACCGTAGCGGTCCTCGATCACACGCTTCTCGCCGTCGACGCCGGTCAGCAACGAGTTGTATTCGAGCTCCAGGCCGGATTCGCCCTGATCCTTCATGTTGGTGAAGCCGATCAGCTGCCCGGTCACCTCGCCGGCCGGGTAGTAGCGCCGGTAGGCACGTCTGAGGTAGACCCCCGGAATGCCGAGCGCCTTGATGGCGTGGGCACGCGGCGGGGGAAGCTGGCGCGCGACGTAGAGGAATTGCAGATTGGCGTTGCTGCTGATGTCGCTCCACAGCGTCGCGGGATCGAAGCCCAGGGCCTGGGCGAGGTCGTTGACGCCGCCGTCGGCATGCAGGATCTGCTGGGGATTGACCCAGATCGAATCGACCGGGGCGCTGACCGCGAGCGGCTGACCGTGCCGGTCGGTGATGACGCCGCGATGCGCGGGGACGGAGACCACGCGCAGAAAGCGCTCATCCCCCTGGCGCGACAGAAAGGTGTAATCGACCAGCTGCAGATCGACGGCGCGCCCGACCAGGACGAGCGAGATCAGCACGAGCGCGCCAAGCAGCAGTTGGGCCCGCCAGCGGAAGGCGGGCGGACGCGGGCGGCCACGACGTGACTTCATGGGCGCACGACCACGATTTGAGCGGGCGACGGCATTCGCATGTGCAGCCTGCGCTCGGCCACGCTCTCGATCAGCGCATGGGTCGACCATGCGCTCTCCTCGAGCTGCAGCTGACCCCATTGAACATCCAGGTTGTCGCGCCGGCGCCGGAGCTGCTCCAGATGGATGAACAGCTCCCGCGAGCGGTAGCGGCAGTACACCGCCCCCATCCCGGAGGCGAGCACGGCCAGCCAGAGTGCGGCCATGGCCAGCCCGAATGTCGCTCGCGTCTTCTTCACGCGATTTTCTCCGCGACCCGCAGCAGCGCGCTGCGCGCCCGGGGGTTGCGCGCGACCTCGGCTTTGTCGGCACGGAGCTTGCGCCCGATCCGCCGCAACCGCGGCGCAAGCTCAGCGGGCACTGACGGCAGATCCGCCAGCGCCGGATCGAGCTGCGCATGCCGCGCCATGAATTGCTTGACCAGGCGGTCCTCGACCGAATGGAAACTGATCACCACCAACCGTCCGCCCGGGGCGAGCGCCTCGAGCGCCGCGGCAAGTCCCTGCTCGAGCTGTCCCAGCTCGTCGTTGATGTACATCCGCAAAGCTTGGAACGTACGGGTGGCCGGATGTTTCCCCGGCTCTCGCGTGCGGACCGCGCGCGCCACGAGCTCGGCCAGCTGGACGGTGCGCTCGATGGGCGCATGCTCACGGGCGGCGACGATCGCCTGCGCCACCCGGCGCGCGAACCGTTCTTCACCGTAGGTCGAGATCACTTGCCGAATCTCGTCAACGCCGGCGCGCGCGAGCCACGCGGACACGGCCTCCCCGCGCGTCGGATCCATGCGCATATCGAGCGGGCCATCGGCCCGAAA
>JAJZMI010000094.1 GCA_021798335.1 Pseudomonadota bacterium | reverse complement strand
CGATGGTCGTATTGATGTTCGTGAAGATCTTGAATTCGTTCGCGCAGCGAACGTCATAGCCATAGCTCGACGTTCCGTAGGAAATGATCTTCTGACCATTCACGTGGCGCACCTGTTCGGGCTCGAAGGGCTCGATCATGCCGTGCTCACGCGCCATGCGGCGGATCCAGTTGTCTGACTTGACGCTCATTGTTGGACCGTTCAGCTCTTCTCGACGACGATCTTCGGAAACGCCCCGCTGCGATCGAGCGGGCGGGCCGCGAGCACCGCGGCGGTGCGCCGGGCCATGTGCACATAGGCCTCGGCGCGCGGGGAGCCGGGCTCGGATACCACCGTCGGGCGGCCACCGTCGGCTTGCTCGCGGATGCGCGCATCGAGCGGCAATTCCCCGAGCAGCCGGACACCGTACTGCTCGGCCATGCGCGCCCCGCCGCCGGCGCCGAAGATATGCTCGACGTGCCCGCACTGGGCGCACACGTGCACGCTCATGTTCTCGACGATCCCGAGGACCGGCACCGACACTTTCTCGAACATCTTCAATCCTTTGCGCGCGTCGGCCAAGGCAATATCCTGGGGCGTGGTGACGATCACCGCGCCGGCCACCGGCACGCGCTGCGCCAGCGTCAGCTGGATGTCGCCGGTGCCCGGCGGCATGTCGACCACCAGATAGTCGAGCTCGCCCCAGCGCGTCTGCGAGAGCAGCTGGCTCAGCGCCTGGGTGACCATGGGGCCGCGCCAGATCATCGGCTGCTCGGAATCAACCATGAACCCGATCGACATCACCACGACACCGTGATTGTTCAGCGGCACGATGTGCTGGCCGTCGGGCGAGGTGGGTTGCTGGCCGGCCAGGCCGAGCATCAGCGGCTGGCTCGGGCCGTAGATGTCGGCATCGAGCACCCCGACACGTGCGCCCTGCGCCGCCCAGGCGAGCGCCAGATTGGCCGCGACCGTGGATTTGCCCACCCCCCCCTTGCCCGAGGCGACCGCGACGACGTTCTTGATCCCCTCGAGCGGCTGCAGCGGCCGCTGCACGCTGTGCGGGCGGATCTGCGCCTCGAGCGCGAGGCGCAGCGGCGCACTCACCCCCGCCGCGGCCACATGGGCGGCGATGGCCGCGGCCAGCGTCGATGCGTAGTCTCCCAGCGGAAAGCCGAGCACGATGCGGGCCGCATAGCCCTCCGGCGTGCGCGCGAGTTCGCGCAGTGCGCCAGCCTCGCGCAGCGTCTGGTGAAGATACGGCTCGACGTAGCTCTCGATCGCCGCTCTGAGCGTCTCTAGCGTGGAATCCTCAGCCATGGGTTCGGTCACCGTAAGCCCGTGTGGATACGCAACCGGCGATTCTAGAGGTAAGTCCCGCTTCGCGCCTCGCCGTCGCAGAGGGTATGGCATACTTTGAGCGCTCCGGGGCTGAGCCGGTAGAATGCGGGGTTTGAAGCGTCGGGGAGCGGCCCGCGTCTTGCCCAGGGTGCCAGGAGCGCGAAGAAGCAATCAGGCTGCGCGGGAATCCCGCGGATCGGCTGAATGACGTTTTTAGCTAATTTGCGAGCCGACCGGTTGATCACCGGCATCCGCTCGTCGGCGGACCCCTCGAGCCCGGAGACCCAGAAGGCCATCGCACGCCTGAAGGATCTGGGCCCGGCAGCCATTGCCCCGCTCCTGGCCTCGCTCCCGGAAGCGGACAAGAATGCCACTCTGGCGTTTGTCGAAGTCCTCGCCAGCCTGGTGAGCCCCAAGACCTTTCCGCAGTTCATGGAAGGACTCGTCCAGGGCAGCCCTCGGGTGATCGCCGGCATCGCCTGGGCCCTGACCAGCAGCCGCAACTATCCGGCGCACCTGCTGCTCGATGCCCTCTCGACCCCCGGGATCGCCAAGTCGGCGCTCATGGAGGTGATCACGGCGCACAAATCCCGCTTCACGCAGCGCGAGCTGCTCACGGCCGCTTACAACCAGGAGCCGAACGAGAAGGCGGCCCTGTTTCGCGTCATCGCCGACACGGTCACCCCCGCGACGCTGCCGGAGCTGCTGCAGCGGCTCGACGGCAAGGACCCGATCGCCCGGGTGCACATCATCAACATCCTGGCGCGCTTCAACACCCCGGAAGTGCACACCGCTTTGCAGGGCCTGCTGAAGGACCCGAACAAGCTGATTCGGGGCGCGACGCTCTCGGCGCTGCAGCGCATGGACGAAATAATCGATGTCGAGCGGGTGTGCGAGCTGTTGCGGGACCCCGAAATCGACGTCCAGAACCGCGCGATCGACGTCGTGATCAAGGTGAACCATCCCGACACCGTTCGCTACCTGATCGCAGTGCTCAAGGACGAGAACGAGAACGCCCGCCGGGCTGCCGTCGAAGTGCTCAATGAGGTCGGGGACGCGCAGTCGGTCAAGCACCTGCTCGAGGCGCTGAAGGACAGCGACTGGTGGGTACGCTCGCGCGCCGCCGATGCGCTCGGCAAGATCGGCGGTCCGCGCGTCATCGACGCGGTTCTGCAGCTGGTGAAGGACAAGGACGAGGATATCCGCCGCGCCGCCATCGAGATCCTCAATCAGGCCAAGGACCCGCGCGCCATCGAGTCGCTCCTGCAGGCAACGCGCGACACCGATTGGTGGGTCAGCGAGCGAGCGGTCGACGCGCTGGCCGAGATCGGCAGCAAGACCGCGGTGCCGCGGCTGCTGGAGATGCTGCGTGCCGGCAACGTGAAGACCTTGCCGGTGGTGGTGCGCGCCCTCGGCAGGCTCGGCGACGCGCAGCTCACCGGCGCGCTCTCGCCGCTGCTCGCCCGCCCCGAGCGCGAGGTGCGCATCGAGGCGATCCAGGCGCTGGCGAGCGTCGCCGACCTGTCGAACCCCGATGCGGTGCGCACGCAGTTGAAGCAGCAGGCCAGCGCCTCCGACCAGACGATTGCGCGCGCCGCGGAAGCGGCGCTGGCCGATCTGGAGCGGCGGCTCTCGGGAGCCACCGCGGGGATCGGCTCCACCGGCGCCAACGCGCCGCAGCCCCCCGAGGCGGCCGCGCCCGAGCCGCCCGAGCTCGCCCGCCCGGCGCGCGCCGTCGACAGCTCGCGGCTTGACATCCAGACGCTGCGCCCCGGGGACATCATCGAGGGCCGCTACAAGTATCTCGAGCGCATCGGCCGGGGAGCGTTCGGTACCGTGCTGCTGATGGAGGACACGGTGGTCGACGAGCGGCTCATCCTGAAGTTCCTCAACCCCAACGTGGCGACGGACGAAGAAGTCATGAAGCGCTTCGTCCACGAGCTGCGCTATTCGCGCAAGATCACTCATCGCAACGTCATCCGCATCTATGATTTTCTGTTCATTCAGGGCAACTACGCGATCTCGATGGAGTACTTTCCCTCGCACACCCTCGCCGCCGAATTCAACGGCGAGAAGCCGCTGCAGCTGAAGCGAGCGCTGCAATTCGGCATCGACATCTGTACCGGCATGACGGTGGCGCACCAGGCCGGCATCGTGCACCGCGACCTGAAGCCGGCCAACGTGCTGATCAACCACGAGGGACTGCTCAAGATCGTCGATTTCGGCGTGGCCGCCGCGCAGCGCGAGAGCGAGACGCAGTTGACACGCACCGGCTACGTGATCGGCTCGCCGAAGTACATGGCGCCGGAACAGATCCTCGGCAAGCGGGTCGATGAGCGCGCCGACATCTATGCCCTCGGCGTGATCCTGTACGAGATGCTCACCGGCGCTCCGCCGTACTCGCGCGGCGATCACATGTCGGTGATGTACCAGCACGTGCAGGGCAAGGCCCGGCCACCCCACGATCTGAACCCGGATCTGCCCCCCGGACTGTCCGAGGTCGTCACACGCGCCATGGCGGTCGATAAGGCCAAACGCTTCCAGCAGATGGAGGAGGTGCGCGGGGCGCTCGAGAAATTTCTCTAGCGCACGCGCGGCGCCTGCGGGGCGGCGGGGCCCGTAACGTGCCGCAGCTCAAGATTCCGCGCCTATTCGGTTGATTTCCCGAGAGAACCGGCGCGAAAGTATCCTATAAGTCCCAGCAACCGGGGTGCCCTTTGGCCCGTATCGATGCATTCTTGAAGCTCGGCGTGCAGCAAGGCTGCTCGGACGTGCACCTGGCGGTGGGCGTGCCCCCGATGCTGCGCATGCAAGGCGACCTGCTGCCGATCAAGTTCCGCGATCTGCGCGCACCGGAGCTCGAAGGCTACGTGACGGAGATCCTGACCCCCTCGCAGTCCGAGCGCTTTGCCGCCGGCAACGACCTGGATTTCTCCTACGTGTCAGCCGAGGGCGGCCGCTTCCGCGTCAACGTGTTCCGCAAGGACACCGGCATCGGGGCAACCTTCCGCGCCATCCCGGCTCAGGTGCCGTCGATCACCGAGCTGGGACTGCCGCCGGTGATCACCCAGCTGTGCGATTACCACCAGGGCATGGTCCTGGTCACCGGCGCAACCGGCACCGGCAAATCGACCACGCTCGCGGCAATGATCGATCACATCAATCAGACCCGAAAATTGAACATCATCACCCTGGAGGATCCGATCGAGGTCGTGCACCGCAGCAAGACCAGCCAAGTGATCCAGCGTGAACTCGGCACGCACATTCCGAGCTTCGCCGAAGGCGTGCGCGCGGCGATGCGCGAGGATCCGGACGTGATCCTGGTCGGTGAGATGCGCGATGCGGAGACGATTTCCATGGCCATGACGGCCGCGGAAACCGGCCACTTGGTGCTCGGCACGCTGCACACCACCAGCGCCGTGAAGACTGTGGACCGCATCGTCGATGCGCTGCCGGTCGAGCAGCGCGAGCAGACCAAGAGCTTCCTCGCCCAGAGCCTGCTCGCTGTGATCAGCCAGGTGCTGCTGAAGACGCCCGATGCCCGCGCGCGCAGGGCGGTCTGCGAGATCCTGATCATGACCAAGGCAATCGCCAAGCTCATCCAGACCGAGCAGACCTTCCAGATCCCGAGCCTGCTGCAGACTGGACGGGACTTCGGCATGCAGCTGCTCGATCAGGCGCTGCTGGCGGCGATCAATGCCCGCGAGATCGACCCCGACGAGGCGTACGCCTATGCCTCCGACAAGCGTCCCTTCCAGAAACTCGTCAGCGACCCCGGCCTGCTGCCCAAGGCCGATCTGGCCGGCGCGTAGGCGCGAGCGAACCCATGGCCGCCGTCGACACGCTGCTGCTGGAAATCCTGCACAAGGGCGGTTCGGACCTGCATTTCATCGCGGGCGAACCGCCGCGCATCCGCCTGTACGGGGAGCTGATGCCGCTGAAGCGCGAGCTGCTCGGCCAGGAGTTCGTCAAGCAGGCGCTCTATGAAATCATGCCGAAGATCGCCGCCGATCGCTTCGAGGCGCAGGATGGCGCGGACTTCGCCTATACCATTCCCGAGCACGGACGCTTCCGTGTCAATGTGATGCGCCAGCTGAACGGCATGGGCGCGGTATTCCGTGCCATTCCCTCCAGGGCCCTCACCCTCGAGGAGCTCGGCATGCCGCCGGCGGTCTGTCGGCTCTGCCGGACCAACAACGGCCTGGTACTGGTGACCGGCAAGACCGGCTCGGGCAAGTCCACCACGCTCGCGGCGATGATCGACGACATCAATGCACGCGACAAGGGCCACATCCTCACCATCGAGGATCCGATCGAGTTCGTGCATCAGCGCAAGAGCTGCCTGGTGAGCCAGCGTGAGATCGGGGTCCACTGCGCAAGCTTCGCGTCGGCCCTGCACTCGGCGCTGCGCGAGGATCCGGACGTCATTCTGGTCGGCGAGTTGCGCGACCACGAGACCATGAGCATCGCGGTGACCGCCGCCGAGACCGGCATCCTGGTGATGGGCACCCTGCACACCAACGGCGCGGCGCAGACCGTGGACCGCATGGTGAACGTGTTCCCGAACGACAAGCAATCGCACGTGCGCGCCATGCTCTCGACCTCGCTGCGCGGGGTGATCTCGCAACAGCTGCTGCAGCGCGCCGACCGCCCCGGGCGGGTCGCGGCCCTCGAGATCCTCATCAACACCCCGGCGGCGGCCAGTCTGATCCGCCAGGGCAAACTCGATCAGCTGGAGAACGCCATGCAGTCGGGCGCCCAATTTGGCATGCGCACCATGGATTCGGCCATCCAACAGCTGCTCGATCAGCGCCTGATCACCGGTCGCGAGGCCTATGCCAAGGCTATCAATAAGTCGCGCTTCGAGGCCGTCAAGGACCTCGGCTGAGCCCCGCCGGCGCGCTCTGGGCGCGCCGCGCCCCGGATCCCGTGCCGCGCCGCTGCGCGGCTCACCGGCTCTCGGTACACTCTGCGCATGAGCGAGACATTCTTCGTCACCACCGCGCTGCCCTACGCGAACGGCCCGTTTCACATCGGCCACATCATGGAGTACATCCAGGCCGATATCTGGGTACGCTTCCAGCGCATGCAGGGCAAGCGCGTACATTTCGTCGGGGCCGACGATGCGCACGGGGCGCCGGTCATGCTCAAAGCCCAGGCCGAGCACACCACCCCCGAGGCACTGGTGGCGCGCATCGCCGCCGACCGGCCGCGCTATCTCGAGGGCTTCCACATCGGCTTCGACCACTGGCACTGCACCCACTCGAGCGAGAATACCCGGCTCTCGCACGACATCTATCGGCACCTGCGGGCCGCCGGACTGATCGACTCCCGATCCGTCGAGCAGTTCTACGATCCCGTTCAGGGCATGTTCCTCGCCGACCGCTACATCAAGGGCGAGTGCCCAAAATGCCATGCCAAGGATCAATATGGGGATGCGTGCGAGGTCTGCGGTAGTGTCTATGCCCCGACCGAGCTCATCGCGCCCTACTCGACGCTGAGCGGCGCCAAGCCGGTGCTCAGAAGCTCCGATCATTTCTTTTTCCGGCTCTCCGACCCGCGCTGCGCCGCATTCCTGCGCCAGTGGCTGGAGCAGCCCGGACACGTGCAGCCCCAGGTCGCGAACAAGGCGCGCGAATGGCTCGACGGGCGGAACGAGCAGGCGCTCTCGGACTGGGACATCTCGCGCGATGCACCCTATTTCGGCATTCCGATCCCGGATGCGCCGGGAAAATTCTTCTACGTCTGGTTGGACGCGCCGATCGGCTACCTCGCTTCGCTGCAGAGCTACATCGACAGCGGCAAGGCACGCGCCAACGGCGAGACACGCACCTTCGAGCAATTGCTCGCCGCCCCCGATACGCGCCAGGTACACTTCATCGGCAAGGACATCATCTACTTTCACACGCTGTTCTGGCCGGCGATGCTGCACTTCGCGGGCCCCCCGTACCGCGTTCCGGACAACGTGCACGTGCACGGCTTCATCACGGTCTCGGGCGAAAAGATGTCGAAGTCGCGCGGCACCGGCATCAGCCCCCTGCGCTACCTCGAGCTCGGCCTGAACCCCGAGTGGCTGCGCTACTATCTCGCGGCGAAGCTGAACGCAACGGTCGAGGATCTCGATTTCAATGCGGAGGACTTCGTGGCGCGGGTCAACAGCGACCTCATAGGCAAATACGTCAACATCGCCAGCCGCGCCGCGCCCTTCGTCACCCGGCACTTCGACGGCTCGATCGACTATCCGGCGGGAACCGGCGAGCTCCTCGAGGCGGCGCGCGAGGTGCTCGAGCTGGTGCGCGAGAGCTACGCGGCCCGGGAGTTCGCCCGGGCGATGCGCCAGATCATGACCTTCGCCGACCGGCTCAACCAGGAATTCGACGCCCGCCGCCCTTGGATCCTCGCCAAGGACCCGACGCAGCACGCCGCGCTTCAGGACAGCTGCGCCCGCGCCCTCTACGGATTCAAGGTGCTCACCTGCCTGCTCGCGCCGGTGCTGCCGGCGCTGGCCGAGCGGGTCGCCCGCGAGCTGCTCGGCTTGCAGCGACCGCTCGCCTGGACCGATGCGCTCGAGCCGCCGCGCCGCATTCATCCCTATCGCCACCTCATGACGCGCATCGACCCCAAGCAGCTCGATGCGCTGTTCGAGCCCGCCGGAGAGCTGCCCGTGCCGACCAAGACCGCGCCACAAACACCCGCCGTCGAGCCGGCCGGCTCGAGCGCCGCGCCCCGGACCCCGCCCACGGCAACCCAGGGCGCGCCGCCGCCAACCCTGTCCATCGAGGAGTTCAAACGCATCGATCTGCGCGTTGCGCGCATCGCGGCGGCCGAGCACGTCGCCGGAGCCGACAAGCTGCTGAAGCTCACGCTCGACCTCGGCGGCGAGACCCGCACGGTGTTCGCCGGAATAAAATCCGCATACGACCCGGCGGCGCTGGCCGGGCGCCTGACGGTGTTGGTGGCGAATCTCGCGCCGCGCAAGATGAAGTTCGGCCTGTCCGAAGGCATGGTGCTCGCCGCGAGCGGCGAGACCGGCGGTCCGTACCTGCTCGCACCCGATTCCGGTGCGATCCCGGGCATGCGCATCGGCTGAGTCACCCGTCCTGCGGACAATGACAGCGGAACCTGACCGGCAGGCGGCCAAGCACGGGCGGGCAACAGCAGGAGGCGCCTGCACGCGCGTTGCGCAAGGCGATCACGACATCCCGGACGGCGCCGCCCGGCAGCAGGCCCAGGCCGCACCGTCCGCGAGCGCCGCCGCGATCGACGCGCTCCTGCCGCAGACTCAGTGCACCCGCTGCGGCCATGCCGGCTGCCGGCCGTACGCCGAGGCGATCCGGCGCGGCGAGGCCGAGATCGACCAGTGCCCGCCCGGCGGCGCGGCCGTGATCAGCGCGCTCGCCACACTCCTCGGACGCGCGCCGCGGCCGCTCAATCCCGCCCACGGCGTCGAGGGACCGCCGCCGCTGGCGCACATCGACGAACGGGCTTGCATCGGCTGCGCCAAGTGCCTGCCATCATGCCCGGTCGACGCCATCATCGGCGCGCGCAAACACATGCATACCGTCGTGATGGAGCTGTGCACCGGCTGCGAGCTGTGCATCGCCCCCTGCCCGGTCGACTGCATCACGCTGGTGCCACGCTCGGCGATGCCCGAGGCGCCTCGACCACCGGAACCGGCCGCCAACCGCGTGCGCTACGGCGCGCACCGCGAGCGGATCGAGCGACGCGCCCGCGAGCGCGCCGAGCTGCTGGCGGCGCGCAAACGCTTGGCGGCCGGCGAACCACCCGGGGCCGAGTGAGCGTGCACCCGATCACCCGCCGCGCGATCTACCGCCGCCTGCGCGCCGCCAACCCCGAGCCGCGCAGCGAGCTGCACTACACCACCCCTTTCGAGCTGCTGGTCGCGGTCATGCTGTCGGCGCACACCACCGACAAGAGCGTCAACACCGCGACGCGCCGGCTGTTTCCGCTCGCCAACACTCCCGCGGCGCTGCTCGCGCTCGGCATCGAGGGCGTCAAGCCGTACCTGAAGCCGGTCGGACTGTACAACGCGAAATCGCGCAACCTGATCGGCCTGTGCCGGCGCCTGCTCGAGCAGCACCAGGGGCGGGTGCCGGCGCGGCGCGCCGAGCTGGAGGCGCTGCCCGGGGTCGGCCGTAAAACCGCCAGCATCATTCTCAACATGGTGTTCGGCGAGGCCGAGATCGCGGTCGACACGCACATCTTCCGCGTCGCCAACCGCACCGGCCTCGCCCCCGGCAAGACGCCGCTCGCCGTCGAGCGCGCCCTGGTGGCCAACACCCCGGAGGAGTTTCAGCGCGATGCGCATCACTGGCTGCTGCTGCACGGACGCTACGTGTGCACGGCGCGCGCCCCGCACTGCCCGAGCTGCATTCTGGCGGATCTGTGCGAGTATCCTCGCAAGAGCGTCGCGGCGCTGCCGGCGCGCCGGGCGCACGCGCCCCGCCGCAGGAGAGCCGATTAACGCCCATGCCTATGTTTGCCCAGCAAAGCCGCGAGCAGCTGCGCCGAATGTACCTCGAGGCGTGGCGCAAGTTCGGCGCGCAGCAGCCGCTCGAGCCGCTCGAGGAACAGATCGCCGCCGTGATCGGGGAGCATCGCGAGTACCTGCCTGTGCTCGAGTCCCCCGAAGCGCTCGAGGCGCAGTTCACTCCGGAGGCCGGCCGGCAGAATCCCTTCCTGCACATGAGCCTGCATCTGGCGATCCGCGAGCAGGTGGCGACCGACCGGCCGGCGGGAATCGCCCGAGTACACCACGACCTCACCGCTCGGCTCGGCAGTGCGCACGCCGCGGAGCACGCGATGCTCGAGCCGCTCGCCGAGGCGCTGTGGGAGGCTCAGCGCGCCGGACGCATGCCCGATGAGCACCGCTACCTGGAGCGCCTGCGCTCGCTCTAGGGGCCGCGTCTGCGTCTAAGCTGGCGCGGCGGCGCGCCGCACGCGGGCGGGCGGGCGCCAGACACGCTCGGCCTGTGCGGTTCCGAGCACTCGCGCACACTCCCCCCCCCGGGGGCGCGGGCCGCGGCGGCACTGGTAGACTCGCAGGGTACCTACGGACGTGAGGCCCGCAGATGGGAGTGAGCGGCGAGGGCGCGGTGGACATCGACGCACCAGAGCACCAGTCGGTCGAACAGATCCGGGACCTGCAGCTTCAGCGCCTGCGCTGGTCGATCCGCCACGCCTGGGAGAACGTCCCGCACTACAGGCACAGCTTTGCCGACCGGGGCGTGCATCCGGATGATCTGCGCACGCTCGAGGACCTTGCCCGGTTCCCGTTCCTGACCAAACAGGACTTCCGCGTCAACTATCCGTTCGGCCTGTTCGCCGTGCCGCGCGCGCGAGTCGCGCGCATCCACACCTCGAGCGGCACGACCGGCAAGCCTACGGTGGTCGGCTATACGGCGCGCGACATCGAGACCTGGACCACGCTGATGGGCCGCTGCATCCGCGCCGCCGGCGCGCGCACCGGCGATATCGTTCACATCGCCTATGACTACGGATTGTTCACCGGCGGCTTGGGCTCGCATTGGGGAGCCGAACGGATCGGCTGCACGGTGATCCCCGTCTCGAGCGGCCGCAGCGGCTGGCAGGTCGAGCTCATCGAGGACTTCCGCCCCGACATCCTGATGGCCACTCCCTCCTACGCGCTAAACCTCGCCGAGACCTTCCAGCGGCGCGGACTCGACGCGAAGCTGAGCTCCCTGCGCATCGGCATCTTTGGCGCCGAGCCCTGGACCGAGGCGACTCGCGCGGCGCTGCAGGCGCGACTCGGGCTCGAGGCATTCGATCTGTATGGCCTCGCCGAGGTGATGGGTCCCGGGGTGGCCTGCGAGAGCGCCGGTGGCCCCGAGGGCCTGACGTTGTGGGAGGATCACATCTATCCGGAGGTGATCGATCCGCAAACCGGGCAGGTGCTGCCCGAGGGCGAGGAGGGCGAACTGGTGCTCACCACGCTCACCAAGGAGGCCCTGCCGGCGATCCGCTACCGCACGCGCGATCTGACCCGATTGCTGCCACCGCAGCGCGGCCCGATGCGGCGCATCGCCCGGGTGTTCGCCCGCACCGACGACATGCTGGTCATCCACGGCGTGAACGTGTTCCCCTCGCAGCTCGAGGCGCTGATCGCGCACACCGGGGGGCTCTCGCCGCACTACAAGCTCGAGATCAGTCGCCAGGGCCCGCTCGATGATCTGACGCTGCACGTCGAGACGCTCGAGCATGATCACGAGGGCGATACGGCGCGGCGCAGGCTCGGCGCCGAACTGACCCGCCAGATCAAAACCTACGTGGGCATCAGCATCGCGGTCGTGGTGCACCGCCCCGGCACCCTCGAGCAGGCCCCGGGCAAGGCCACGCGGTTGATCGAGCGGCGCGCCGCAGCGCGCTGAGCGTGCTCAGCGCTTCTTCGGCATGTACAGATCCGTCAGCGTGCCTTCGAAGGCTTCGGCCGCCGCGCCCACCGTCTCCGAGAGTGTCGGGTGCGGGTGGATGGTCAGGCCGATATCCGCCGCATCGCAGCCCGTCTCGATCGCGAGCGCGATTTCGCTGATCAACTCCCCGGC
>JAJZMI010000215.1 GCA_021798335.1 Pseudomonadota bacterium | reverse complement strand
ATCACGACGGTGTCGCCGGCCGTGAGTCCCCGAAGGATCTCGATTTGCGAGATCGAGGCGGCCCCGAAGGTCACCGGGACGCGAAATGCTTCGGTGCCGTGCACGAGGTAGACGAAGCGCGTCTGCGGATCGATGTACGCGCCGCGGTCCATCATCAGCACGTCATTCTTCTGACCGAGGATGATCCGAACCGAGGCTTGCTCGTTCTGGCGCAGGCCCGGCGGCGCCGGGCCTTTGAAGCGTGCCCGTCCGGTGACCCAGCCGTCCACGACGGCCGGGGCGATGTCGGTGACGACACCGCGGACGGTCTGGCCGCCGAGGGTGATGTCGGCGGGAACGCCGGGCACGATGCCGTTGGCCAGCGATTCGGCCACCTGGAACCGGATTGCCAGCGCCTTCAGGTCGACCACTCTCACCAGAGGGGCGTCCTCGGCAACATAGGACTGATCGGGCTGGAGCGTCTGCGCCACCAGACCGGTGACCGGGGAGCGCACGGTGAGGGCTTCGGCGCGGGCTTTGAGCTCCGCGACGCGCAGCGCCTGGGCGTCGCGCGCCAGGGTGCGCCGGCGCAGACTGAGCAGGATCTGCTGGCGCTCGAGGTGCGCATCATCGCGCGCGTTCTCGAAGTCGAGCCGGGCGACGGAAAAAGCGTCGTAGGCCGCCTCGTAGCGCCTCTCGCTGATGACGTGCACTCGCCAGGCGGCCTGCGCGCGCTGCAGATCGCGCAGCTGGGCATTCATTCTGACGGCGGCGAGGTTGGCTTGCTGTTGGCTGTTGATCAGCTGCTCGCGCAGCCTGACCTGCTCCTGCTCGAGCGCGGCGTTCATGCTCTTCAGCGTGGCGAGCTCGCGCTGGTATTCATTTTCCAGCTCGGGGCTGTCGAGTTTGGCGAGGATCTGGCCGCGCTCGACGCGGTCGCCGGGGTGCACTCGATAGTGGACCGTTCCGGCCGCCGTGGCCACCAGCGTCGGGCTGACCGCCGCAATGACCGTGCCCCGGGCCGAGATGTCCTGAACGAAGGTGCCGCGTTTGACTGTTGCAAGCTCCAGGTTCGAGAGCGAAACGACGTTCCCCGACAGCAGCCAGCCGTGGATCAGCCATGCCGCCGCGAGCATCGCCAGCGTCACGACGCTCAGGAGCGCCCGGACCCGGCCGCGCCGATACCAGGGCGGCGGTGCGGATGTGGCAATATCCTGACCGGCGGTGCTGCGAATCGGCAGCGGCTCGTGCTGCGCAGCAGCCTCGGGACTCGGGGACTTCAGATCGAGAATGCTCATGGATAGCCTAACAGCGCGGGCATGCCGGTGTTGATGCACGTCTCGTGCCAGTGCAAGTAGAGTCTGGTAACCCGTTGATTAGCCGTGAAGCGGGTTGGTGCCCAACCTTGGGCGTGACCGGACACGGTGTCCGGTGCGCGGACAGCGGACGGTCAGCGGACACTCCAAGTGTTCGGCGGCCGCGGCAGGCGGGCGATTTGGTGTCCGTGCCGGTTCCGTCCTATACTGACCTCGACGCCGCAGGGGCGCTCGTTCAGCCCGCTGCGGGGGAGGCACAGTGAGTGCCCGCGTCATGTCATCAGCGCCATCACGAGGAGGATTTATGGCAGCCCGTCGATCTGATCCCGCTCCGGCCATCGAGCCAAGAGAACCCACACCAGTCCCGTCGCGTCGCCCGACGCGGCAGGTCGAGCCCAAAGTCAAGACACAGGCCCATTCGGGCGTCACATCCGGGCATGTGACCGAAGAGGCGCGACGCGCGATGATCGCGGAGGCGGCGTACTTTCACGCCGAGCGGCGCGGTTTCGCGCCGGGCAATGAGGCGCAGGATTGGCTGCGGGCCGAGGCGGAGATTGACGCGCTGTTGCGAGCCGCTCACCCGGGGCCTCCGCAGTAACGCGCGCGATTTCCAGTCTCTCGAATCAACCTGACGGACGCGGCGGGCTGCCGCGGTGCAGGTCCTGAGCGCGCGGTGCCAGCGCCGTGCGCGAGCCGCACGGGCCCTGTGCTTGGTGGGGGACGGAACGGTGTGGTCGGCGGGTCAGCGATTGAGCAGGAGCGAGAGCTTCTTGCGATAGTCCGCGACCAGCGCCGGCTTGTGGGCGGTGAGTTCCAGCACCGACAGGAAGGTGCGCCGGGCGGCGCCCTGATCGAAGTTCCGATCGCGCCGGATGACTTCGAGCAACTGCTCGAGAGCAGGCTCGAACTCGCCGCGGGCGATGTGCTTGGTTGCCAGCGCCGAGCGGGCCTGGAGATCGTCGGGCCGCGCCGACACCGCGGCCTGCAGCGTGTCGAGGTCCGCAAGCGTCGCCGCCTTGCGCAGAGTCTCGAGGCGCGTCATCAGCGTGCCATAGCGTGCGTCCCCCTGAGCGCGAGCGCCCACCGAAGAGAGTGCCTGGCCGGCGTCCGCGAGCTGCTGCGGATCCGGAGCGCACGATAGGCGGTTGAGCAGGACATCCGCGAGGTCGAGTTTGGCCTCGTCGTGATCCGGCTCGATGCGTAGCGCCGCCCGCAGCGCGGCGAGCGCGCCGCTGAAGTCACCCTGCCCGATCAGCTGCAGCGCGCGGCGCCGCTCGGACTCCGCTGGTCCGGGCAGCAGCCGATCGAGAAAGGCTCGCACCTGGATCTCCGGCAGCGCGCCGATGAAGCCATCGGCGGGATTGCCGTCGACGAAGGCGATCACGTAGGGAATGCTGCGCACCATGTAGCGCTGCGAGAGCTCGGGATTCTCGTCGGAGTTGACCTTGACGAGCTTGAACCGCCCGGCGTAGGCGCCCTCCAGACGCTCGAGCACCGGTCCCAAGGCGCGGCAGGGTCCGCACCACGGTGCCCAGAAATCCACCAGCACGGGCAGTTTCCGCGAGGCATCGAGGACTTCGAGCTCAAATGTGGTCAGGTTGGCTTCGACCATCACTCATCTCCATTGCATTACGGTCCGTCATTGGGACGGCGGTCGGGATTTTCAATCGCGACCGCGCGTCGGGGTCGGTTGCGCCTCGCCGGGCAGCCGCACCACGATCCGGCCCTCTCCGGGCACGAAGCGGGCATTGCCGCCGTGGCTGCGGGCCACCTGACGCACGATGGCAAGCCCCAGGCCGGAGCCGGGCGTCTGCGCGTCCAGGCGGTGGAAGCGCTCGAAAACCGACTCTTCCTGGCCCGCCGGAACGCCCGGCCCCTCGTCGTGCACCTCCAGCGTCAATATGCTTTCCCCGGGAGGAGGCGGCACGATGCGGGCGCGCACCGAGCCGCGGCCATGCACCAGGGCGTTGTCGAGCAGATTGCGTACCATGTCGCGCAGGTCATCCCCTCGGCCCCGCAGCCGCGCCGTGTCCGGTACATCGACCTCGAGCCGCCGGCCGCTCGCTTCCATCAGCGGTAATACCTGGGCGGCGGCCTCGCGTGTCAAGCGCGAGAGATTGACGAGCGGGAGCGGGTGCGCGTCGTGTTCGTGGGAGAGCGATTCCTTGCGTGCCAGGTCGATGAGTTGATCGACCAGCCGGCCCATCTGACTGAGCTCGCGCTCGACCGCCGGCCAGTCCGTCGTGCCGGTCAGGCGCGCGCGCTGCAGGCGCAGATGCAGCACGGCGAGCGGGGTGCGCAGCTCGTGGGCGGCATCGGCCGTGAGGCGCCGCTCGATGGCATAGGCGCGCGAGAGTCGGTCGAGCGCGCCGTTGACCGCTTCCACCAACGGTTGGATCTCCCGGGGCAGGCCCTGCGCGGAGATGCGCAGGTCCGGCTGTCCCGGACCGACGCGCGCGGCTTCCCGCGAGGCCCGCTCGATCGGTTGCAGGCTCCAGCCGCTGATCAGCCAGATCAGTCCGAGCGCGGCGAGCGCGAAGGGAATGAGCACGGAAAGGTGCTCGGAGTCCTCGGCAAACAGACTGTCGACCAGCGTGGCGCGGCTCATGTCGCGCCGCGCGACGACCACGGTGTTGCCGCCCGCGGCGCGGGCCGCGACGATGGGCTGCTCGCCGGCGCCCACCCCGATGAATTCCACCGGGCTGACGGCGCCGCGCGCGGCCACCGGGATGTAGGGTAGCGGGTGCGCGAGATTCGCCGACCACGCCCGCGGGCGGTGATCGGGGCCGAACACGGTGAAGGTGAACTGTCGCGACGGATCGGCATACACGCTCCGCCAGTCGGAGCGCATGTGCAGCGCGAGGGCCCCGCCGGGAGCGATGTGGATCGCGTCGGTGAGCTCGCGCGCCTGGTTCTGCAGCGTACGCGCGTGCAGACCCTCGATGATGTCGTGCACTTCGAAGCGGTATTCGGCGAAGGAGGCCCCGAACCCGAGCGTGAACAGGGCGAACATCACCCCGAGCAGCCGCAGCCGCAGGCTGTGCGGGCGGCTCATCGTGCGGTGGCCTCGACCAGGCGGTAGCCGATCCCCCATTTGGTTTCGATGGACAGGCCGACCTGTGCGCCGGCGAGCTTGCGACGCAGGCGCGACACGGCCGCCTCGAGGGCATTGGCGCTGCCGGCGTCCTCCAAGGCATAGAGGCGGTCTTCGAGCAGGTCTTTCGTGATCACCTGGCCAGGCATGCGCAGCAGCTCCTCGAGCAGCGCGGCTTCCCGACGGGTCAGATCGAGCGGCCGGCCGAATGCGGTGGCCTCGCGCGTGACCGTATCGAACGTGACTCCGCCGAGGGTGTAGCAGCTCTCGCGCCGGCTGCCGGCGCGGCGCAATACCGCGCGCAGACGCGCTTCCAGCTCGAGCAGGTTGAACGGCTTGACGATGTAATCATCGGCGCCGGAATTCAGGCCCAGAAGCCGCTCATCGAGTCCGTCACGGGCCGTCACGACGATGGCCGGCACGTCCGTATGCAAGGAGCGCAACGCCGTGAGCAGCGAAATGCCGTCGGTGTCGGGTAGGCCCAGATCCAGCACCACGGCATCGATCGGCGCAACGCGCGCGGCGGCGAGCGCCTGCTCGCCGCGGCCGACCGCGTCAACGGCAAAGCCACGCTCGCGCAGATGATCGGCGATCATCTCGCGGATGGCCTGGTGATCTTCGACCAGCAATACTCTCATGGCCCGTACGGATGCTGCGCCGGAGGCACTTTCTCGATTATTATGCGCAGTCCGGCTCCGTGGCGCTCGTCAGGACTTGGTCAGCAATGCCTGCCAAGGTGCGGTGCCAGCTCGAGGATTGCCGGCGCCCGTGGGGCTATTCACGTGATTTTGAGGAGAGACAGACGACCGATGTCTCGGATTGGCAGGTGCAGCCCAAGTTCGGCTCGCCGGTTTTTCAGGGCTCCCCGTGGGGCGCGGCCCCGCCGCGCGGGCTGCGGGATGCTGGTGCGGATGCTCGTGGGGTCTGCGGCAGCGCTGCTCGGGGGCTGCGCGACGTATCATGCGCTGCCGCTCGCGCGCGGACCGGATCTTGCGCCACGACTGTCGCTGCTGCGCGCCACGGTGCCGCCGCTGCGCCCGGGCGCTCATTCGCGGCGGATCGACCTTTCCCGGCCCCTTTCGCTGGCTGATATCGGGCTGCTGGCGGTGCTCAATGACCCCGCGCTGCGCTCGGAGCGGGGCGAGCGGGGCCTTGCCGAGGCCGGTCTGCTGCAGGCTTCCTTGCTGCCGAATCCGACCGCCAGCCTGGGCTTCGAACCCTTGGTGTCCGCTGGCGTCTCACCGTCCTGGACGGCCATCCTGACCGAGAACGTGCGAGCGATCCTGACCTATCACACCCGGGTGGAATCGGCGCACTTCGCGCTCGGTCAAGTGGACGCGGATCTGCTCTGGCGCGAGTGGCAGGTTGCGCAGCAGGCGCGGGTTCTTGCGCTCGATCTGTATTGGGGCGGTCGCTCGGTCAGGCTCGCCCGGCGAGAGCTCGGCGTGCTCAAGCGCGAGGTGCGTGCGGTTCGTTCGGCCACCAAGGCCCGCATTCTCGGTCTTGCCGCGCTCGCACCGCTGCTCGCCGCCCAGGCCGCCGCGCAACAGTTCCTGGATACGGCAAATCTCAGTCAACTGCGAGGCTGGCAGGACCTCGATGCATTGCTCGGACTGGCCCCGGGGGTGCGTTTCGTGATCGCCACGCCGGTGTTGCCACCGCTGCCCGCCTCGCTGAGGACCGTGATCGACCGCTTGCCCGATCGGCGTCCCGACCTCGTGGCGCTCAGGCTCGGGTATCGCTCGGCGGACGAAAATGTGCGCACGGCGATCATCGGGCAGTTCCCAGCCCTGACGCTCGGCGGCGAATGGGATCAGGACAATACCAACACCCGCAATGCCGGGCCCATCGCCGCCTTCGCGGTGCCGATCTTCGACCGCAATCAGGGACAGATCGCCGTGGCACGCGCGACGCGCCGGCTGCTGCATGAGCAGTATCAGGCGCGGCTCGATCAGGCGGTGGGCATGGCCCGAGCCCTGGCGGCGCGGATTGGCGAGCTTACGGGTGACGTCCGGCGGGCACGGCATGAGGCGCGGGTGGCCGAGTCGATGTCCAGAGCCGCTCGCAAGGCCTATGCCGAGGAGAATCTGGATCAGCGCTCACTCGTCGATTACGAGACCACCGCGCTGGAGCGCAGGATCGAGGCCAACGCGCTCGAGCTGTCGCTCGGGGAGGCGCGCGTGGCTCTCACCGTCGATCTGGGGCTCGGGCTGCCGAGAATCCGCCTGGCCCTGCCCGCACACCCGAGGACCCTGTGACGATGAGCCGTCGATCCGTTGCCTGCTTCGCGCTCGGTCTGCTTGCGGCATGGTCGCTGCCACATGCCGATGGGGCGCCCCCCGTGAGACCGAGCGTGTTGGTCACGCTGGCGCAACTGAAGGAGGGGGCCCTGCCGCATCAGGTGATCGCTTACGGTACCGTGGGTCCGAGCAGCGCGAGCCGCAAGACGATCATGGCGCCGGTGTCGGCGGTCGTCGACACGGTCTATGTGCGTCTCGGCGAGGCGGTCCCCCGGGGCGCGCCCCTGGTGCGCCTGGCGCCGAGTCCGCAGACCGCCGCCGCGTATGCGCAGGCACGATCCGCCATGGTCGTGGCGCGGCACTTGCTGGCCAGCACCCGCAAGCTCGTCGCCGAGCATCTCGCCACCGCGCAACAGCTGGCCGACGCCGAGAAGTCGCTGGCCGACGCGCGTTCGCAGCTGCGCGCTTTCCAGTCGCTCGGGGCCTCCGGCTCGAACGTCGTGCGCGCGCCGTTCGCGGCGATCGTGACCATGCTCGCGGCGAGCCCGGGCGCGATCGTCACGCAGGGCTCGCCCCTGCTCGATCTGGCGGCGCTGCGCGGGCTGGTGTTGACCGTCGGGGTGGTGCCCGTGCAGGCCGGTGAAATCAACGCCGGTGACAAGGCGCGCGTCACCCTCATCGGCGCCGGTCGTTCGGTAGTTGGACGGGTGGTGTTGCGCGGGAACATGGCCGTCTCCGGCTCCGGCCTGGTGCCGGTCGAGATCGCGCTGCCGCCGGGGAAGTTCATGCCCGGGGAGATGGGCGAGGCGGCGATCACGACACGCGATGTGCGCGGTTACGTCGTGCCCCATGCGGCCATTCTGGTCAACAGCAGCGGCGCGACGTATGTCGTCCAAGCCGTCGGTCAGGTTGCGCACGAGGTGCGCGTGCGCATCCTCGATTCCCAAGGGGACCGCAACGTCATCACCGGGCCGCTCATCGCGCGCGCGCCGCTGGTGTTGACGGGCAATCATCAGTTGAGCAATGGCATGCGCATCCGGCTGGCCGACCCGAACGCGCATGGAGCGCGGCGGTGACTTTCATCGATTGGGTCGAGCGCCATCGGCGCTCGTTGCTGACTGTCGCGTTCGCGTTGGGTCTGGCCGGGGTCTTCGCCTGGATCGTCATACCGGTCGGGCTGTTCCCGGTGACCAGTTTCCCGCGTATCCGCATCGAGGTGAGCAGCGGGCATGTGCCGCCCCGGCAGATGCTGATCGATGTGACCGAGCCGCTCGAGCGCGTGGCCCGGGCCGTACCGGGTGCCGTGGACGTCAGCTCGGTCACCTCGCGGGGATCGGCGCAGATCTTCGTGGACTTTCCCTGGGGCTCGAACATGAAGCAGGCGGTGCTCAGGGTCGACGCCGCCTTCGCCCAGGAGTTGCCGGCGCTGCCCAAGGGTACCACGTATATCGTGATCAGGATGAGCCCGTTCATCCTGATGCCGTTCGTCGCCTACTCGCTGACTTCGAACACCGTTTCGTATGCGGCGCTCAGACGTCTGGCCAAGTATCAGATCGCGCCCTTGCTCACCGGCATCGCCGGCGTTCGCAAGGTGGGCGTGCTCGGGGGATCGACCCCGGAGGTGGAAGTGCGCATCAATCCGCGCGAGCTGTCCGCCTACGGATTGACCCTCACACAGGTCTCCCAGGCGCTCGCGCAGACCAACGTCATTCGCGGAGTCGGGAGGCTGCAAGACAATGACTTGCTGTATCTGACGATCAGCGACAACGCCTTCCACTCGCTTGCTTCGGTGCGTAACGTCGCGTTGCGCGCCGGCTCCGCCGGCGTCGTGCGGCTCGGGCAGATCGCCACGGTCACCATGGGGTCGGTGCCGCGGTGGCTGATCGTGGATGACAACGGCCAGCCGGGCGTGAACATCAATGTCTATCAGCAAAGCTCGGCCGATTCCCTGCAGCTCGCCCTGAAGGTCAAGCGCAAGCTCGCGGCGTTCATGAAGACCCAGCCGCCGGCGATCCATCTGGACAAGTGGTACGACCAGACGCAGCTGGTGCGCTCCTCGGTCGCGGCGCTCGAGGAGGCGATCCTGATCGGCCTGGTCTTCGCCGGCATGGTCCTGTTGGCGTTCCTGCGCAATTGGCGCGTGACGATGGTGGCGATGATCGTGGTGCCGCTGTCGGTGCTGATCACGGTGCTGCTGCTGTCGCTGCTCGGCATGACGCTGAACATCATGACCCTCGGCGGCATCGCCGCGGCGATCGGCCTGATGATCGACGATGTTATCGTCATGGTCGAGCACATCGCCCGCCGCACCGGCCTGCCGCACATCGTGAACCCGCAGGCCACGGTCCTGCAGGCCGCCAAGGAATTCTTCGGCCCATTGCTCGGCTCGAGTCTGGCGACCACCATCATCTTCATCCCGCTCGCCTTTCTCTCGGGCGTCACCGGCGCGTTCTTCAAGTTCCTCTCGCTCACGGTGGCCTCGGCGCTGATCATCTCGCTGCTGCTGACGGCCTTCACCGTACCGCTGCTCGCCCGTAGCTTCATCGACTTCAAGACCTTCAAGGATCCCGCTCACGGCCGGGAGACCTGGTTCGTGCGCGGCCACCGCCGGGTCCTGACCCGGCTGCTCGATCGGCCGCTGTGGTTGATACCGGGGATCGTGGTGCTCCTCGCCATGGGGTTTTTCGCCTACACGCACGTGGCCACCGGCTTCATGCCGAGAATGGACGAGGGCGGTTTCGTGCTCAACTATCATACGAAGCCCGGCACCTCCCTCGCCGAGTCGAACCGGGAGCTGCTTGAGATCGAGTCGATCCTGCAGAAGGACCCTTATGTCGAGAGCTTCTCGCGGCGCACCGGCGCCGGGCTTGGGGGCGATCTGAATGCGACGTACGAGGGCGATTTCTTCGTGCGGCTCATTCCCGCCGCGAAACGGCCGCAGATCTGGACGGTGATGGACGAGATCTCGCGCAAGATTTCCCTGCAGGTGCCGGGCATTCACTTCGACACCGCGCAGCTGATGAGCGACATGATCGGCGATCTGGTTGGGCGCCCGCAGCCGGTGGTGATCGACCTCAGTGCCCGCAATCCGGCGCTGCTGCCGGCGGTCGCCCGGCGGGTGGCCGCGGCGATCGCCAAGGTTCGAGCCATTCAGCCGACCTCGGTCGACAGCGGACTGGTGCCGGCCGGCGATGCGCTCGAGTTCCAGGTCAAGCGGGCGGCGGCGGCGATGGAGGGCGTGACGGCGCAGGAGGTGGCGAGCCAGCTGCACCACTATCTGTACGGCTCGGTGGTGACGCGGTATCTCGGTACCGTGCGCAACGTCGGCGTGCGGCTCTGGCTCGATCCGCCGCAGGGCAAGATCTATCGAGACGAACTCGGGAATCTTCCCATTCGCGCCCCGGACGGGCGGGTGACGCGCCTCGCCACCGTGGCGCGGATCAAGTTCGTCGCCGGACAGCCGCGTCTGACCCGCAACAACCTCGCGCAAATCGTACCCGTCACCGCGCGAATCAGAGACGGCGGCAGCCTCGGTGGGGCGATTACGGCAGTGCGCAAAGTACTGGCGCGTCCGGGCATGATTCCCCCCGGGGTCTATTACACCCTCGGCGGGCAGTACAAGCAGGAGCAGGCGGCGGTGCGCGGGATGATCAAGGTGTTCGCCGCGGCGCTCATTGCCGAGTTCATCCTGCTGCTGTTCCTGTACGAGCGCTTCTCGCTGCCCATCGTCGTCATCGCCAGCTCGCTGTTCTCCAGTGGCGCGGTGTTCATCGGTCTGTGGCTGACCGGCGTGCAGCTGAACATCACGGCCATGATGGGCATGGTGATGATCATCGGCATTTCCACCGAGATGGCCATCTTCCTCATCTCCGAGTACCAGGAGCTGGGCAGGACGATGCCGCAGCAGCAGGCGATCTACGAGGCGGCGCGCAATCGGCTGCGACCGATCACCATGAGTACGCTCGCCATGATCCTCGCGCTGCTGCCGCTCGGGGCGGCGATCAGCGGCTCGGGCGATCAGATGCTCCAGCCGCTCGCCATTGCGATCATCGCCGGCGCACTGCTGCAGCTGCCTCTGGTGCTGCTCGTCATGCCGGTGGTCATCGCGCTGATTTCGGGGCGCTCGCGCGCCGCGGTGGCATGAGGGGCGCCGCGGCTCAGCCGCTCCAGTACCCCTGATGCGAGTGCGCCCGGCCCTCGGCCTGCAGCTTCAGCAGATGCGCGAGCAACGAACGTGCCGCGAGGGGGTGCAGCGCGGGGGGCACGTCGAGATATACCTGCGCCACGAGCGCCGTCAGATCGGCGCTCGATCCGGCGCGCAGTGCCGCGAGCACCCGCGCCTCGCGGCGCAAGCGGTGGGCAATGAGGGCGCGCAGCGCCTCGTGGGGGCGCCTGATCAGCGTGCCGTGACCGGGCGCCAGCGCCACCAGGTTCTCGCCCAACAGCCGCTCGAGCGAAGCGAGGTAGTGCGCCATGTCGCCATCGGGTGGATCGATCACCACGGTCGAGCCCTGAATGATGTGATCGCCGGTGAATAGCACTTGCTGCGGCTCGAGCAAATAACACAGATGATTCGAGGCGTGGCCCGGGGTGTGAATGACGCGCAGCGTCATGTCGGGGCCGAGTTCGATCCGCTCGCCATCGGCGAGCTCGCGGTCTGGAACGAATGTAGTGTCTTGACCGCGCGCGTGAGCGCTCGGCCGTCCGAGGAGCTTGGCACCTGTTTGCTGCCGCAACGCGGCGGCCCCCGGCGAGTGGTCGGGGTGGGTATGGGTGACCAGAATCCGGCGGATGGGTGCCGCGGCGAGAGCCCGCAGCCCCCGCAAGTGATCCGCATCCATCGGGCCGGGATCGATCAGTGTCCACCCGTCGGCCGCATCGATCAGGTAGCTGTTGGTACCCGGTCCGGTCATCACGCCGGCATTGCCACAGGTGAGACGCCAGAGCCGCCCCGAGAGCCGCACCGGCTCGCCTGACCGGATCGGCAGATCCGCCGCCGGCATGTGGTTGCCGAACTCCTGGCTCATGGCACCGGGAATGCTAGCATGGCGGCCGATCACGCGGAGATGCCCATGTCGAGCCTCGCGCGCCAGCCGGCGATCTACCTCACCCACGGCGGCGGACCTTGTTTCTGGATGGAGTTTCCCGAGCCGTTCGGGCCGCATGCCTATGATGGCCTGCGCGCCTACCTCGCGGGCCTGATCGTCAGCCTGGCGGCCGCGCCGCGCGCAATCATCATGATCTCGGCGCATTGGGAAGCCGCCGTCCCGACCGTCAGCACCGCGCCCGCCCCTGGGATGCTGTTCGACTACTATG
>JAJZMI010000061.1 GCA_021798335.1 Pseudomonadota bacterium | reverse complement strand
GGAATCCTGGCTCGGCGGCGCTACCTGGCCGGCGATGATGCGCGCCGGTTGACCGAGCTCGCCGCAGCGCTCGCCGACCCTCAGATCAAGGCGGTCTTCTGTGCGCGCGGCGGCTACGGCGCGATGCGCCTGCTGCGCGAGCTGGAGGGCGCTCCCATCACCCCCAAAGCCGTGGTCGGCTTCTCGGACATCGTCGCGTTGCATGCCGCGCTGGGGCGCGCAGGTCACGTCACCGTTCACGGCCCTGTGCTCACGCAGCTCGGCGCTCTGCCCGCAGCGACCCACGAGCGGCTGTTCGCGCTGCTCGAGTCGCCGCGGCCGGCCGAGCCCCTGCACGGCGGCATGACGTTCGTCGGCGGCATTGCCGAGGGCCCGCTCGTCGGCGGAAATCTCGTGACGCTGACGGCATTGCTCGGCACACCGTACGCGCCGTGTTTCGACGGTGCGGTACTGCTGCTGGAAGAGATCGGGGAGCGTCCTTACCGGCTCGATCGCATGTGGACGCACCTCGCGCTGGCGGGGGTATTCCGCCGGGTACGCGGCATCGTGCTCGGCTCGTTCACCCGATGCGAGGAGCGCGACGCGGATTTCACGAGTACCGATGTCCTGCGGGACCTGGCGAGCGCCACGGGACTGCCCTGCGCGGCGGGCTTCCCGATCGGGCACGGCGAGCTCAACGAGCCGGTACCCCTGGGTGTGCGCGTGCGGCTCGACGCATCCGAGCGCAGTCTGAGGTTTCTGGGGAGCGCGGCATGCTGACCGACCAGACGCTCTACCGCTGCCGCGCGGATTGCTGCAGGATAAGAGACTGGAAACCCTGATCGAGAGACCATGCACGCCAGAGCCGATATCGAGCGGATACTCAAGCTGTCACCGGTCATGCCGGTCGTAGTGATCGAGGACGCCGCGCTCGCGCCGGACCTGGCTCGAGCGCTGCTGCGCGGCGGACTGCGCGTCATCGAGGTCACGCTGCGCACGGGTGCGGCGCTGCACGCCATAGAGGCAATCGCGCGGGACGTTCCCGACATAGCCGTCGGTGCCGGGACAGTACTTTCGGTCGATGATCTGCACGCGGCCACCAACGCGGGCGCGACGTTCGCGATCTCCCCCGGGGCGACATCGGCGCTGCTGGAGGCAGGTCTGCACAGTCCCATCCCCTACCTGCCGGCCGTGGCCAGCGCCTCGGAGCTCATGCTGGGACTGGCTCACGGATATCACTGCTTCAAGTTCTTTCCCGCCGCGCTCGCCGGCGGCGTCCCGATGCTCAAGACGTTCGCCGGCCCGTTCCCGCAGGCCCGCTTCTGCCCGACGGGTGGCATCACCCAGGATACGGTCCGCACCTACCTCGATCTGCCCAACGTGCTCTGTGCGGGGGGCTCTTGGCTCTCGCCCGCCCAGGCGCTGGCGGCGCGCGACTGGACGCGCATCGAGGCTCTGGCAGCCGCCGCCGCCAGAGCTCGAGGGTAAGCCGCGCCCGGCCTGATGTGCAGGCTGACCCCTGACGCCCACCCGATGCCCATCCGCCCTCATCGATCGCTGTGGTTATGCGCGGTGCTGCTGCCCTGGGTGCTGGCGAGCTGTGCTGTCGAACTCAAGGTTGCCCCACCTGCTCATGCACCTCGCTTGACTGGCGACTGGCGGCTCAACCAGCCCGCCAGCGGCCGGGTCGACACGGCGGTGGCGGATCTGCAGTCGCAGCTGCTGAAATTGCGGGGGCACGGGCACCCGCCCAGCGCAGCCCCCGTTAGCGGCACGGGAGGCACCCCGAGCGCGAGCCCGACATCCGGCGGCAACTCACCGCGGCAGCAGGCGCCCGCGGTCGTGGTGAGCGCCCCGAGAGTCGGGGCGAATCTGGTCGAGGAATTCCTCGCCCACGTGCCGGAGGGAAACGATCTGGCCTTGCGGGTCGCGCCCGGAGCCTTCACCCAGCAGACCGGCGCCGGCACCGAGCAGTGCACGCCCGGGGTGCTCACGGCGGTGACCCTCGGAAAGGTCGGGGCCGACGAGATCTGCGGCTGGAACGGTCGGGCCTTCGTCGTGCGGATCAAGCCCGAATACGGTCCGACCCTGACCGAGCGCTATGCCCTGGCGTCCAATGGCGAGCTGGTCTTCACCCTGCGCCTGGCCGGCGGCGGACTCGACGCTCGCCTCGTCAGGCGCTATCGGCGGACGTCGCGTCCCCCGCCCTCGCCGCTGCCGACCGCCGATTAGCGCCATCAGCGCAGGGCGAAGCCCCAAGCGAGCGCCATGATCGCCGTTGCCGCGAGTCCCGCGAGCCACTGCGGAACGCGCGCGAGCCGCGGCTCGATCAGTGCGGAGGCGCCGGCCCAACCGATGAGCACCCCGACCCCGAAACCCAACGCGTGCGCCATGACGTCGGTGTGCCGGCCGGCCGTACCGAGCCACCCCAGCAGCACCACGCCCGCGCCGAGCGGCAGCCAGCGACGCAGCCGGCTTTGCGGCTCGCGGCGTCCTCGCCACCAGGTCTGCGCGGCCATCATGCCCAACGCCGTGAAGACGGCGGTCGAGGCACCGGCGGAACGATACCAGGGCGGTCCCAGCAGTCCCTGCAGGAGGTTGGCAATGCCGGCACCCACGACAATCAGCAACCATGCGGTGCCGGCCCCGAGCTGCCGGCCGGCGAAATAGCCAAACCAGATGCCGGCGAGCAGATTGCCGGCCAGGTGTGGACCGCTCAGATGCAGCGTCAGAGAGGTCCAGGCCCGCCACCATTGCCCGTGCTGCACCCGCGCGCCGTACAGCTCACCGCGGTCGAACGCATCGAGACTGACCAGTCCATTGGAGATGGCATAGGCAACACCCAACAGCCAGAGGGCATAGCCGACGCAGCCCACCCAGGCATGCGCGAACAGCCGCGGCGGCGCGGCCGGCGATCCGGCGCGCGGCGGATTCTCCAGTTCATACTGGCGCAGGTGCGCGGCCGCCGGCTCGAGATCCGCCGAGGCGACCTGCAGCACGAAGCGGCCCCGGGCGCTGATGATCTCGCTGGCAATGCCGACCGCCGTGAGCACGAGCGCACGCTCCTGGCACGGACGGCGGCCCCGAGAGCGAAACACCTCGACCTCCGTGCGGCTCACCGGATCGGTGGAGCACAGCCCGCGCTGCCCGGACGGTGCGGGCAGGGCCGCACCGTCAGCGTCGCGGTCGCGCACTTGTACGTATGGCGGCAAGGATCATTCCCCAGCATTATAAGAGCGATATGGATGGCCATTGCGCGGTCTGCGGGCATGACGAGCACTCTTAGCTTCGATCCTGAGCTGCTGCGCCGCTACGATCGGCCCGGCCCACGCTACACCTCCTATCCCACGGCGCCACAGTTCACCCCGGCGTTCAGCGAGGCGGACTTGCGCGAGCACATCGGCCGCAGCAATGCGCACGGCCGGGCATTGTCGATCTATGCGCACATGCCGTTCTGTGCGAGCCCCTGTTTCTATTGTGCCTGCAATCGCGTGATCACCCGCGATGCGGCGCGCGCCGAGCACTACCTGGAGTGTCTGCTGCGCGAGGCGACCGAGACCGGGGCGCTCATCGACGGACGGCGTGAGGTCCTGCAGCTGCACCTCGGCGGCGGCACGCCGAACTTCTTCCGCCCGGCACAGATCGGCCGGCTGCTCGAGACGCTCGGGCGGCGGTTGCGCTTGAGCGAGCGCCCCGAGCGCGACTTTTCCATCGAGCTCGATCCGCGCGCGGTGTCGCCGCGGGAAATCGCCGAGCTCGCCGCGCTCGGGTTCAACCGCGCGAGCCTCGGCGTGCAGGACTTCGATCCGCAGGTGCAGCTGGCGGTCAACCGCATTCAGAGCGTCGAGGAAACCCTCGGGGTCATCGAGGCATGCCGCGCAAGCGGCTTCCGCTCGGTCAACGTCGATCTCATCTACGGCTTGCCGATGCAAACGCTGGCGGGTTTCGAGCGCACCCTCGCAACGATCATCGACGCGCGGCCCGACCGGCTCGCCGTGTACGGCTATGCCCACCTGCCGGAGCTGTTCAAGCCCCAGCGACAGCTCGATGCCACTTTTCTGCCCCATCCGGAGCTGCGCATCAGGCTGCTCGCCCTGGCGATCGAGCGGCTCTCGGCGGCCGGCTATCGCTACATCGGCATGGATCACTTCGCGCTGCCGCAGGACGATCTCGCCCGCGCGCGCGAGGCCGGCGGCCTGCAGCGCAACTTCATGGGCTACACGACCCACGCGGACTGCGACCTGGTCGGCTTCGGCGTCAGCGCCATCAGCCACATCGGCGCGAGCTTCAGTCAGAATCAGCGCGACCTCGCCGGCTGGCACGCCGCCCTCGAGGCGGGTCGAATGCCGCTGTGGCGCGGCCTGGTCCTCGATGCCGACGACCTGCTGCGCGCGGATGTCATCCAGCAGGTGATGTGTCAGGGAGAAATCAACGTGCGGGCGACCGAAGCCCGGCATGCAATCGAGTTCCGGACGTATTTCGCATCCGCCGCGAACGCCCTGCGCACGCTCGAGGCCGACGGACTGGTCGCGCTCGCGCCGGCCGTGATCCGCGCCACCACCCGTGGCCAGCTGCTGCTGCGGCTGATCGCCATGTGCTTCGACCGCTATCTCGCCGCGCCGCCCGCGGCAGCCTCGGCCCCGCGCTACTCGCGGGTCGTCTGAACGGACCGGCCGCCGCTCAGCGAAAGGCAACGACGATGAGCGCGGTCAGGATCAACAGCCCCAGCGCCTGGGCCCGATAGTTGGCGAGCAGGCCCAGGTCGCGCAGCCTGCGGGTCTCGGCGCGATAATCCGCGCCGCTCCAGAGCAGCGCATCGACCGCGGCGCTGCGGGGCGCCGGCCATCTCAGGCTCGCCGCGACCAGCACCGCCAGATCGATCGCGAGCAGAATGGGCGCGGCATACAGGAACTGCAGATGCACCACGTGCAACACGGTGGTCAGCAGGAACAACGCCAGGCCGCACAGGGTGCCGGCCACCAGGGTGGCGCGCGCGCCGGCGGCGTTGGCACCTCGCCAGAACAGTCCCGCCGCGAACAATGCCACGATCGGCGGCACGGCGTAGGCGAGCACCGCCTGCAGGTACTGCCAGAGGTCGCCGAAGCGCTCGATCTGCGGCGCCCACAGCACGGCCACCGCGAGCACCCCGAGCGTGCTCCACCGCCCGATGCGCACCAGTTGCCTCGCGGTCGCGCGCGGCGCGATGTGCTGGATCAGGTCCACAGTGATCAGGGCGGAAGCGCAATTGAGCGCTGCGGCGAGCGAGGCGAGCGTGGCGGCGACGAACCCGGCGGCCACCAGCCCGAGCAGCCCGGCCGGCAGCAAACCGAACATGAGCCGCGGGTAGACCTGGTCGGGATTGGACAGATGCGGGTACAACACGATGGCGCAGATCCCCGGCAACACCATGAGAAACAGGCCCGCGAGCTTCAGCAGCCCGGTGAGCAGCGCGCCGCGGCGCCCGTCATCGAGCGAGCGCGCCGAGAGCACCCGCTGCACGATGTAGTGATTGGTGCACCAGTAATAGAACCCGAGCACCGGTATCCCGAACACCAGGCCCGGCCACGGCACGCCCGGATCGCTCGCGGGCCGGATCAGCGCGAGCATGCCCGGAGCGAGGCGGCTGGTCAGAGCGTGCCAGCCGCCGACGCGCAGGAAGGCCGCCACCGCGATGATGAGCGCGCTGCCGAGCAGCAGCACCGCCTGCACCGACCCGGTCCACATCACCGCGCGCAACCCGCCGGTGAGCGTATACAGGCACGCCGCGCCGGCAAGCAGCGCCCCGAGCGCCCACAGCGGCACATCCGGCGCAAGCAGATGGCACACGAGCGAGCCGCAATAGAGCGCGGCCGCGGCGTCGACGAACACGAGCAGGAACAACGTCAGCACCGCGAAGTACAGCCGGGCGCCGCGGTCGTAGCGGCGCTCGAGGAACTCCGGCATGGTGTAGATGCGGCTGCCGAGCAGCGCCGGCAGCAGGAACACGCAGAAGAACACCAACAGCACCGTCGCCGACCATTCGTAGTCGTAGACCGAGATGCCGAACGCATAGGCGGCGCCCGCCAGGGCGATGATCGCCGTCGAAGAGATGTTGGAGGCATACAGCGCCAGGCCGATCGCCGGCCAGCGCGAGGCGCGCGAGGCGAGAAAGTAATCATCCAAATTGCGCTGGCGCCGGGAGACGAGCAGGCCGAAGCCGACCATCCCGGCGGTGCATCCCAACGTGATGAGCAGCGCCAATGTCCCCGGCGCGCGCATCAGTCGAGGCGCCTTGGCCGCGCCCGCTGCGGCGAGAGGCTGATTGACAGCGCTGACATTTTGACTATTCTAGCAGCATGCGAAGAGCGGCGGCTCCAGGTCGCGGCTCCGCGACCATCGAAGTGGTGGCCGGTCAGGCCGGCGTCTCGCCGAAGACCGTCTCCCGTGTCATCAACAACGAGCGTGGCGTGCGGGCCGAGACGCGCGAGCGCGTGCTCACGGCGATTCAGCAGCTCGATTACCAGCCGAATCTGGCCGCGCGCGGTCTCGCCGGCGACCGCTCGTTCCTGATCGGTCTGTTTTACGACCAGCCGGGCGATTACCTCAGCGAATTTCAAACCGGCGCCGTGCAGCGCTGCCGCGAAGCGAACCTGCATCTGATGGTCGAGCCGCTCGAGGCGGCCAGCCCCCACGTGGGACGCGATCTGAGCACGCTCATCCGCCAACTGCGCCTGGAAGGGGTGATCCTGCTGCCGCCGCTGAGCGACCTGCCGGCGGTGCAGGCCATTCTGGCCGCCGCGGACATTCCGGCGGTGCACATCGCGCCGATGCACGCGCAGGATGACGCCCCCTCGGTCGACACCGATGACCGCGCCGCGGTCCGCCAGCTCACCGCCGAGCTGCTGCAACGCGGCCACCGCCGGATCGGATTCATGCTCGGGCGGGCGGGCCATCGGGCCACCGAGCAGCGTTATCTCGGCTTCGCCGATGCAATGCATGCGAACGGTCTGGACATCGACCCGCAGCTGGTGCAGGCCGGCAACTTCGAGTTCGCCGAAGGTCTCGAGTGCGCGCGCCGCATGCTCGGCTGCCATCCGCGTCCCACGGCGATCTTTGCCAGCAACGACGACATGGCCGCCGCCGCGGTGTCGGCGGCGCGGCAAATGAGCCTGGCGCTGCCCCGGCAACTGTCGGTCGTCGGCTTCGACGATGCGCCGGTGGCCACCATGGTGTGGCCGCAGCTCACCACGGTGCGCCAACCGGTGCGCGAGATCGGCCGCGTCGCCGCCGAGCTGATCAGCCAGTACCAGCCGCACCGCCAGGGCTGGCCCCGCCCGGTGCCGCGGCGGCATCTGCCCCTGGAGCTGGTCCTGCGCGGCTCGATCGCCCCAGCACCAAGGAACTCCTGACAAGCGACGCGCCGCAGGGCTCGCCAGTGGCATCGGCCTGGCACGACCACCGCGGGCTGCCGGTACGACAGCGCCGACTATGTCACGCTGATGCCGCACGAGACGCGGCGGATTCGGATCCTGTGCCCCAGGGGCGGTGCGCGCTGTGCAAAAATGCCATTGCGCCTCTGGAACGGGCCCTCGCTGACGGTGCGAGTCAAGGCCCCTCGAGCGCCGCGGCAAGCGAGCTGATGGCACCGATGATGTGATAGAAGCTGCTTGCCGGTGAGGGCTCCGGCACGAAGGCGCCGTTCGCGAGCCGGCGGTCATACCAAAGTCCAGGGTGCGCCGTGGCAAGGTAGCTCCGCAACGTCTCGGCCGCAGTGGCCGCGCGCCTCCAGTACAGCGCATCGCCGGTCAGACGGGCCAGTCGTGCACACGTCTTCACCCGCTCCGTCTGCGGCCACAGCCGCGCTTCGGGATCGAGAACCGTCAGGTCGGCACGCAGCGCGTTTACGGCGGCACCGGCCTGCACGCCGCGCGTCTCGGCGATTTCCACCAGGCGCAGCGCGGCCTCACGCAGGCGCGGTCGGGCAGGATCGAGCTGCAGCAACAGCCCCGCCCACTCGAACAGATGACCGGGCTCAACCGGCCCGCTGCGCGCTTCGGGCCCGGCGGCGTTCGGGTCGTATTGCTCGCGCAGCGCGCCGCTCGCCGGATCGATCAGACGCTCGAGCGCGAGTGTCGCGAGGGCCTCGGCCCACTGCCGCCAGTGCGGCGCGGTATCGATCTGCGCCCAGGCGAGCAGTGCCTCGAGCAGATGCATGTGTGGATTGGCGAGCAGCGGTCCGCTCGTCGTCGTGTCCGCGCGCAAGCCAAGCGGTGCGCGCAGCCGCACAGTGATCTGCTCCCAGAGCGTCGCGGCGCGCTCGGCGCAGCCGGCGCCCGCCCCGAGCGCGCGGTGCGCGGACGCGAGCGCAAGCAGTGCGAACGCCTGGTCATACAGCAGGGCGCGATCCTCGAGGACAGTGCCGTCCGGCGCGAGCACTGCGCGGAACAGCCCGTCAGGTCGTTGGCGATAGGCCAACACGTGATCGAGCCCGTCGCTCACCAATGCCCGCCACTCGCCGTGCCAACCCAGCGCCTCCGCCCACGCAAAGCAACAGATCTGGCGCAGCTGCACGCGAGTACGACGCGCGTCCGTCGGCACGGGGCCATCGGGTCCGAGGCGCTCGTGGAAGCCGCCCCGCACGCTGTCCCAGCCGCGCTGCGCCCACAGAGGATAGGCCTGCTCGAGAAGCCAGCGATGCAGTGCATCATGGGAGTTGCGCGCGGCCGCGCGCTCTTCGCCGCTCATACGCTTCCGTGACGACCCGCGGCCGAGAGGCTCATGACTCGGCAGGGGCCGCCACCCCGGGGCCGACCGTGCGGCCGGCCGCCATGTCCCGGTTGCCGGCGGTAAAGGTCATCGCGCCGAAGGCGAGACGCGAGACCGCAAGGCCGGTGTGGCCGAGCAGGGAATATTGCATGACAGGCACTCCTCGTCAGTCGCCGGTCCCATCGTCCCGGCAGAAGATGGCGCGATACGCCGCAGTCATTTTAAAACCGAATGCGCTGCCAGGCGCACGAGCGCCAGCGCAGGAACAGCGCCGAGCCGAGCAGCACGACGTAAATGATGACGGCGCTCCAGCCCCCGCGGGCACCCCAGCCGAATTGCGGCAGGAAGCGGAACCCGCCCTGCCCAGGCGCGAATGTAAATGCATGCGCGAGCGGCAGAAAGACCAGCCAGCACACCGGGAATATCAGCGCCGCCGGAACCCGCACGTCGCCCGCGCCTCGCAGGCACATGCTGCTGCCGAGGTTCAGACCGTCGAAGAACTGATAGGCCGCCGCGAGCCACAGCAGCTGCGTGCCGAGGCGCACCGCCTGATCCGAGGCGCGATCGTGGCCGCCGGCGAACAGGGGCATCAGCCAGGGACCGGCCAACGCGAGCGCGAGTCCGATCCCGCCCATCACCAGCGCGGCGAGCAGGATGATCCGGGTCCCGAGCCGCAGCGCCCAGGACCGGTCCCCCGCCCCGATCGATTGGCCGACCAGGGTGGCTGCGGCCGTGGCAATACCGATACCCGGCATGTACGCGATGGAGGTGAGCACCGTGACCATCTGGGTCGCCGCGCCGCTGATCATCCCGTAGCGCACCTGCATCATCTGGAATACCGAGAACCCGAGCACGTCGGCCGCCGGCATCAGCCCCAACGGCACTCCCAGCCGAAGCTGCCGGCGCACGCTGCGCCAGCGCGGACGCCACGTGAGGTGCGAGTTGAACGCCGCGCGAATCGGCGAGCGCAGGAACAGCACGAAGCCGAGCCCGAAGCCGGCCGCTTGCGCCGCGTTGCTCGCCCAGGCCGAGCCGGCCACCCCCCAGCCGAAATGAAAGATGAACAGATCGTTGAATATCGCATTGGCAATCGCCGCCGCGGCGGCCACCATGAAGCTGACGCGGGTGCGGCCGATCCCGTTGAAGAACCCCATCATTGCCCAGGCGGCCACCGCGATCGATGCGCCGCCGATGCGCGGCAGCCAGAACTGCTCGGCCAGTTGCGCGATCCGTGGCGCAAACCCGCAGGGTGTCAGGATCAAGCGGCCGGCCATGCCGAGCAGAATGCAGACCGGGACGATGCACAACGTCACCCAGAGCGCCGTCCAGGCCGCCTGCGCGGCTCGCCGAAATCGCCGCGCGCCGTGCGCGTGCGATGCCAGCGTCTGCACGGCCATGCTGCTGCCCCCAAGCACGAACATGACCCCGAGAATGAGCCACTGCACCGCGCCGACGGCCGCGAGTGCCGCAGTGGAGATGTGCCCGATGAACCACATGTCCGTGAGGTTCAACACCACCTGCACGGCGCTGTTGGCCATCAGCGGCAGTGCCAGCGCCCAGACGGCATGCAGATCGATGTGCGCGCGGCCTTCTCGGTCGAAGCGCTGGGCCGGCAGGCGAGCGGCGACCGGGGCGGCGGGAACGATGTCCATGGGGGGACTCGGCGGGATGAGACGTCATTCTCGCACAGTGTCTTTGACGCGACGGCGCGTCCGAGGCACCGTATCGGGCCATGGCAGCATCCAAGAAGGCCGCATCCGCCCGCACGGGCCCTGCCCGGGAAACCCGGCGCGCGCACACCCCGCGCCGCCGGGGCAAGCTTGCGCCCGGGAAACAGCCCAGGGGCCTTGGCGCAGCCGAGATCGCTCTTGCTCTGGACAGTGCGGAGGTGGCACCCCTCGTCGAAGCGGTGCGCGGCGTCGGCGGCGCGCCGATCGGCGCATATCGCGAGCCACTGAACGGCCGGGAGATGCTGCTCGCCGCCCTACCGCTCACCGCGCTGCAACCCACGCCCTTTCAGCGCGATTTGTCACCGACACATGCGCAGCGCCTCGCGCAACGCATCGGGCAGACCGGCGCATTCCTCGATCCGCTGATCGTGGTCCGCGCGCCCGACGGCCGGCTCTGGAGCCCGAACGGGCGGCATCGGCTGGCGGCGGCCAAGGTACTCGGATTGCGCCAGGTCACGGTCCTGATCAGCCCGGACCCGGCGCTCGCCTACCGGATCCTGGCCCTCAATACCGAGAAGGCGCACAACCTGCGCGATCGAAGTCTGGAGGTGATCCGCATGGCGCGCGGCCTCGCGCAGCAGCCGGGCCGCGCGAGCGAGCAGACCTGGGCCGAGCAGTTCGAGGCGCCGGAGCTGCTGACGCTCGGCCTGCTGTACGAAGCCGCCGGACGCTTCGCCGGCGGCGCCTACAGCGCCTTCTTGCGGAAAGTGGACCGCTTCAGCGAGCGGCCGCTCTCGGCCAGTCTGCGCGAGCGCCAGAACTTTGCGGCACGGCTGCTGGCGATCGACACCGACGTGAAGCGCATCGTCACGGGCCTGCAGGCCCGCGGGTTCCGCTCCCCGTATCTGCGCAATTACGTGGTCGCGCGCATCAACCCGGTGCGCTTGCTGAAGCCGCGCAAGGCCGGGGCGGCCCCGCTGATGCCCATGCCCCAGGCGCTGACACGCATGGCCGCGGCCGCCCGTGCGTTCAAGCTCGAGTCGGTCTCACATCGTGACCTCGCCTGGATCGCGGTGGGCGCGGCCGCCGAGGATTGAGCGGCCCCGTCCTCTGCCTCAGCGCAGATGTGCCGCGTGCGCCAGCCACCTCGCGGCCTGGCGCGGCGTGCGTTTGTCATTGCGGCGGTCCACCAGGAAATTGGCGTGGCGCATCAGGCCGATCGGAATATGGTTGATCAACGGCGCGAGCGCCCGGCGCAGCGCCGGATTGCGAGCGGCGCGCGGGGACAGCAGGATCACCGCATCGTACGGCGGGATCACGTGCAGGGGATCCTTCAGCACCACCAGATGATCCTCGGCGATGCGCCCGTCGCTGGAGAAGGCCGCGATGACGTTGACCGCACCGCTCATCAGCGCGTGATACATGAACGCGGGCTCGTATTGGCGCAAGGCCCGGAAATGCAGCCCATAGCGCCGCTTCAGATCGTGCCAGACCGGGCGCGCGAAGAATTCCAGATCGCCACCGAGGACAAACCGCGGGGCGAAACGCGCCAGATCGGCGATGGTGCGAATGCCGAGCGCGGCGGCCCGGCGGCGCCGCATGGCCAGCACGTAGGCATTCTCGTAGCCGAGCGGCCCGAGCAGCACGATGCCGTAGCGGCGGCGCAGCTCGGCGCGCAGCGCCCGCAGCAGC
>JAJZMI010000169.1 GCA_021798335.1 Pseudomonadota bacterium | reverse complement strand
CCGAGAGGGCGGGAAGTGACGCGCGGGGAGTGGCCTGCGCGGCGGAGGCAGCGAACGGGTGACCGTTCACCCGCCTCAGCGCCGCCCCACGAAGAACCGCGAACCGGCCCAAAGGTCCTTGCAAGCCTTGGGGCTTGCAAGGACCGAGATACGGCAAGTGCTGTCTGGAACGGCATGAAGACGTGTCGGGGCAGGACTCTAAGACACGCCAACGCTGCATGGGTCGCGGCCGAGGATCACGGGCAACGGACGGAGGGGCGGCGACAGCGATGCGTGTGGGATTCGTCGGACTCGGCGCGATGGGTATGCACATGGCCCGCAATCTGCACAAGGCGGGCCTGCTGAGCGCGATCTGGAACCGTACGCCGCACAAGGCCCAGAGGCTCGCGGAAGAGCTCGGCGTCACTCCCAGCGCATCGCCGGCCGAGCTGGCCGCGAGCGTCGAGGTGGTGGTGACTTGTGTCTCGGCGGATGCCGATGTGTTGGAAATGGCGGGCGCGCTCACCGTGGGATTTTCCGCCGGCGCGCTGCTGATCGACTGCTCCACCACGGCCGCGGACACCGCGCGCCGCGCCGCCGATCTGCTTCGCCCCCGGGATGTGAGCTTTCTCGACTGCCCGGTGAGCGGCGGCGTGGAGGGCGCGCGCGATGGCACGCTCGCGATCATGTGCGGCGGGGACCCCGAGCCCTTCGAGCGGGCCCGTCCCGTGCTGCAAGCCCTGGGCCGCACCGTGACGCTGTTCGGACCGGTCGGCAGCGGCCAGGCCGCCAAAGCCACCAATCAGATCATGTGCGCCGGCATCATCGAGGCGGTCGCCGAAGCGATGGCGTTCGCACACGCGCAGGGCCTGCCGCTCGAGAAGCTCATCGAGACGCTGAGCAAGGGCGCCGGCTCGAGCTGGTACTTCGTGCATCGCGCGCCCAACATGCTCCGCGGCAGCTATCCGGCGGGCTTCCGCGTCCGGCTGCACGCCAAGGATCTGACCATCTGCCGCGACATGGCGGCGCGGTTCGGCGTCTCACTGCCGATGGTCGAGCGCATGTTGGAAGAATACGCCGAGCTCATCGCCCGTGGCCACGGTGACGAGGACATCTCGGCGATCTTCCGCCTGAAAACCGAGCTGTTCGAGCCCGCCAGGAACGGCGATCCGCACGCCTGAGCGGCACGTCAGGGCGCATCCGGCTGCGCCGCGGGCGCGGCGGCGGCGAAGGCCGGAAGCGTCGCGAGATACGCGTCGACGCTGCACAGAGTCGGGTAGGGCGCGAGGTCACAGTTGAAGCGCCGGGCGTTGAAGACCTGCGGGGCGAGACAGACGTCGGCCAGGGTGACATGCCCGCCATACAGGTGATGGCCGTCGCTCGTATGCCGCGCCATCTGCTCCAGGGCGCGGAAGCCTTCGGCGATCCAGTGCCGATACCATGCCTCGACCGCGCTCTCATCCTGCACCAGCGGCCCGCGCAGGTAGTTTAATACACGCTGGTTGTTCAGCGGATGCAGGTCGCAGGCGACGGCGAGCGCCAGTGCGCGCACGCGTGCGCGATCGAGCGCCGTGCCGGGCAGCAGCGGCGGCTCGGGGTGCCTCTCCTCGAGGTACTCGATGATGGCGAGCGACTGACCGAGCGTCGCGCCGCCGTCCTGCAGGCTCGGCACCAGACCCTGCGGGTTGTGTTCCAGGTACTCGGCCGCGCGCTGCGCACCCGCGCGCAGGTCCACGGGCACCTGCTCATAGGCAATGCCCTTGAGGTTCAGGGCGATGCGGACCCGGTAGGCGGCGGAGCTGCGGTAGTATGTGTAGAGCTTCACGGACACGCGCTCTCTTTCAAGGCACGAAGGATGGCGCCAAGAGTGCCACCGCCGGTGCAACGGCGGGAAGTCGCGATGTCGAGGAAACGTCCGCGTGCGGCGTCTCAGCCCTCCAGACCCCTGCGGGCCGCGCGCGTTCCGGGCTAGAATCGGCCGCATGAGCATCTGGTTCGGCGACATTTCGCGCCAATCCCTGGCCCAGGTCGCGCGCGGCGGGTTCGCCGATCGCATCGGCGTTCGGCTGTCGGACATCGGGGCAGACTATCTGCAGGCAACGCTCGAGGTTACGCCCGATCTCCACCAACCCTACGGCGTCCTGCACGGCGGCGTATCGGCCGCTCTGGCCGAGACCGTCGGCAGCGTAGCGGCGAACCTCTGCATCGATCCGGAGCGCTTCATGTGCCTCGGCCAGGAACTCAACGCCAACCACCTGCGCGCGGTGAGCGGCGGCAGGGTCACCGCGACGGCGCGACCCTTTCACATCGGCCATCGCAGCCAGGTCTGGGGCATCGAGATCCGTGACGAGCGCGAGCGGCTGATCTGCGTCTCGCGCCTGACGTTGGCGGTCGTAGCGCGCGGGGCGGCGGCAACGTGAGGCTCTCATGATCGCGCGCAGCACGCGTCTCATCGCCGGCGGGATCTGTTTGCTGTTGAGCTGCGCGGCCTGTGGGTTCAGGGGCCCCCTCTACCTGCCGGCGCGCAGAGCCGCCGTGGTCACGCATCCGGCGCCCTCTAGCGCGGCAAAATCCCCGCTGCGCGACCCGAGGCGGGCCGCCCGGAAACGCTCCGACGAGGGAACCGCGAGTCCGCCGGCACCGTAAGCGCTGCGGCAGGCGTTCGTTATACTGGGTGCATGCCCGACATCCCGGACCTGGTGCTCTTCGACGGCTCGTCGTATCTCTATCGCGCATTCCATGCCCTGCCGCCACTGACCAGCTCGCAGGGCGAGCCGACCGGAGCTGTGCTCGGGGTGCTCAACATGCTGGCGAAGTTCCTGCGGGAATACCCGGCACCACGCGTCGCGGTGGTGTTCGATGCGCCCGGCAAGACCTTCCGCGACGAGCTGTTCACCGCCTACAAGGCGCACCGCCCGTCGATGCCGCAGGAACTGCGCGCTCAGGTGATCCCGCTGCTGGAGATCATCGCCGCGCAGGGCCTGCCGCTGCTGCGCGTCGCGGGCGTCGAAGCCGACGACGTGATCGGCACGCTGGCACGGCGCGCGGCCGCCGCCGGGAGCCGGGTGGTGATCTGCACCGGCGACAAGGACATGGCGCAGCTGGTGGACGGCTCGATCACGCTGATCAACACGATGAACAATATGCGGCTCGACCGCGCGGGGGTGAAGTCGAAGTTCGATGTCATGCCCGAGCAGATCGTCGATTATCTGGCGCTCGCAGGCGACAGCTCGGACAACATCCCGGGAATCCGGCAGGTCGGACCGAAGACCGCGGCCAGGCTGCTCGCGCAGTACGGCTCGCTCGACAACCTCGTCGCACATGCGAGCGAGATCGGCGGCAAGGTGGGTGAGAACCTGCGCGCCGGGCTCGCCACGCTGGAGCTGTCGCGCCAGCTCGCGACCATTCGCACCGATGTTGATCTGCCGTTGGGTCCGAATGATCTGGCGCCCGGCGAACCCGACGTGCCGCGCCTGCGCGCCCTGTATTCGCGCTTCGACCTGCGCGCGCTGCTGCATCAGCTCGACCAGGAGCACCCGGCCGCGGCGGGTCGGGCCGATGCCGATGCCGAGCAACGGGCGGACGCGCCAGCCGCCGCGGGCGCCGCGGTGGACGGCGGTACGGCCGAGCACGCCGACACCATGCCCCAGCGGCCGGCCGCAGCGCCGGCGGCGCGGGATTACGCGACGGTCCTGACACGTGCGGACCTCCAGCACTGGTTGACCCAGTTGGAACGGGCCGAGCTGATTGCCTTCGACACCGAGACCACCAGTCTCGATTACATGCAGGCGCAGATCGTCGGCCTGTCGTTCAGCGTCGAGCCGGGCAAGGCTGCCTACGTGCCGCTCGCGCACGACTACGCGGACGCGCCGGCCCAGCTCGATCGCACCGAGACACTCGAGGCTCTGCGGCCCCTGCTCGAGGACCCGCGCCGCGGCAAGCTCGGCCATCATCTGAAATACGACGCGCACGTACTGGCCAATCACGGCATCGCCCTCGCGGGGATGCGCTACGACAGCATGCTCGAGTCCTACGTGTGGGACAGCGTGGCTACGCGCCATGACATGGACTCGGCCGCGCGCCGGTACCTCGGGGTCCACACCATTGCCTACGAGGCGCTCGCCGGCAAGGGCGCCAAGGCCATTCCCTTCAGCCAGGTACCGATCGCCCGGGCCGCCGAATACGCCGCCGAGGACGCCGACATCACGTTGCAGCTGCATCGGACGCTGTGGCCCAAGATCACGAGTATCCCGGCCCTGGAACGCCTCTACACGGACATCGAACAGCCGCTGGTACCGGTGCTGCTGCGCATGGAGCGCCGCGGCGTGCTCATCGACCGTGAGCGGTTGCGCGCCCAAAGCGGTGAGCTGGCCGCGCGCATGGCGCAGCTCGTCGGGCAAGCGCACGAGGAGGCCGGCTCGGCGTTCAACATCGATTCGCCCAAACAGCTCCGCGAGGTGCTGTTCGAGAAGCTCGGCCTGCCGGTGCTGCGCAAGACCCCGACCGGGCAGCCGTCCACGGCCGAAGACGTGCTGGAGGAGCTCTCGGCGGCGTATCCGCTGCCGCGCACGGTGCTCGACTATCGCGCGCTCGCCAAGCTGAAGTCGACCTATGCCGAGAAACTCCCCGAGCAGATCAACCCACGCACCGGGCGCGTCCACACCTCCTATCATCAGGCGGTGGCGCAGACCGGCCGGCTGTCGTCCACGGACCCCAACCTGCAGAACATTCCGATCCGCACGCCCGAGGGGCGGCGCATCCGCCAGGCGTTCATCGCGCCGCCCGGGCAGGTGCTGCTCGCGGCGGATTACTCGCAGATCGAGCTGCGCATCATGGCGCACCTGTCGGGCGACGAGGGTCTGCTGCGCGCCTTCGCCGAGGAGCGCGACGTCCATCAGGCGACCGCGGCCGAGGTGTTCGCGATCTCGCCGTCCGCGGTGACACCCGAGCAGCGGCGGCTCGCGAAAACCATCAACTTCGGACTCATCTACGGCATGTCGGCATTCGGTCTGGCGCGCCAGCTCGGCATCGATCGGGCGGCGGCGCAGAGCTACGTGGAGCGCTATTTTCAACGCTACCCGGACGTGCGGCGCTTCATGGACGAGACGCGCCGGCGGGCGCGGGAGCAGGGCTATGTCGAGACGGTGTTCGGCCGCCGGCTCTATCTACCGGACATCCGCTCCGGCAATCCGCAGACCCGCCAGTACGCCGAGCGCAGTGCCATCAATGCGCCCATGCAGGGCAGCGCCGCGGACATCATCAAGCGCGCCATGATCTCGGTCGACGCCTGGTGCACCGGGCACGAGGACCAGGCGCATCTGATCATGCAGGTGCACGACGAGTTGGTGCTCGAGGTCCCGCGTGAGCATGTCGCGGCCGTCACCGCCGCGGTCCGCAGCCGCATGACCGAGGCAGCCGCGCTGCGCGTGCCACTGCGGGTCGAGATCGGCACCGGATCGAACTGGGACGAGGCACATTGACGCGGGTGCTACACCCCGACGCACAGATACTTCATCTCCGTGTACTCCAGGATGCCGTGGCGCGAGCCTTCCCGGCCGATGCCCGACTCCTTGACGCCGCCGAAGGGCGCGGCCGCGGTCGAGATCAGTCCGGTGTTCACGCCCACGATGCCGTACTCGAGCGCCTCGGCCACACGCCAGCTGCGCGCCAGATCCCGCGTGTAGAGATAGGCGGCCAGCCCGAACTCGGTATCATTGGCCATGTGGATCGCCTCGGCCTCGGTGTCGAAGCGGAACAGCGGTGCGACCGGCCCGAAGGTTTCTTCGCGGGCGAGCAGCATCTCGGCGGTCGCGTCGGCGACCACGGTCGGCTCGAAGAACGTACCGCCGAGCGCATGGCGATGGCCGCCAAGCAGGAGGCGCGCCCCTTTCTGCACGGCATCGGCGAGGTGGCGCTCCACCTTGGCGAGGGCGCGCGCATCGATCAGCGGTCCCTGATCGGTGGGCCCCGACAGTCCATCGCCGACCCGCAGCGTGGCGACCGCATCACGGAGCTTGTGCGCGAAGGCATCATACACGCCGCCTTGCACCAGCAGACGGTTGGCGCACACGCAGGTCTGGCCGGAGTTGCGATACTTGCTGTCGATCGCACCGGCAACCGCGGCGTCGAGATCGGCATCGTCGAACACGATGAATGGCGCATTCCCGCCGAGCTCGAGCGAGATCTTCTTCACCGTGCCGGCGCATTGCGCCATCAAGGTCTTGCCCACCGCGGTCGAGCCGGTGAAGGTGAGTTTGCGCACCAGCGGATGGCCGGTGAGTTCCGCGCCGATCGCGGCCGCATCGCTGCCGGTGACGATGTTGAATACGCCGGGTGGAATGCCGGCGCGCTCGGCGAGCGCGGCCAGCGCGAGCGCGCAGAGCGGCGTCTGGATCGCCGGCTTGCACACGAGCGTGCAGCCGGCGGCCAGCGCCGGTCCCGCCTTGCGGGTGATCATCGCGGCCGGAAAGTTCCATGGTGTGATGGCGCCGACCACGCCGACCGGCTGGCGCAGCACCAGAAGGCGCTTGTCGCTCTGATGCCCCGGAATGATCTCGCCGTAGAGACGCTTGGCCTCCTCGGCGAACCATTGAATGAACGAGGCAGCGTAGGCGATCTCCGCGCGCGCCTCCGCCAGCGGCTTGCCCTGCTCGGCGGTCATCAGCATCGCCAGATCATCCTGCTGCTCCATCAACAGCGCGTACCAGCGCTCGAGCAGCACCGCGCGCTCGCACGCGGTCTTGGCCGCCCAGGCCGGGAAGGCCGCATGCGCAGCCGCGATCGCCCGGCGAGTCTCGGCGCGAGCGAGCTGCGGTACGGTGCCGAGCGTGGCGCCGGTGGCCGGATTGCGGACCGTGGCGGACGCGCCGGAATCCGCATCGATCCAACGGCCACCGACATAGGCTTGCGTACGCAACAGACTCGAATCACGGAGTTTCAGCATGATATCTCCGATACAAGGCGGGGCGCCGGCCTCCCGGCCGAGGCACGAGGCATGATTCTGGAGACAGTGCTGCCCGCCGTGAAACTGTATGTATTATCAGCCATGACGAGTCTCGGTCCCGCGGAACTTCCCTGCCCGGCCCCAGTCGAATTTCGCGAGTGCTACGGCACTCCCCGCTTCCCTCCCTGAGCGGGTCGAAACCCGGTTCACACGAGACCTGTGCCGGGTTGGTCTGCCCCGATGGCCTGCGCGGCCATCGGGGTCTTTTAATGGTGGATCGCGAGCCAGGCGAGCAGCACCTGCCGAGCCTGCTCGACGCCCTCGCCGCCGTGTGCCGAGAACAGCTGTACCGTCGCCCCTTCGCCGAGCGCATCGCGGGCATCGGCCAGCGCCTTGCGGCCCTCGGCGCGGGACAGCTTGTCGCACTTCGCCAGCAGCACGTGGGCCGGCCGGCCCGCCGCCCACTGCAGCAGCGCGACATCCCCCTCGCCGATTCCACGGCGCGCATCCACGATCAGAAACACGCCCCGGAGCGAGCTTCGCCGGCGCAGCGCTTCGGTGAGCGCCGGCCAGGCGCGCCGCTCCCGCTCCGGCGCGCTGGCATAGCCGTAACCCGGCAAGTCCACCAGGCGCGCCTCGGCGGCGAGCGCGAAGAAATTGATCAGCCGGGTTCGTCCCGGGGTCTTGCTGGCTCGCGCGAGCGCCCGCTGCCCCACCAGCGCATTGATGGCGCTCGACTTGCCGGCGTTCGAGCGGCCGGCGAATGCCACCTCCGCGCCATGATCGGCGGGAAATTGCGCGGCCGCGGCGGCGCTCAGCAGAAACTTTGCATGGGGAAATGTGCTCATGCTCGTAGTGTACAATTCCCGGCTTTCGCACCATCGGGTCGGAATCACATCGAGCGAGCCATGGCGAAAAAGCGTGTTCTCCCGGCCGTTGCGGGCACCCTCGCGGGGTCTGCGGCCGGACTGGCCCTCGCGAGCACCCCCGGCGGGCGCCGCGATCCGATCATGTCCGCGATCGCCGAACGCCTGACCTGCGCGCAAATGCAGGCGGCGGCCTCGTCCGAGCAAGACTTGCGTTAGGCAGTCCAGATAAGGAGTAGCCGAGATCATGATCCGCCAGCTCGCTTTGTCCGCCGTGGCCGCCCTGGCGCTGTGCGCCTGCAGTTCCCGCCAGCCGCCGGTCTCGAGCAATGCCGCGGCCCATGGCACCAGCGCTGCGAGCACGAGCGCTTCGCCCAGCGCCACCGCCGCGCTGCCCGTCACCTCGAGCGGCGCCGGTTCCGCCTCGATCCGCTCGGCCGCGGACAGTCCGCTGGCCCTTCCGGCCAGCCCCAAGTGGCAACCCGGCATCAACTACGACGTGGTCTCCCCGGCGCAGCCGACCAACGCGCCGCCCGGGAAGGTGCAGGTGATGGAGGTGTTCTGGCTCGCCTGCCCGCACTGCTATACGCTCGAGCCGTACATCCGCGCCTGGCGCAAGACCATGCCATCCTACGTGCAGTTCGTGCGCGTGCCGGTGATGTGGGGCCCGGTGCAGCAGGCGCATGCCCGCCTCTTCTATACCCTCGAGGCCCTCGGACGGAACGATCTGGTCGGCAAGGCGTTCCAATACATCCATGCGCTGGAGACGCGAACCGGTTCGGAGTCCATCCTGGTGGGCAGCACCCCGGGCAACACCTTGAGGATGCAAGAGGCGTTCGCGGCGAAGAACGGCGTCTCGGCCGCGGCGTTCGCCAGCGCTTATGACTCGTTCGACGTCAACACGCACCTGCAGCAGGCCGAGCAGATCCAGCAGACCTACCAGGTGGACTCCACGCCGACCATCATCGTCGATGGGCGGTACAAGACCAACCCAGACATGGCGGGCGGCGAGCAGCAGCTGATCGAGCTGATCGACTTCCTGACCAAGTGGGACCACGAACACCTGCAAAGGAGCTAAGGCGATGCGAGTCGTACGCAATTCCGGGGTGCTGGCCGTTTCGGTTGCGCTGCTGGCGTGTCTCATCGGCGGCGCGCGCGCCGCGGGGGCCAACCTGCCGGTCAGCAGCCGGTGGAAGGCCGGCATCAACTACAAGGTACTCAGCCCAGCCCAGCCCACCAACGCACCCCCGGGCAAGGTGCAGGTCATGGAATTCTTCTATCTCGCCTGCCCGTTCTGCCATGCGCTCGAGCCTCACATCGTCGCCTGGCGCAAGACCAAACCGGCCTACGTGCAATTCGTGCAGGTGCCGGTCATGTGGGCGCCCTTGCAGGTGTCGGATGCGCGGCTGTTCTACACGCTTCTCGCGCTGGGACGGGATGATCTGGTCCCGACGGCGTTCAACACCATCCACCGGCTGGAGCTGGCCGCCGGCGGCAACGAGAACGTCATGATCGGCAGGACGAAAGCAAAGACGTTGGCACTCCAGGAGGCCTTCGCCGAGCGGCACGGCATTTCCGGCAGCGCCTTCGTCAACGCCTACGACTCGTTCGACGTGCACGTCGAGCTGGACAGGGCGCGACAACTGCAAACGGTGTATCAGATCACCGCCACACCGACGATCATCGTCGACGGACGCTTCAAGACCGGACCGTCGTTCTTCGCCTATCACGGCAACGAGTCGCGGCTGGCCAGCGGCGACCGGCGGACGATCCAGCTCATCAACTTCCTCACCCGGTGGGCCCACGATCACCCGCACGCCGGGTGACTTGCGCGGACATTGCATTGGGTGGGCGCGCCGCGCCGGACACGGCCCGTGCCCGGCGCGGCGGCTCGCGTCAGAGGATGTAGCGGGTCAGATCCTCGTCCTGGGCAAGACTGCCGAGGTGCTCGTCTACGTAGCGCGCGTCGATGTTGATTTCGGAGCCTGATTGCTCCGACGCATCGTATGAGACCGCCTCGAGCAGCCGCTCCATGACGGTGTGCAGGCGGCGCGCGCCGATGTTCTCGGTCCGCTCGTTGACCTGATAGGCGATCTGCGCAATGCGCTGCACGCCGTCGGTGGAGAAGCGCACCGTAACGCCCTCGGTGCTCATCAGCGCCTGGTATTGGGCGGTGAGCGAGGCATCCGGCTCGGTCAGGATGCGCACGAAGTCCTCGACCTTCAGCGACTCGAGCTCCACACGAATGGGCAAGCGTCCTTGCAGCTCGGGAATCAGATCCGAGGGCTTCGAGAGGCTGAAGGCCCCCGAGGCGATGAACAGCACGTGGTCGGTCTTGACCGGACCGTACTTGGTGGTCACCGTCGAGCCTTCCACGAGCGGCAGCAGGTCGCGCTGCACGCCTTCGCGCGACACGTCCGCGCCCATGGTCTCCTGCCGGCGCGTGACCTTGTCGATCTCGTCGATGAACACGATGCCGTTCTGCTCCGCGTTCTCGATGGCCTTGATCTTCAGCTCCTCCTCGTTGATCAGATTGGCCGCCTCGTCTTCGACCAACAGCTTCATCGCTTCGCGCACCTTCAGCTTGCGGCTGCGCGTGCGGTTGCCGCCGAGATTCTGGAACATCGACTGCAGCTGCTGCTGCATCTCTTCCATGCCGGGCGGCGCCATGATCTCCACGCCCATCGGCTGGGAGCGCAGCTCGATCTCGATCTCGCGATCCTCGAGTTCCCCGGCACGCAGCATGCGCCGGAATTTCTCGCGGGTTTCGGCATCGCGCGGCTGCTGCGGCTCGTCGGTCGAGAAGCCCATCACGCGCGGCTTGGGCAACAGCGCATCGAGCACACGCTCCTCGGCGGCTGCCGCCGCGCGTTGCCGCACCTTCTCCATTTCCTGTTCGCGCGTGATCTTGACGGCAACGTCGGCCAGCTCTTTGACGATCGAGTCGACATCGCGCCCGACGTAACCGACCTCGGTGAATTTCGTGGCCTCGACCTTGACGAACGGCGCATTCGCCAGCCGCGCCAGGCGGCGCGCGATCTCGGTCTTGCCGACCCCGGTCGGCCCGATCATCAGGATGTTCTTCGGCGTGATCTCCTGGCGCAACGGCTCGAGCACCTGCATTCGCCGCCAGCGGTTGCGCAGCGCGATCGCGACGGCGCGCTTGGCGGCGTTCTGGCCGATGATGTGCTTGTCGAGCTCCTGGACGATCTCGCGGGGAGTGAGCGTGGACATGATGTAAGGCGTCCGCCGAGTCCCTCAGGACGCGTCGTGCCGCAGTTCCTCGATGGTCAGATTGCGGTTGGTATAAATGCAGATGTCGGCGGCGATCTCGAGTGAACGCTGGACAATGTCGCGGGCGGGAAGTTCCGAGGCCGCCAGCAGCGCCCGCGCGGCCGACAGGGCGAACTGTCCGCCGGAACCGATGGCGGCCGCCTCGAATTCCGGCTCGATGACGTCCCCGTTCCCGGAGATCACCAAAAGCTTGTCCGGATCCCCGACCAGCAGCAGTGCCTCGAGACGGCGCAGATACCGGTCGGCACGCCAATCCTTGGCCAACTCGATCGCCGCGCGGGTCAGGTTGCCGTATTTCTCCAGCTTGCCCTCGAAGCGCTCGAACAGCGTGAACGCATCGGCGGTGCCGCCGGCGAAGCCGGCCAGCACCTTGTCGTTGTACAGGCGGCGCACCTTGCGGGCATTGCCCTTCATCACTGTGTTGCCCAGTGTCACCTGGCCGTCGCCCCCGAGGGCGACGCTGCCGTTGCGGCGGACGCCGAGGATGGTCGTGCCGTGCGGATCGAAGCAGGATGTGCGATCAGTCATGATTTGCTCGCCGGGTCGAGTCAGCGGGTATCGCCCAGATCCCGCGCATCAGGATTTGCGCCGCGCCCGCGGGTGCGCCGCATCGTAGATGCGGGCGAGATGCTGGAAATCAAGGTGCGTGTATATCTGCGTCGTGGCGATATCGGCATGGCCGAGCAACTCCTGCACGCCACGCAGCTCGGCGCCGGATTCGAGCAGGTGCGAGGCGAAGGAATGGCGGAACAAATGCGGGTACACGTGCTGCGGCAAGCCCTGGCGGCGCGCCCAATAGAAGATGCGCTTCTCGATCTGCCGGCGGCCGAGCCGCCGGCCGCCGCGCCCGAGGAACAGCGCCTGCTCGGCCTCGGCCGCCCAAGCGGCGCGCTGCTTCAGCCAGCGCTCGAGGGCCTGCACGGCCTTGCCTCCGACGGGCACGATCCGTTCCTTGCGGCCCTTGCCGAGCACCCGTACGGTGCGGTCGCACAGATCGAGATGCTCGAGGTCGAGCCCGGTGAGCTCGGCGAGCCGCAGTCCCGAGGAGTACAGCAGCTCCATCATGGCGCAGTCGCGAACCGCAATGGGCGTGGTATCCGTGATGGCCAGCAATCGCGCCATCTGGTCCGCGTCGAGCGTACCGGGAAGCCGGCGCGCGGCCTTGGGCGCGCGCACCTCGATCGCCGGATTGCCCCGCAGCGCCCGCAGATCGCCGCCCGCGCCCCGCTCGCGCTGCACCTGGGCCTCGCGCAACAGGAAATCATAGAAGCTGCGCACCGCCGAGAGGCGCCGCTGGACGCTGCGCGGGGCCAGCCCGCCGGCATGCGCTTTCGCGGCGAACATGCGCACCCGCGCGGCATCGAGGTCGCTCCACCGCGGAATTCCCTCGCGAGCGCAGAACGCGCTCAGCGCGCCCAGGTCGCGCAGGTAGCTCGAGACGGTGTGCAATGATGCGCGCCGCTCGTTCGCGAGGTAGCACCGGAAGCGCTCCAACCAGTCGCTTGCCTCCGGACTCATCTCCACCGCCGCGGCCGCTTGGCGCTCAGGCACCGCGGCGCAGCGTCAGGGCATCGACGATCAGGTCCGCCATGCGGGCCAGGAATTCGGTGCTCATGCCCGGATGGAATCGGTCGCGATCGGGACTGCCGAGGCTCAGCAGGCCGAGCGGCGCGCCCTTGTCGATCAGCGGCACGAGCGCCACCGAGGCAATCTGCGCCGAGTCCGGCCCGAACAGCAGCTCGCGCTGCGAATCGCGCACCTGACCACAGCGTGGCTTGCCGCCGCCGAAGAGCGTTTCGAAGGACTTCAGCGCCGGGCTTTCCGGGCTGACGGCATGCACGAAGCGCTGCGGCGCCAGATCGGGGTATTCCCCGACCAGCAGCAGCACACTGTGATAGGCGTCGAGGTCCTCGCGCAGGCTGGTCTCGATCCGACCGATCGCATCGGCGCGACTGCCGGCCAGCAGGAGCCGGCGCGTGAAGCGGTGCAGCTTGTCGGCGACGACGTCGTTGGCGCGGGCGACGGCGAGCAGCTCGGCGAGCCTGCCCTCCAGCTGCGCGTGCTTCTCGCGCATGACCTCGATCTGACGCTCCACGAGCGAGATGGTCGAGCCGCCGCGCGCATGCGGCAGCCGTAGTCGCAGCAGCAACCCCTGGTGGCGCTCGAAGAAGTCCGGGTTGAGTTGCAGGAACGCGGCGATGGACTCCTCGTCCACCTCGCTCGCGGTGATTTCGTGGGCTTCGCGTGTTGTCATGATGAGTGGCAGCTCCTCATAGATCGATATGACCTTCAAAGGCCACTTGGGCCGGTCCGCTCAACCAGATGGACTCGCCGGGACCACCCCAGCTGACGAGCAGCTCGCCGCCGCGCGCGCCGACGCTGACGTCGCGATCGAGCAGACCCCAACGGCGTCCGACCGCCACCGCCGCGCATGCGCCCGTGCCGCAGGCGAGCGTCTCGCCGGCGCCGCGCTCGTACACGCGCAGGCGGACGCGCGCGCGGTCCAGCACCTGCATGAACCCGGCGTTGACCCGTTTCGGGAAGCGCCGATGATGCTCGATCGCCGGACCCAGGCGTGCCACCGGCGCGGTGTCGACCGAGTCGACGAGCAGCACGGCATGGGGATTGCCGATCGAGACCGCGCCGATCTCGAGCACCTCGCCCTCGACCTCGAGCCGATAGCGTTCGGCCTCCTGTGGCGCATCGAACGGCAGGGCGGCCGGTTCGAAGCGCACCGCCCCCATGTCCACCGAAACCGGCCCACCGGGCCGCACACGCGCGTGCACCAGCCCGGCCGGACTGTCGAGCGTGACGACCCCGCCGCGCCCGGCGCCGCGCCCGGCAATCAGTGCGGCAATGCAGCGCGCACCGTTGCCGCACTGCTCCACTTCGCGCCCATCGGCGTTGAAGATGCGGTAAAACGCGTCGGTTCCGGCTCGCTGCGGCGGTTGCAGCAGCAACGCCTGATCGAAACCGATGCCGGTGTGGCGGTCGGCGAGCCGGCGCAGCTGCGCCTGCGCAAGGGGTGCGGGCCCGGCCGGCGCATCGAACACCGCGAAGTCGTTGCCGAGGCCGTGCATCTTGGTGAAGCCGATGCGCATCGGCGCGAGCATACCGTAAGTGCCTGCCCGCGGTCAGACCCTGAACCGCTCGCGCAGCTCCCCGGCCAGGCGGCGGCTGACCGGCAACGGGGTGGAACACCCGCGCAGCAGGACGCAGTAGTGTCCGTCCGCGTCACGCACGATGCGCTGCAGGTAGCGGGTATTGGCCAGTGTATTGCGATGAATGCGCACGAAATTCTCCCCGAGATCCTCCTCGAGCGTGCGCAGCGACTCCTCGATCAGGTCCTCGCCCTGGGTGTGCCGGACCGTGGTGTATTTCTGATCCGCCTGGAAATACAGAATCTCCTCCACGGCGATCAGGCTGACCTGATCGCGGCGTCGCGCCGCGACGTGTGTGCGGCCGCGCGCGCCAGTGGTTGCGGCCAGCTGCCGCAGTTGCGGCCGCGTCAACCGTCCTGCATGCGCGAGTGCCGCCGCGAGCTTGTCCTTGCGGATGGGCTTGAGGAGATAGCCCGCCGCGTGCGTCTCGAAGGCATGGACCGCGTATTGATCATACGCGGTGGTGAAGATGATCGCGGGCGGTTCCTGCAGAACATTCAAGTAACGCGCCGTCTCGATACCGTCCAACCCAGGCATGCGCACATCGAGCAGCACGACATCCGGCGCCAGACGCGCCGCCTGCTCGAGTGCCTCGAGCCCCGTGGAGGCCTGCCCGGCGATCTGCACGCCGCCGATTTCATCGAGCAGCTGACCGAGCCGCTCGCGGGCCGGCGGCTCGTCATCGACGATGAGCACCCTGAGCATGGGCGGCCGTCAGTCGCGCGTGCCGGCCGCAGGCGCCAGCGCCGGAAGATATGGGAAACGCAGCGTCACGATGTATTCCTCGTCGAAGCGACCGGCCTTCAGCAGCGCCCGCTCGCCGTAGTGCAGCGCCAGGCGCTCGCGGATGTTCTGCAGTGCGAGCTGATTGCCCTCGTGCTCGCGCGCCGGCACACCGACGGGATTGCGCACCACCAGCCAGAGCAGCTCGCCGGTGCGCTCGCCGTTGATCTCGACCGTGCCACCGGCCGGGCGCGGCTCGATGCCGTGATAGATTGCGTTCTCGAGCAGCGGCTGCAGCAGCAACCCCGGCACGCGCGCATCGAGCGGCAGAGCCTCGACATGCCAGGCCACGCGCAGCCGCTCGCCGAGGCGCAGCTGCTCGATGCGTTGATAGGTGCGGGCGATCTCGAGTTCATCGGCAAGAGTTATGGTCGCGAGGGGCTCGGCGAGGGAGGCGCGAAAGAGGTCGGCCAGATCCTGCACGGCCTGCTCGGCCGCGCGCGGCTCGCTGCGGGTCAACGCGGCGATGGTGTTCATGCTGTTGAACAGGAAGTGCGGACGGATGCGCGCCTGCAGGGCATGCACGCGCGCCGCGGCGCGCAGCTCGATGTTGCACCGCCATTGATGCGTCACGTAGAAATAGCGCAGCGTCACCGCGGCAATGACGAAACCGATCGCCGTATTGCGCAGCACGAACGGCCCAAAGCGCCGCGGGAACAGCAAGTCCGCGCCGGCGACACGCACCAGATGTGTCTGGCCGAGCAGAAACACGCCGGCCGACGCCGCCGCGACCACCGCGATCATCAGCGCCAATGCGACGCTCGAGCCACGTTGCACCCCGAGGCGCGCGAGCAGCGGGCGCAGCACGCACAGCAGCGCCGCGGACAGCAGTCCAACCCACAGGAGGAACAGCGAGCTGAGCGCCAGCTCCGACCAGAAACCCTGCGCCGCGCTGCGGGCGATCGACACCACGATGGCGGTCAGCTCCGCCACGACGACGATGGCGAACGCTGCCCGCGAGGCGCAGAAATTCGGCAGATAGAAGCCGTCGCCGCCGCGAAAGGCCCGGTCCGGGGGCGCCGGCCGCGGCAGGATCTGAGAGCGCACCTGGCCGATCACGACCGTATTATGCCTCAAGCGCCGCCGCGAGGCGGCGCCGGATGCGCCTTGCGCAACGCACCGGACCGGGCGCCAAGGCACGCCGCCCGAACGCGACGCCGGTAGGATGGGTGCGCTACAGCGAAACATCCGCGGAGCAGCATTCTGCCACCACCGGTACATGGCCTCCGCTGCGGCCAGGTTGCATTGCACCCCTCGAGGAGCGCCATTGGCTCTCTCCGGGACGACCAATGCCTTGCCGAGGGGATGAGCGTTGGTTTTCGAGGGGAAGTGGCAGGATGACCCCCCGTAGTCCACAGTCCCTGCCGGCAGACGGCGCAGTCCAGCAAACGCCAAGCGGCTGGGTGCACGCAGCGGACAGCTGTGGACTCAGGGCAGCACAGGTAACCCCGGGTGAGCTCCCTCATTACGGTGCATATTCCGTGCACTTCATGCTCACCCTGGGGAGTGTGGAAAAACACTTTAAAATCCACCACATACCAGCCAGTCGATCTTTTTCTTTTGGGAAACCCGGATATAGCCAATTTTTTTGTGTAACACCTGCATCGTTGGCGGCCGGACGCCTCGCCGGCACCGGCGGCATTACCTCGGTAGACGGATCGGCCGGGGGTGGCATCAATCCCTGGGCGGTGATTGCCGGCCAGGAAACCAACGATCAGATCGGCGGAACGGCAGCCTATACTTACGTCGATCTGCCCAATTACGGCCTACACGACTTCGGTGCCGCGATCGGTCTGTACGACCGCCTTGAACTGTCATTTGCACATCAGCAATTGACTCTAGGTCGTACCTGAGGGGCGCTCGATGCCGCCATCGGGAATTTCTTCGGTGCGCCAGTGTCTGCGCTGCCCGCACCGTTACAGTTCGTCAATGACGAAGCGTTCAGACAGGCCATCATCGGGATAAAGCGGCGTCTACATGGCCACATAGTTTACGATCAGAACACGCTCATGCCCGAAATCTCCGCCGGATTGCGCTATCACCATAACGAACATGGCGCCACGATCGATGCGATTGGAGCCCGGCCGGATGGCATGGACTATTACGTTGCGGCAAGCAAGCTTTTTATTGACGGCCTGTTTGGACGGTACACATTCGTCAATCTGACTCTCGATGTAACCGACGCCGACCAGGATGACCTGCTCGGTTTTGACGGCATCGGCCGCAATGGCAGCTACGCGCACGATTATAGGCTGGAACCCGGCATCTCGGTTGCCCAATTCATCACGCGTCGCGTCGCAGTGGGCTATGAATTCCGCGCCATGCCTCAGAATCAATTGGTCGGCTACAACGCGCTCGGCGACGCCGTAAGTCGCACCGATCCGTGGCAGGACATTTTCGCCGCCTGGTTCATCAACAGACACCTGTCAATGACCGCCGCCTATGCACATCTGGGCCATATTGCCTCACTGCCGGGTCAGAACGGCGCCTATGTTTCGCTCACTGCGGGCTTCTAAGCAACCAAGGTGACTTGACATGAAACGCATTTTCTCCACAACATTGTTGAGTGGTGTGCTTGCCGCAGGCTTGGCCTTCTCGCCGGTGTCCTCGGCCTCCACGTCCTACTTCCAGCAGTTCGGTGGGATCGCCGGCACGCGATCCATGGTCAACGAGTTCGTCAACCGGGCCAGCGCAGATCCGCGGATCGCGGCCTATTTTGCGCATACCAGTATTCCGGCACTGAAGGCGGCACTGACCATACAGTTTTGCAATCTCGAAGGCGGCGGCTGCAAGTTCAATATGAACATGCACGCCATTCACGCGAATCTCGGTGTGACCCAGGCCGCCTTCAATGCCTTGGCCAGCGACTTGACGCGCACCATGGACCAACATCACATCCCGATGGCGGCTCAGAACAATCTGCTCGCCAAGCTCGCAGCGATGGAACCCGAGATCGTCACCAAGTAGAACGATCTGCCTTCCGGGCGGGCGTCTCGCGCCAGCGAGGTACCGCGGACGAACGGCTCGGGGATGGGCATGCTCTGGGGCGTGCGCCGGCTCTACAGTCCGGGGCACGCCGGGTGGCGATGCGGCCGGCGGAGGAATTCTTTGCGGCCGTACGCGCGCACTTCCTGCACATCCAGCTCCCGGTGATCTTGCTGATCTGGCGGCCGAGACGGGATTGGCGGTCATGAACGCCGCGGGGACGCCAGGGGCGTGCCCGCCGCGCAGCGGCGCACCCGGTCTATCCCGATCCCTTCAGCTTCGCCGCCACGCGCCGGTAAGCCTCGCGAAAGGGGATGCCTTCGCTCACAACCAGGCGGTTGGCTTCCTCGGCAGCGTGGATGGCCGGATCCAAGCGGATACGCTCGGTGCGGAACGAGAGCGCATCGAGCGCGGCGGGCAGGATGCCGAGCGTCTGCAACGCCAGATCGATGGCGCGAAACAGCGGAAACTTCAACAGCTGCAGATCGCGCTGATATCCCGACGGCAGCTTGGCACAGATGGCCAGGACCTCCAGCAGGCACGCCTGGGCGGTGGCCGAGCGGCCGCGGATCAGCTCGAAGAGGTCCGGATTGCGCTTCTGCGGCATGATCGAGGAGCCGGTGGTGAACGCCTCCGGCAACCGCACGAAGCCGAATTCCTGCGTACAGAAGAGCAGCACGTCGGCGGCCAGCCGTCCGAGGTCCTGCAGCAGGATGGTGACGTGGAAGAGCAACTCCGCCTCAGCCTTGCCGCGGGAGAGCTGCACGGCAGTCACCGGTTCCTGCACGGACGCGAAGCCGAGTTTCGCGCGCGTCGCCTCGCGGTCAAGCGGCAGACCCGGCGTGCCGTAGCCGGCCGCCGATCCGAGCGGATTGCGGCCCAGGCGACGATGGACGTGGCGCAGAGCTTCGGCATCGTCGCGGATCTCGGCGGCGAAGCCACCCGCCCACAACGGCACGGAGCTCGGCATCGCCTGCTGCATGTGCGTGTAGCCCGGCAGCGCCGTGGTCTGCTCGCGCGCGCCGAGCCGCTCCAGGGCCTGCGCGACCGCTACCGCGCCGGCGCTCAGGTCCTCGAGCGCATCGCGCAGATAGAGCCGCAGGGCAGCGAGCACCTGATCGTTGCGCGAGCGCCCAAGATGAACCCGACCTCCCGCAGGACCGATTCGTTCGGTCAACCGGCGCTCCAGGGCGGTGTGCCCATCCTCGTCGGCCAGCTCAACGTGCCACTGCCCTTGGGCATGGGCTTGCCCGAGCGCAGTCAGACCGCCGCGAATGGCCTCGAGGTCCGTCCGCACAAGCAGTCCCTGCTCGTGCAGCATCTCGGCATGCGCGATCGAGGCACGGACGTCATAGGCGATGAGCCGCTCATCGAGGCTGAAGTCCTCCCCGGCGGTGAAGCGCAGCACCCGCTCATCGAGCGGCGCGCCTTTGTCCCACAGCCGGCTCACGCTCAACCCCCGGCGCCGTGCTGCTCGGCCGGCGTCAGCGCATTGACGTCCGCGACGATCAGCGTGCCGGTCCCCTCGTTGGTGAATACCTCGCCGAGAATGCCCTCGGGCGCCTGGTACGACACCACGTGCACGCGGCGCACCCCGCCGCGGATGGCCGCTTCGATGGCCTTGGTCTTCGGCAACATGCCCTCGGCGATGCACCCCTGCTGGCACAGCTCGCGCAGGCCCGCAAGGTCGGTGTAGGAAATGAGCGAGCCCGGATCGGCACGATCGGCGAGGATCCCCGGTACGCCGGTGCACAGGACGAGCTTCTCGGCGCCGAGCGCTGCGGCCAGGGCGGCGGCCACCGTATCGGCATTGATGTTGAGCAGCGTCCCCGTATCGTCGGCCGACAGGGGACTCACCACCGGCATCAGATTGCTGTCGAGGAGCGTGCGCAGCACCGCCGGATCGACCACGTCGATATCGCCCACGAACCCAAAGTCGACCGACTCGCCAGTCGAGGTCATCTGCACCGGCGGGCGTTTGTGCGCACGCACCAGGCCCGCATCGACCCCGCTGACTCCGACGGCCTCGACGTTCAGCTCGCGGCACACGCCCAGAATGCGGGTATTGATCGTGCCGTTGAGCACCATCGTGGTGACGTCCATCGAGCGGCGATCGGTGACGCGGCGGCCTTCCACCATGCGCGATTCCAGGCCGAGCGCGTTGGCCAGCTCCGTGACCTGCGGGCCGCCGCCGTGTACAAACACCACTCGGACACCGAAATAATGCAACAGCGCGATCTGCTCGATGAGCGCGCGCGTGGCAGCCTCCTCGACAAACACCCCGCCGCCGACCTTCACCACGAACGTCTTGCCGCGATACATGCGGATGTAGGGTGCCGCGCTTTTCAGCGCGCGTATGGCCAGTGCCTGGTCGCCGGGTTGCATGATCATGTCAGTGCGCAGTCCTCGTCGGAATATCGATAGCCATGTTCGGGTCACAGTCCCTTCAGCAGGCGGTACAACACCGCCATTTGCGCCGTCAGCCGATTGTACGCCTCGTGCAGCACGGCACTGCGCGGGCCGTCGAGAACCTCGTCGGCCACGGCGACGTTGCGCCGCACGGGCAGGCAATGCATCAGGCGACACTCCGGCGCCGCATGCTCGAACCAGTCGCCGCGCACGCACCAGTCGGCATGCGCACCGCGCAGACGCGCATCCGCCGCCGTATCGCCGTAACATTCGGTCGCACCCCATTCCTTGGCGTAAATGACGGCCGCGCCCGCCAGGGCCTCGCGCCGCACGTCGGTCTCGCGAATCGAGCCGCCGCTCATCGAGGCGGCGCGGCGAGCCTTGTCCATGATCGCCTGCGGCAGCGCAAAGCCTGCCGGCCGCAGCACCACCACCTCCATCCCGCGCAACGCCGCCATGTGCAGCGCCGCGGCCGGGACCGCCAACGGCAGCGGTCGCGGATGATAGACCCAGGAGAGCACGAAGCGGCCGTGTCGCGGCACGCCCAGATCGTCCAGCGTCTTCCAGTCGGCAAGCGCCTGACAGGGATGATTTACGGCGGACTCGAGGTTTATCAGGGGCTTGCCGGTCAGCGCCGCCATCGCGTTGAAGTTGGTCTCGGCCAGATCGGCGGCCAGGTCGCGGCCATCGGCAAAGGCGCGGATCCCGAGCGCATCGCAGTACGAGGCCAGCACCGGGATGCCCTCGCGCACGTGCTCGGCGGCCGCGCCGCTCATCACCGCTCCGAGGCGTGTCTCGAGCTGCCAGGTGCCCTGTCCCGGCGTGATCACGAAGGAGCTGCCCCCGAGCCGCGCCATGCCCGCCTGCATCGAGGCGAGCGTGCGCAGCGAGGGATTCATGAACAGCAGGCCGAGGATCTTGCCCTCGAGGGCGCGCGGCTCCGGCTGCCGCTCCAGCCGTCCGGCCAGCTCCAGCAGCGCGAGCACCTCCTCGCGGGCCAGCTCCGCCAGGTCGAGGAAGCGCTTCATTCGCCGATGTCCGCCAGCGCCCGGCGCAGCAGCTCGACGTGCGAGGCCTGGAGAATGAACGGCGGCAGCAGCCGCAGGACCTGCGGGTCGCTCGCCGTGCCGGCGAGGATGGCGCGGCGCAGCAGTTCGGCCTGGATCTGCTTGGCGGGACGGCGCATGCGCAGCCCGAGCAACAGCCCCTCGCCCTGGATGGCGCTCACCGGCCCGACGTGACACGTGCGCCGGATCATCTCGGACATGTGCCTGACGTTCTCCAACAGCCGCTGCGACTCGATCGCCTCGATGCAGGCGAGCATTGCCGCACAGGCCATCGGCCCACCGCCGTAGGTCGTGCCGAGCTCACCGACCTTCAAAGCGGCCGATACCCGCGCCGATGTCAGCAGCGCCGCGCATGGGAAGCCATTGCCGAGCGCTTTCGCCGTCGTCAGCAGATCGGGCGTCACCCCGTACAGGGTGGCGGCGAATGGGGCGCCCACGCGCCCGAGCCCACATTGCACTTCATCGAAGATCAACAGCGCGCCGACCCGGTCACAGCGCTCGCGCAGCGCTGAAAGATACGGCGCCCCGAGATCGACGGCGCCGGCCAGGCCCTGCACCGGCTCGACGATGACAGCGGCCGTGCGCTCGGTCACGTGCTCGGCGATGGCGCCGGGCTCGTGCCGCGGCATGAAGCTGACATCGAAGGGCTTGCGGGGAAAGCCGTACCAGGCCTCCGAACCCCAGGTCACGGCCGCCGCCGCGGCGGTGCGGCCGTGGAAGGCGCCCTCGAGGGCCACCACGTGCGGCCGCGCGGTCACCCGCAGAGCCAGGCGCAGCGCGTTCTCATTGGCCTCCGCGCCGCTGTTGACCAGGAATACGCTGGCGAGATCGAGTTGGGAGAACGCCAGCAGCCGTTGCGCCGCACGCGCACGGATCGCCATCGGCAGCGCGTTGGTCTGGAACTGGCAGGCGCGCGCCTGGGCGGCCAGCGCTTCGGTCCAGCCGGGGTGACCGTAACCGAGGGCGGCCACCGCGTGCCCGCCGTACAGGTCAAGCAGGCGCTCGCCGCGCGCGTTGATCAGCCAGACCCCTTCGGCGTGATCGACCTCGAACGGGTATTGGGCGTAGACCGGCGCCAGAGCGTCGCGGGGCGCCTCGGGCGGCGCGGAATGAACCGGTGTCGTTGCGTTCATGTCGTTCTCTTGCGCCTCAGGTCCAACCGGGAGCCGGTGCCGTCAGACCGTCGGTCTCGGCCAGGCCGAACATCCGGTTCATCCACTGCACCGCGCCGCCGGCGGCGCCCTTCGTGAGATTGTCCAGAGTACACATCACGGCCACCGTTCGGCCGTCGCTCACCGCGCTCAGGTGCGCGTAATTGCTCGCCACGACGTCCTTCACGCGCGGCGGCGTCTCGAGCACGCGCACGAACCGCGATCCGGCATAGAACTCGCGCAGCGCACCGATCACCTCGGCGGTCTCGAGCGGCCGCACCAGCGGCGCCTGCACCGTCATGTGAATGCCGCGCGCGAACGGTCCGGAATGGGGGACGAACGCGATATCCGCCCACACACCCGCCGCAGCGTGGGCACAGGCTGCGATCTCAGGCGCGTGACGGTGCGCAAGCGCGCTGTAGGCATAGAGATCGCTGTGACGCACGGGATGATGCGTGCCCGCCACCGGCTTGCGTCCCGACCCGGTGCTGCCGGTCACCCCCGACACGAACAGCTGCGGCGGCGTCAGTCCCCGGGCGAGCAGCGGCACGCTCGCCAGCAATACCGCGCTGGCGAAGCAGCCCGGATGAGCCACGTGCGGCGTACTCGCTGCGGCCAGATGCTCCGGCATGGCGCAGGTGAACTGCGCGAGGCGCTGCGGCGCGCCGTGCGGATGTTTGTAGACCCGCTGATAGGCGTCGGCCGACCGGAATCGGAAGTCGGCGGAGATGTCCACCACGCGCGGTCGGGTGCCGGCGGCCTCGGCAGCGGTGAGCAGCGAATCGATGAGCTGGGCGGAGACCCCGTGCGGCGCGGCACAGAACACCGCGCTGTGCGGCACGCGGGTCAGGAGTGACTGGATCTCGTTGTGCGGCTGAAAGCACGCCGCCCCATAGGACGCCGCGAGGTGGGGGAAGGCCACCCCGAGCGGCTCGCCCGGCTGGCTGTCCGACATCACCGCGCGCACCTCGAAGTGCGGATGTCCGGCGAGCAGCCGCAGCAACTCTCCGGCCACGTAGCCGGTGCCGCCGAGCACCACGGCGGGAATGCGCTCGCTCATGGCTCGCCTTGGCGCACCAGGCCGACGGCCTGCATGACATGCTCGCCCAGCTGCGCACCGCTGCTGATGGCGTTGAACGCCGGCACCCGCAGCTGCTCCGTGATCAGATCGACACCAACCTGATTGTCGGTGGCCGGTCCGGTCACCACGCACGGCTCGATCTCGAAACGCTCGCGCAGCAGCTTCACCCCGCCCCAGGCCGCCACCGGATCGTTGGCCGAGAGCACCACGCCGGTCAGGGCGGCGCGGATATCGGGACACTCCAGGATGGCATCCACGCCGTAGGTGCCGAGAATTCCGTCGCCGAGCTCGAACACGATCACATCAGGCTTGCCGGCGGCGAGCTCGGTCAGCATCGCCCGGGTCAGAGCCGGACCGTTGCTGCGCGTGGTCGTGACGACCCCGAAATCGGTGAAGATCGCGGAGCGGCGCGCACCAGCATCCTCCATGGCGAGAATGTCGCGCCGCAGCGAGACGCCCGTGGCCTTGAACGCATCGACCGTCAGGCCACGATGGCGCATGCGGCTGATCACGGCGCAGGCGGCCGCGGTCTTGCCGGCCTCCATGCACGTTCCGGCGAGCGCCACGACCGGGACGTTGAGCGTCTCCAAACGCGCCGACGGGTCGAGCTTGCGGTGGCCGACGCGAGCCGGCACACCGATGCGCTCGCCGAGGTAGGGAAAGCGCAGCACGACGCCGAGCACCCGGCAGTCGAACGGCTGGCCCTTGTCGGGGTTGATCGAATCGCACACCCCGAGGACCCCGCCGATGTTGAGCATCTGGATCACGTCGCCGACCTTGACCGCCGGCGGGATGTGGCCGGAATACCCGAACAGGGCCTTGCGGTGTCCCAGTGCGCCGACCACGACATCGCCCTTGCGCACCTTGGCCATGCGGCCGCTGCTGAGCTCCAGTTGATTGTACGTCGACTTGTTGGTCAGCACCTCGACCACGATCACCACGCCCTCCTCGGCCGGGATATCGGCCGCGACGCGCACCTCGTGCGAGAGGCCGCACGCTTGGGCCACCGAGGCGATCTTGTCGACCACGACGCTGCGCATGCCGTTGGCCATCTCAGGCACTCTCGCCCGGCACGCCGGCGCGCCGGTGAAACACGCCGCTCAGCGCGACGATCTTGGAAAAGCCGAGCGCGTCGCGCGCCGTCCACTCGCCGGCCGATTCGCCGTAGACACCCTTGGAGACGTTCATCAGCGAGTAAGGCGACTCGACGCCCTCGATGAACAGATTGCCCGGGCGCAGCGCCACCCGTACCGAGCCGGTCACGCGCGCCTGCGAGGACTCGAGCAGCGCCTCGATGTCGCGGCAGACCGGGTCGAGCAGCTGCCCCTCGTGCACCAGGTCGCCATACGGTTGAGCGAGCAGCTCCTTGATGCGCTGCTGGCGGCCGGTCAGGACGAGCTTCTCGAGCTCGCGATGCGCGGTGAGCAGCACCTCGGCGGCCGGGGCCTCGAAAGCCACCCGGCCCTTGGTGCCGATGATGGTATCGCCGAGGTGGATGCCCCGGCCGATGCCGAACGGCGCGGCGATCGACTCCAGCGCCTCGATCAGCGCCACCGGCTCGAGCGCGCGGTCGTCGAGGGTCGTCGGCCGGCCGCGCTCGAAGGCGATGACATGATGCTCGGGCGGCCGCGGCCGGGTGAATGCCTCGCGCGTCAGAACCCAGGCGTGTTCGGGAATGCCGCCCGAGGAGGTCAGGGTCTCCTGGCCGCCGATGGTCACGCCCCACAGGCCACGGTTGATCGAGTACGCCGCGCCGAACGGTGGCACCGGCAGACCGCGCTCCTGCAGGAACGCGAGCTCTTGCGGCCGCTTGAAGGCGTGGTCGCGCACCGGGGCAAGGACCTCGAGTTCCGGCGCGAGCGTGCGCAGCGCGACCTCGAAGCGCACCTGGTCGTTGCCGGCCGCGGTGCAGCCGTGGGCGATCATGGAGGTGCCGAGCTGGCGCGCCATGTGGGCGAGGGTCTGCGCTTGCATCACCCGCTCGGCCCCCACGCACAGCGGATACACCTGCCCGCGCCGGACATTGCCCATGATCAGGAAGCGCAGCACCTGCTCGAAGTACTGGGCGCGCGCATCGACCTGATGATGTTCGATCGCCCCCAGCGCGCGGGCTCGCTCCGCGAGCGTGCGCGCCGCCTCGGCGTCGATCCCGCCGGTATCCACCGTCACGGTGATGACCGGCCGGCGGTAGGTCTCGGTCAGCCACGGCACCAGGAACGAGGTGTCAAGGCCGCCGGAATACGCAAGAACAATGGGCTGCTCGCCCGCGGTGGAGGCTGTGGTCATGGGCTAAATCCGAAAAAGCGCCTGCAGCCGAGCGACAAGCTCGTCCTGCGCGCGCGCTGAGGCGGTGGCTATGAAAATGGTGTCGTCGCCGGAGAGGGTACCGGCGACCTCCGGCCAATCGGCGCGGTCGATGGCGACCGCAACGCTCTGCGCCGCGCCCGTGGTGGTGCGCAGTACGGTAAGGGAAGCGCCCGCGCGCCGCAAGCCGCGTACGAACTGACCGAGCATCGCGAAATCGCCCTGGGCACGCGTGAGTTCCTCCGGAGGCAGCACATAGCGGCCGCTCGCCTTGAACACCCCGAGATCGCGCAGGTCGCGGCTGACGGAGGACTGGGTCACCTCGTACCCCTGCTCACGCAGCAGTCGCGTCAGGTCCGCCTGGCGATGGACCACGCCGCTGCGCAGGATGCGCAGGATGGTCCGGCGCCGCTCGAGCTGCTGGGCGTCCATGGGGGTCAGGCAACCGTGGTAGTTTGCATAAAAGTGCACGTATTGTGCATATTAATTCACAGACGTCAAGCCCTCGTCCGGCCCTCATTTGGTCACGGTGAACACCAGATCCAGCCCGCCGATCGTCCCGCTCTTGCTCATCCCGAGAGTCTTGCCCTGCCCGGCCTGCAGGCGCAGCGTCCAGTGATTGCCGAGGGTGTAACGCAGGTTGATGGCCGAGAGCTGCTCGGTAAGCCCGACGCCGTAGCTGACATACACCCGCGGCGAGAGGTACTTTCCGAGCACCAGCGAAGTCTCGTTGTTCAGATCGGTCTGCAGAGTCACATCGGGCAGACCGATGCGCGAGCCGAGCCGCTGCGCCAGCAGCGCTCCGCCCTGGGTCAGCAGCTCGTTCGCGGCCGAATTCCGCTGGCTCCGTGCGACCGTGCTGGTCTGCAGCGCCTGCAGCGAGCCGCCGCCGGAGAGCAGCAGGGACATGATCTGCGCTTGCGGCAGCGACGGATTGGAGAAGAAGGACACCTGCGGCTGCTTCAGGGTGCCGCTCACGTTGATCCCGGCCGTCACGTCCGGGTAGCGGCGCACGGCCCGGATCTCGATGCCCGGGTCATCGATCGGCCCGCCCCGGAAGAACAGCCGGCCGGATTCGATCGTCAGGTTGCGCGCGTACGCGGAATACCGCCCCTTCACGACCGACAGCTCGCCGGTGGCAGTCCGGCCCCTGCCCAATCCGCTCTGCACGGTGATGTGCCCGGCGAGCCGGCCGGTCAATCCCATGGTATCGATGTTCACGTCCTTGCCGAGCTCGAGCGTGATGGTGCTGACAACCTGGTAGCGATGTGCGGCACTGGACGATTCCTCCCCGACGATCACCTGGTCGGACGAAACGCTCACGGCGCCGGCGAAGCTGCGCGGCGCGATCCGCGCTCGCGACACCAACACCGTGCCCGTGGCATCGATGCGCCGCCCGGCGATGCGGAAGTGCAGGTCCGGCGCGGCATCGATCTGTGCTTCCGGGAGATTCACGATCTGCAGGTTGCTGCCCCACAGGTGCAGCGCGCCGTATGGCAGATCGTCACGCCAGCGCATCTCGCCCTGGACATGCATCAGCCCCTGACCGACCCGCGCCGTACCCTCGACCGTGACCGCGCCCTGAACGATCTTGGCCTGCAACGCCAGCTGGTGCATCTGCAGATTCGGCCGGTACAGGTTCGCCGAGCCGCCCTCGACCCGGACATCGCCGGTGAGGCGCGGATGGGCCAGGGTCCCGCCGATCGCGGCTCGCGCGAGGAGCACACCGGAAACCTGATCGACGCCCGGCATATAGAGCGAGATCAGATCGAGACGGGTGGTTCGCAGGCGCAGAGTGCCCTCGAGAGGCATGGCCCGCCACGTCGGGGTGTCCCGCTCGAGCGCGAGTGCCGCATCCACCGTGCCGATGGCGCCCGAAGTCAACGAGGCCTGCGCGTGAATCACGCCAGGCAGCGCCACGGCACTCAGCACCCCCGAGCCGATCACCGTCTGCTCGACCTGACCGCTCAGCAGCCGCCGCGACAACACGGCGTCCGCCAGCGTCGCGTGCAGCGTACCCTGCGCCGGCAGGCCCGCGCTGCCGTGCAGCTCGATCTTCGCGCCGATCCGGCCTTCGTATTGCACCGTCGGCGTCCTGCCGGCGGTCAAGGTCGCCAGCGGCAGGTCATGGGTCGTCACGGAGGCCGACCAGCGCGCCGGGCTCCAGGTCCACGCCGCGCACAGCGCACCCAGCCGGCTCTCGAGGCACAGCGCGGACAGACGGCTCTGTGTGCGCGAGAGCGACAGCATGGCCGGCCGGGACAAATGCATCCGCAGCGCTTGCGGTCCGAGCACATTGAAGGTCGAGATCTGACCGGTGAAGATCCCGCCGAAGAAGCTTCCGGAGGCGTGCGCCGCCACGCTCAATCCGGGCGCGCGCGCCGTGAGATTCGCGTGCAGATCCGACGCGAAACCGCTCATCGTGAAATCGAAATCTGCCAGCCGCCGGTGGCGCCAGCGCAGCTCGCGAAGATGCACGGCAACACTCGAGCGGCGCTGGGAGGTTGGGTCGAAATCGACGTGTGCAACCAGGGACTGGAGCGTCGCATTCCGGAAGCGCAGGTGGGACCCCGACAGCGAGGCGCGCACCCGCGGCGCAGTCCGCGCTCCGCGGATCACGCCGGTGGCATCGAAGCGCCCGCCGTCGCTGGCCTCGATCAGGGCCAAGTCACCAGCCACCGTAAACCGCAGATCGAGCTGCTGACTCACCCGGCCGTCGAGCGCGAGCCGAGTGTGACCGAGGTCGAGGTGAACGTCGCGGAACGTCCAGGCCCCGCCCCTGAGCTCAATGCCGCCGCCACCGCTGGCCGGCTGGCCGCGCACCAGACCGCTGAGCCGACTGATGCGCACACTCAGCGACGCTGCGGGACCGAACCCTTCCCCCGAGGCGCTGAGGCTCACGCCGATCCGTCCGGCCATGAAGGTGCGTACCTGCCCGGGATCCAGACCCGAAGCCCGGGCCCGCAGGGACCAGCGCGTAGTCGGCAGCCACGACACGACGCCGCTCGCACGGACGTCGCCGCCGAGCAGATGGAGGCTGGCGTGATCGACCGTCAGGCCGGTGCGGCGCACCTCGGCGGTCAAACGCACCGGGACTTGCGGTCCGTGCCCGATCTGCGCAACCCCGCGGGCGTCGACCGCATAGGGCAGGTCACCGGCCAAGGAGAACCGGCCCTGCGCGCTGGTGAATCGCGCGGTGCCGGCCAGGGGCCATTGCAGGGCATGCCATTCGCCCCGCAGATGCAGCTGCGGGCGACCCTGCCGCCAGCGCACCGTTCCGGCGGCCGTGGCCGACGCACCCGTGGCGAGCTGGGTCACGGCAAGCCGGCGCGCGGTGAGCGTGTCGCGGACATACGCGCCGAGAAGCTCGACATGAAAGACCCCGGCGTGCAGTCCGGCCGGATCGAGAGTACCGCCGACCGTGAAATGCTCCGGGGTGCCGGTCAGGGCGAGCTGTGCGCTGATGCGGCCGAGCCGGCCGCTGCGATACCACGTGCGCAGATCCAGGCCGCGCACGGTCAGGGCGCTGCGCACGTGCCACAAGCCGTTGCGCTCGCTCAGCAGACCGTGCAGCTGCGCTCGGAACGGTGCGCGCAAACCCGCCTCCACGTCGAGGTTGGCCAAGTCACCGTGCAGTGCAACTCCGCCCGACCATTGCGGCGCGCGCGGCGCGCGCCAGTGATACGTGCCTGCGAGCGAGATGTGCAGCGGCTGCGCGGCATACAGCCGGCCGGACAGCTCCAGTGACAGTGCCGAATCGCGCAATGTCAGCCGCGTGACGCTCAGAATGCCGGCGCTCAGCCGCGCGGTGGCATCGATGCCCTCGGCGCTCAAGTGACTGCCGCTCGCCGTCACCACCGTGAGCCGATCGATATGGGCGTGCTCGACGCGGACACCGAGCCACGACGGCAGGAACTGCGGATGGACCGCGGGCAACGGCGGAACCGGCCTGATGCGGATGTACGCAGCCGCGATCGTCGTGTCCGGGCTGACCAGCGTACGCCAGGACAGCGCCGAGGGCCGCACGCGCATATAGACGTTCTGCAACCGCACGTACACGTGCCGTTGATCGATCACGACGCGTCCGGCGCGCACACCGGTGGCAAGCGTGCCGCTGACCTGCTCGATCCGTACGCGCGCCGTTCCGAAGCGCCGCGAAAGGCGTGCGGCGATGAATCGCGCACCGCTTGCCGTGAAGATGAGAAACCACAATGCGGCGGCGCCGAGCGCTGCCGCCAGCCCGGTCAGCAATCCGCTCAATGTCAGGAATTTGCGCACGGTCGCGGGCGCCTACAACCGCGGCAGGAAGTTGATGTATAGCCGCGGGCTGCCGGGCGCCGAGAGCGGCTGGCCGACGTCGACACCGAGAGTCAGAACCGGCAGACGCACGCGCAGGCCGACGCCGGCCCCGTACTGCAGCAGGTGCGGCGTGTGAAAGCTGTTGAACGCGTTGCCGTAGTCGAAGAAAGCCGCAACGCCCAGGTTGTGCGGCAGGCTACGGTCGATCTCGACGGTACCGCTGATCACGTCCTTGCCACCGGCCTGCACGCGCAGCGGGCATACCCGGCCGGGGCACTGCGACTTCCTCTCCTGGGCATAGACCGTGTAGATCGGGCTCAGCGCGTTGTACTCGAAGCCCCGCACGCTGTCGGCGCCGCCGGCAAAGAAGCGCATCACCGGCGACATCTCGTTGAAATGGGACGCGGCGGTCGCGCCCAATTCCTCGCGCAACAGCAGATGCCAGCGCGGCGCGAGCGCAAATGCCCGCTCGAACCGGACGAGGATCTGCAGGAAGCTGGCGGGCGAGCCGAGCACGCCGCGCGATCCGCGTATCTGGATCGACACGTCGTGCTCGAGCACCGGTTCGCCGAAATAGCCAACCGGCACCGAGCTGATCTGCACTCCCGGCACCACCAGATCGGCGTTGCCGATGCTCGAGATGGCATTGGGAAACTGCGGGAAGACACAGTGGAAGTGCGGACCGACGAACGCCGTGCAGGCGGTTCCCTCCACCGTGTCGGTGGCATGCACGGCCTCGACGAAGAATACCGTCTGCCAACGGCCGGAGACGCGGGTGAATCGCGGGCCGATGGTCACGGTACGGGCATCGACCGAGGCCAGTTGGCGCTGCTCGATACGCGCCGAGAGCGCCAGGTTCTCGGTGGCCGGATCGCCCATGGGAATGACGTAGCTGCTCTGCAGGCTGTATTTGGTGACCTGGGCGAACTCCAGATTGATGCTCATCCGGTGACCCTGCGCATCGAGCCGCCGATCCTGCCAGCTGAAAATTCCCTGTGCGCCAGTGTCGGTCTCGTAGCCCGCCGCGATCGAATACACCTGGGGCCGGCTGCGCTTGGCGCGAACGATCACCGGCACCGTATGATCAGCCGTGTCGGGTTTGCCGGGCACGACCTCGACATTGGAGAAGTATCCCGAGTCGTCGAGTACGAACTGGGTGCCGAGCACCTGGCTCAGATTGAACGGCTGGCCTTGCCGGTACCGCAGATAACGGTGGACCAGCGAGTTTGTCAGGGCATCTTGATGAAACTCCGTCGCGCCGAAGCGGTAGCGAACTCCGGTGTCGAAAGTCAACGCAATGCGCGCGCTATGCCTGACCGGGTTCACCAACAGCTCGTGGCGCGTCAGGCGCCCGTCGAGATAACCGTACGTCGCGGCGGTCTGCAGCAGCCGGCTCTTGAGCCCTTCGTAGGCTGTCTCGTTCAACCGCTCCCCGAGGTGAAACGGCAGACGCGTGGTGACGCGGGTGAACAGCGGATCATCCGCGCCGGCACCGCGCACGCGTACATGGATGCCGCGCACGAGGACCGGTCGGCCTCGATCGATCGTGAGGATCACCCGCCAGTCGTTCGGTCCGATTCTGGCGACCTGAAGGTGCACGGTTGGACTGAAGTATCCATAAGGCTCGAGAGCCGAGTGCACCTCGCTCTGGACCCGGTTCTCCAGCCGCTCGATGGTCGCGGCGCTCAGATGGGCGCTGTTCCTGTAACCCTCGAAGCTGAGGTACGCGAGTACATTGGCCCGCAGCTCGCCGCCGACGCCATGGACGGTCAGCGCGATGTTGGCATGAGCCACGACGCTCGCGAGCACCAATACCAGCGCGCCTGAGAGCCGCGCCAGCAGAGCCCCGCGAAACGGATTGCGACTCGCCATCTATCCTTCCGACCCGAATCGGCTCGGCGTTAAGCGAGTCATTGTAATCTGTTATGACTACCGGCGAAGGGCGGGTTCGGGCTCCCTCAACACCACTCGGCGGCGCGCAGGCGGTATTGCGCCTCGCCGGCATAGCGACCCGAGCGATCGAAGCGTCGCTCGCTGAGCCGCAGAGCGCCGTCGTGCTCCAGCAGCACGGCGGTGGAGCAGCGCGTGCCGAATTCGGGGTGCTCGACGAACGGCGCGGAGAGCACTCGCGCCCAGCCGAGCGGTTCGGCCTGCGTCAGCGCGGACTCGCTCTCCTCGGCCGGGCGCCGATCATCGAGCAGCGCCAGCAGGTCAGCCGGCTCGGCTTGCGCGGCGGACGCCTTCAGCCACTGCTCGAAGCTGCGGCGCACCCGCAGGACCTTCGGCCAGGGCGCATCGAGCTGCTCGTTGGACAGGCCGTAAATGCCCGGCCCGAGCCGGCGCGCGAAAGGTTGCGCTCGGTTCGAGGCGTACCACAGGGACTCGCCGTCAGCGAGCAGCAGATTGAAGCCGCCATAATCGGCTGCGCGCGGCTCGACCGTGCGCAGATACTCGCCCGCGCCGCTCGTGCCACGCAGGAAATCGGGGATCAGCCCGCCGCGCGAGGGCGCCCCGAGCGGAGCCTGGTGCAGGTCGCGGTAGTTGGTGATGACGCCGAAGCGGCGCCCGCGGTCGATGCCAAGCCAGGTACCGCCCGCCCGCAGATCACGGCCGGCCAGAAACGCATCGGGCGCCGGCCATGGCGCGAGCGCCGCCGCCGGGCGATCGTGATACTCGTCGCGGTTCGCCGCCACGATCAGCCGATAGCGGGGGTGGACACACCAGGCCAGCACCAGCAGACACACTAGGAATGCGCTCCCACCCACGCGTCGATGAGCCGCCGGGAGATCGAATAGACCGGCGGCAGCCGGACGGCGCCGCCGCCGAGTTCGGCGCGTGTGAACCAGCGGGCGTCCTGGAGTTCGCCACCGAGGCGCACCACTCCGGGCGCGGCCACGGCCTGGAAGCCGACCATGAGCGAGGCGGGAAACGGCCAGGGTTGGGACCCGTCGTAGCAGGTGGAGAGCACCTGGATACCCGTTTCCTCCATCACCTCGCGGCGCACGGTGTCCTCGAGGCTCTCACCCGGCTCGACGAAACCGGCGATCGTCGAGTAGCGCCCCGGCTCCCAAGCGTGCTGGCGACCGAGGAGCGCATGCTCGCCATCGGTGACGAGCACGATGATGGCCGGCTCGAGACGCGGGAAGAACTCATGCCCACATCGCTGGTCGGTGCAGACCACGCTGTGGCCGGCCCGGGCCGGCGCGGTGGGCGCCCCGCAGACCCCGCAATAGCGCTGCCGTGCGCGCCAGATCGACAGCGCCCGGGCGCACGCCGCCAAGCCCGCTTCCTCTGGCGCGAGCTGTGGCGACAGGGCGCGCAACTCCTGGAAGCCCGCGCCCTCGGGCAGGTCGATGTCCTGCCATTCGGGCGCGAGCATCAGCAGCACACAGCGCCGCTGCCGGAACCATCCGAGCAGCACGAACTGGTGTGCCTCGGCGGCCGCCACCGCCGGATGCCGGCCGCTGACGAACGCGATGCGCGGCTCCGGTCCGCCGAACAGCAGCTGGGTGCTGTCGCGGACCAACAGGAACTGCGTATGCGGGTCGGCGAGCGCGCTGCCCAGCCAATCCGTCTGCTCTCGAGCCTCGGTGCGACGGTCGAGATACGCACCGGAAAAGAACATCGGACGAGCCAGCATGGATGACGGGGCAGCGCGCGTGCGTCAGCCTCCGGGGGTATGCGGCGCGCCCCTGTGGGCGACACAATGGTCGCACCAGCGGTCCCGGACCGGGAAGCGCTCCACCACCATGTGCCCGTGGCACTTGGCGCAGCGGCGCACGGCAAGCTCATTGCCCTCGCGCAGGCATTGGGACAAAAACACCGCGTGCTCGAACGACACCGCCGGCTTGCGCGCCATGGCCGAGTAGTAGTCAAAGATATCGGTGAGCAGCATACCCATGACCACAGTCGGCACGGCATCCGGCTGTCCCGGCACCTGCTCCTCGCGGGTCAGCCCGTAGGCGCAGTAGGCCGCGGCAAGCACCGAGGCTTCCTCGCGCACACGCACCGAGCGGACGAAGTAGCTGGCCTGGTGCGGCGATTTGCCGCGGTGGCGCGCCAGACCCCGCGAGCCGCCGCAGTAGCGCTGCCACAACCGGCGGATCCGGTGATCCGTGAGACCCGTGTACAGGCGGATGGTCCGCGTGCGAGCCTCGCGCAGAACGAGCCGCAGAGCTAGATGAAAGTTCTGCAGTTCCCCCTCATAGCGATCTTCCACGATACGCATAGCCGTTCCCTTCCCATAGTTTTTATGCCGCGACTGCGGCCCACGCGGCACATTTTCGGCCAATTCCAGAAAAGAACAATCTCACTTAGCTGCGAAAATTGACAGAAATGCAGCACTGGGAACCCCTGCCCGAGCGCTACCATGATCCGTGTGGGGAGGGGTGCACGGAGGGTCTTACAATGGTTGATTATGACTGGAATACTGTGAGTGGGTACCGTTCCTGGATTCCACAGCCGCCTCGCGAGGTGGTCGAGCCGCTGCCCGACTTGAACGCCTACTGCCTGGAGGTGCTCGTGGAACAGGCTCACGCCGGAACGGTAAATCCGGCCGCATGCCGGATCGCCGAGCGATGGCTGGCACTCGACGCCGAGGCCCGCAGACGCCTGGCCAGCCATCCGTATCTGCTGTTCGACGCCGGATTTGCCGATCCGCGCCGCTGGCGGAATCTGGAGTCCGTACAGGTCTGCGACGCACCGCAGGCCGAGTCCGAGGCGCAGTCCGCGACGCCACGCGCGATCACGGGCGCGCAGTTCGTGCTTTGCTATGCGTGGTCGATCGCCGGGCGCTACGCGAACCATGCGCCCTTGGCGCTCGGCATGCATCCGCAGTGCGCGCAGCAGATCGCCAAGCAGTCGATCCTGCGCATGCTGCTGCTCGCCCGCCGCGCCGCAGGGTGGCTGCGGCCCCGCTGGCTGAATGCGCCGGAGGTCTGGGACGATCTCGTGCAGGGTGCCGCCGAGGGCGGCATTGCCCACACGCGCGCCGGACTGCAGGGGATACGACTGGTGGTCGCCGAGCTGGCCACCGCCGTGCATCGCGGCGGTCACAGGGATTCCGGCTAAAGGCCAATCTCGCGCCGGCCGCTGGAGTCGCGGGCACCACGGAACATGCCCTCGGTGTTGAAGTCGAGGGCGATCCGCCCGCCGGCGTCGACGGCGATGATGCCGCCGCGGCCACCGAGCCCGGCGAGGCGCTCGTGTATCGTCTCGCGCACCGCCTCCTGAACGCCTAGCCCCCGGTACTCCACCGCGGCGCAGACGTGATAGGCGGCCACGAGGCGCATGAAGTACTCGCCGTGTCCGGTGGCCGAGACCGCGCATGCGCCGTTTCGGGCGTAGGTCCCTGCGCCGATGACCGGGGAATCACCCACCCGGCCCGGCCGTTTGTTGCTCATGCCCCCGGTGGAGGTTGCCGCGGCCAGATTGCCGTGCGCATCCCGCGCCACTGCTCCGACCGTGCCGTGCGGCGCCGGCACCAGCTCCGAAACGTGCTGCCCGCTGCGCAACAGATCCAACTCGGTCCGGCGCTCGGCGGTCCGGAAGTATGCATTGGGCAGCAGCTCGAAACCCTCCTCGAGCGCGAATTCCTCGGCGCCCGCCCCGACCAGCAGGACGTGCCGGGATTTTTCCATCACGCGGCGGGCAAGCTCGATCGGATGCTTCACGTGTCGCACCGCCGCCACGCCGCCGGCGCGCAGCGTGCTGCCGTCCATCACGGCCGCGTCGAGCTCCGCAATCCCTTCCCGCGTAAGCGCTGCACCCCGGCCCGCGTTGAACAGCGGATCGTCCTCGAGGAGACGGACCGCCGCGATGACCGCATCGAGACTCGAGCCGCCGGCCTCGAGCAGCGCGTAGCCGCAATCGAGCGCGGCGGCCAAGGCATCGTGGTAGCGCTGTTGCTGCTCGCTCGGCAGGTGCTCTCGCGGCAACCCGCCGGCGCCGCCATGAATCGCGATGGCATACACTCAGAATCAGTCCCGCGCGCGCCCGGCGCGCAGCCGCTATGATCGAAGGTGAATTTTAACGGTGAACGAGCGTATGTCACACGGGATTCGAAGCATTCTGGTCGCCAATCGGGGCGAGATCGCCATCCGCGTGATGCGGGCCGCAACCGAGCTCGGCCTGCGGACCGTGGCGATCTACTCGCGGGAGGACCGCTTTTCGCTGCATCGCACCAAGGCTGACGAGGCCTATCTGGTCGGGCAGGGCAAGGGTCCGATCGACGCCTACCTCGACATCGAGGACATTCTGCGGATCGCGCGCGAGGCGCGCGTGGATGCGGTGCATCCGGGCTACGGCTTTCTCTCCGAGAACCCCGAATTCGCCGCGGGCTGCGAGCGGGCCGGCATCATTTTCATCGGTCCGCGGCCGCAGACCATGCGCCTGCTGGGCAACAAGGTCTCGGCGCGCAATCTGGCCGAGCGCGCTGGCGTGGCCGTGATGCCGGCCACCGGCCCGCTGCCCGGCGATCTCGCCGAGTGCCAGCGCCTGGCCGGGCAGATCGGCTATCCGGTCATGCTCAAGGCGAGCTGGGGCGGCGGTGGGCGCGGCATGCGCGCGATCGACAGCGACGCGCAGCTCGCGGAGCTGCTGCCGGTGGCTCGGCGGGAGGCCAAGAGCGCGTTCGGCAACGACGAGGTGTATCTGGAAAAACTCGTGCGCCACGCCCGGCACGTGGAAGTCCAGATCATCGGCGATACCCACGGCACGCTGGTGCACCTGTTCGAGCGCGACTGCACGGTACAGCGGCGCAATCAGAAGGTGGTCGAGCGGGCGCCGGCGGTGTTCCTGACCGACGCGCAGCGCGCCGAGATCTGTCAGGCCGCGCTCGCCATCGGGCGAGCGGCCGACTACATCAACGCGGGGACGGTGGAGTTCCTCCAGGATGCCGACAGCGGCCGCTTCTACTTCATCGAGGTCAACCCGCGCATCCAGGTCGAGCACACCGTCACCGAATGCGCCACCGGCATCGATCTGGTCAAGGCGCAGATCCGCATCGCCGAGGGCGCGCGCATCGGCACACCCGACAGCGGCGTACCGGCCCAGCAGGACATCCGCATTCAGGCGCATGCGCTGCAGTGTCGGGTAACCACCGAGGATCCGGAGAACAATTTCATTCCGGACTACGGCAAGATCAGCGCCTACCGCAGCCCGGCGGGCTTCGGCGTTCGCCTCGATGCCGGCACGGCATATACCGGCGCCATCATCACCCGCTCGTACGACTCGCTGCTGGTCAAGGTGACCGCCTGGGCGTCGACGCCGAGCGAGGCAATCGCGCGCATGCATCGCGCGCTGTGGGAATTCCGCGTCCGCGGCGTGGTCACCAACCTGCGATTCCTCGATCAGGTCATCACGCATCCGCGCTTCGCCGACGGCTCCTACACCACGCGCTTCATCGACGAGACGCCGGAGTTGTTCCAGTGGCCGCGCAAGCGCGACCGCGCGACCCGCATCCTGACCTACATCGCCGAGACCATCGTCAACGGCAACCCGGAAACGCGCGCCCGCCCACGCCCGGAGCGGATCGAGAGCGCAAAGCTGCCGCCGGTGGCCCTGGGCGAGCCGCCCGAGGGCACCCGGCAACGGCTGAACGCGCTCGGACCGGTGGGCTTCGCCCGCTGGATGCAGGCCGAGCAGCGCGTGCTGCTCACCGACACCACGATGCGCGACGCGCACCAGTCGCTGCTCGCCACGCGCATGCGCACCATCGACATGGCAGCCATAGCGCCGTACTACGCCTGCCTCGTCCCGGACCTGTTCTCGGTGGAATGCTGGGGCGGCGCGACGTTCGACGTGGCGATGCGCTTCCTGCGCGAGGATCCCTGGGAGCGCCTCGCGACCCTGCGCGAGCGCATGCCCAATCTGCTGCTGCAGATGCTGCTGCGCGCGTCCAACGCGGTCGGCTACACCAACTATCCGGACAATGCGGTGCGCTTCTTCGTCAAGCGGGCGGCGCTCGGCGGTATCGACCTGTTCCGCATTTTCGACTCGCTCAACTGGGTCGAGAACATGCGCGTGGCGATCGATGCGGTGCTCGAGACCGGCCGGCTGTGCGAAACGGCGATCTGCTATACCGGCAATCTCAGCGATCCGCGCGAGAAGAAATACACACTCGACTATTACCTCGAGATGGCGCGGCAGCTGCAGGCCGCGGGCGCGCACATCCTCGCCATCAAGGACATGGCCGGCTTGTGCCGGCCACGCGCGGCGTATGCCTTGATCAAGGCGTTGAAGGCGGAAATCAACCTGCCCATTCATTTCCACACGCACGACACCAGCGGCATTGCCGCGGCCAGCGTGCTGGCGGCGGTCGAGGCGGGCGCAGACGCGGTGGATGGCGCCATCGATGCGATGAGCGGTCTGACATCCCAGCCGAATCTCGGCTCGATCGTCGAGGCGCTGCGCCACGGTCCGCGTGACTCGGGCATCGATCCGGACAAACTGCGCCTGCTGTCGGGCTACTGGGAGCAGGTGCGGCGGCTCTACGCGGCGTTCGAAAGCGACATCCGCTCCGGGGCCTCCGAGGTGTACGTGCACGGCATGCCGGGCGGACAGTACACCAATCTGCGCGAGCAGGCGCGCGCCCTGGGAATCGACAGCGCGCACTGGCCGCGTGTGGCCCGAGCCTACGCCGAAGTCAATCAACTGTTCGGCGACATCGTCAAAGTCACACCAAGCTCCAAGGTGGTCGGCGACATGGCGCTGCTGATGGTCACCAGCGACCTCACCGCCGAGCAGGTGCTCGACCCGCAGGTGGACGTGCCGTTCCCCGATTCGGTGGTGAAGTTCTTTCACGGCGAGCTCGGCCAGCCGTACGGCGGGTTTCCGCCGGCGCTGCAGCGCAAGGTCCTCAAGGGCGCCGCCCCGCTCACGGGCCGGCCAGGCGCCTCGATGCAGCCGGTCGATCTGCAGGCCGAGCGGACCAGGATCCAACAGTACTCGACGCGGCCGGTCACCGACGATGATCTGGCCTCCTACCTGATGTATCCGAAGGTATGGATCGATTATGCCGCCGAACGGACCCGCTACGGCGACGTGGGGATGCTGCCGACTCCGGTGTACTTCTACGGCATGGAGCCCGGCGAGGAGATCAGCATCGATCTGGAGCGGGGCAAGCGCCTGTTCGTGCGCTACATAGCCTGCAGCGACGTGCACGAGGACGGCACGCGGACGGTGTTCATGGAGCTCAACGGACAGCCCCGCTCACTGCGGGTCGCGGACCGCAGTCAGGTCGCGAAGCGTCCGGCGCCACGCAAGGCCCAACCCGATGATCCGAAGCAGGTCGGCGCGCCGATGCCCGGCACGATCGCGACGATTGCGGTGAGCGTCGGTCGCAAAGTGGCGCGCGGCGATGTCCTGGTGAGCCTGGAGGCGATGAAGATGGAGACTCAGGTGCGCGCGGAGATCGACGGGGAGGTCGCGGAGGTTCTGGTCACGCCGGGCCAGCAGGTCGACCCGAAGGATCTGCTCGTCGTATTGCGCTGAGGACCGGGGCGCGGGCAGCCGCCTGCAGGAGAACCCGTTGATCCGATGGTTCGTGTTCGAAGACCGGCGCAGTCCGCTCGCCTTCTGGCTCGGCAGTCTCGGCGTCGTGATCGGCGTGCTGCTGCATATTCCGGCATTCCTCATGGCGCGCGCCACACACTACCGTATGGCCGGAATGCCGATGGGAACACCGATGCTGTTCGGCATGGGGTGCATTCTCGCGGGCGCGACCGCGGCCGCCTATGGACTGCTGCCCAAGCGGGCCGCGAGCGACCCCGCGACGATTCACGAGCGCATCGTGGCGCCCGAGGATGCGCCGCTCACCGTATGGCACTGGGCGGCCGGGGCGGCCCTCGCAGTCGCACTCGCGGTCGATATCATGAAGGTGAGCACGCTCGGCTTCGTGATACCCGGCATGCGCGCCGAGTACGGCCTAAGCACCGCGGGGGTCTCGGTGCTGCCGTTCGCCGCGCTGACCGGCGCAACGCTCGGATCATTCATCTGGGGCTCGCTCGCGGACCGCTACGGCCGGCGCGCCACCATCCTGCTCGCCGCCGTGATGTTCATCGGCACCTCGATCTGCGGGGCGATGCCGTCATTCGGCTGGAACGTGTTCATGTGCTTTCTCATGGGCGCCTCCGCCGGCGGTCTGCTGCCCGTGGCCTACGCACTGCTCGCCGAGATCATGCCGACGCGCCACCGCGGTTGGAGCCTGGTGCTCGTCGGCGGCCTCGGCACGTTGGGTGGATACCTGGCAGCGTCGGGATTCTCGGCGCTGCTGCAGCCGCATTTCGGCTGGCGGATCATGTGGTTTCTCAATCTGCCGTCCGGCCTGCTCCTGATCGGTCTCTCGCCGCTGATCCCGGAGTCGGCACGTTTCCTGATCCATATCGGGCGACCCGAAGAGGCACGGGCAACGCTCGAGCGCTTCGGTTCGGTGGTGGTCAGCCGCAGCGAGGAATGGGACGAGGAGGCGAGGCTCGACCATTCGCGCCTGCCGCCGACAGACCGGCGCTTCCTCGGCACCACCGTGGCGCTGACCGTGGCCGGCCTATCCTGGGGTTTCGTCAACTTCGGGCTGCTGTTGTGGCTGCCCGGGGAGTTGATGGCAGAGGGTCGGAACATTGGACTTGCCGCCGCCCTCATCGCCCGTTCCTCGCTGCTCGCCGCTCCGGTGGTCGCCGTCGCGGCGGTCCTCTATTCGCGCTGGAGCACCAAGGGCGCACTTCTGGTCATGACGGCGACCACCGCGGCCGGCGTGCTCGCGCTGATCCTGCAGCAAAACGGACTGCCCTTGGCGCAGAACCCTCTGCTGGCGCCAGTGCTGCTGCTGGTCGGCTCGACCGGAGTCATCTCCATTCTCTTGCCGTATTCCGCCGAGAACTATCCGCTGCGCATCCGCGGGCGCGCCACCGGATGGGTGGCCGGTTGCAGCAAGGCCGGTGGGCTGCTGTGCCAGGGGCTCGGCGTCCTCGCACTGGTGCCGGCGCTGAATGTGTCGGCGGCGGTGATTGCGGTTCCGGTCGTGATGAGTCTTGCGCTGATCGGTTGGTACGGCCGCGAGACCCGCGGCCGCGACCTGCGCGAGCTCGAGCGCGCGGTCGCAGCGCCACACTAGGCGTTCGGCGCGGCAACAGCGGAGCAGGATGACGGCCGCAGCTGAGTTTCATGTGCGCTTCGGCCGCATCTCCCGGCGGCTGCGTGCCGATTTGTTCGGCAGCAGACTCAGTCGAGCTTGAACATCACGTGCCGCGGCACCGTGTAGTCCTCCAGGGCGTACACGGACAGATCCTTGCCGTAGCCGGAGCGCTTGCAGCCGCCGTGCGGCATTTCCCGGGCCAGGATGCCGTGCGCGTTGATCCAGGTGCAGCCGTACTGCAGGCGGGCGGCCACCTGCATCGCCGTGCCGATGTCCCGCGTCCACACCGAGGAGGCAAGACCGTATTCCGAATCATTGGCCCAGCGGATCGCCTGCTCGATGCCGGTGAACGGCGTGAGCGTCACCACCGGCCCGAAGATTTCGCGCCGGACGATCTCATCGTCCTGACGGGCGCCCGCGATCACGGTGGGCTCGTAAAAAAAACCCTCGCCGGCGCGCACTCGGCCGCCGGTCGTGATGCTCAGATGCCGGGCGGCGGCGGCGCGCTCGATGAACCCGGCGACGCGGCGGCGCTGTTCGGCCGAGATGACCGGTCCCATATCCACACCGGGACTCCTCGGACTGCCCACGTTCAGGCTGCTTGCGGCCTGGGTCACGTCCGCCACGACACGGTCGTAGATTGGCGCCGCGACGTACAGGCGGCACGCTGCGGTGCAATCCTGTCCGGCGTTGTAGAAGCCGAGGACGCGTATGGCCGAGGCTACGGCCGCCAGATCGGCGTCGGCGCAGATGATGACCGGCGCCTTGCCGCCGAGTTCCAAGTGCGTTCGCTTCAGATTGCCGGCGGCGGCCGCGAGGACCTTCTGTCCGGTCGATACGTCGCCGGTCAGCGAGACCATGCGTACGCTCGGGTGGGCAACCAGCGGCGCTCCCACCGTCTCGCCGCGTCCGCACACGATGTTGGCGACACCGTTGGGCAGCAGCTCGGCCAGTGCCCCGGCCAACTTCAAGGCGGTGAGCGGTGTCTGCTCCGAGGGCTTCAACACGACCGTGTTGCCTGCCGCGAGCGCCGGCGCCAGTTTCCACGCTGCCATCATGAGCGGATAATTCCAGGGCGCGATCGAACCGACCACGCCCACGGGATCTCGACGGATCAGGCTGGTGTAACCGCGCACGTACTCGCCGGCGGCCGGGGCGCTCTGGAGCCGCGCCGCGCCGGCGAAGAAGCGGAAGACATCCGCGATGGCGGGCATCTCGTCCGTACGCATCGCCTCGAGGGGTTTGCCGGTGTTGAGCGATTCGAGCTGCGCGTAGGCATCGGCCTCGGCATCGAGGTGTGCGGCGATCTGGAGCAACAGCCCGGCCCGCTGCGCCGGCGTCGTGCGGGACCAGCGCTCGAAGGCGTCCACGGCGGCCGCAACCGCGGCCTCGAGTTGCTCGCCGGTGGCCTCGGGGACAGATGCGATGCACCGCCCGGTGGCCGGATCCACGATGGTCTCGGGCGGCCCCTCGCCCACCGCACGTCGGCCGGCGATGAGCAGGCGTGTTTCGGGCGGGGCGAGGGCGGTGGTGTTCATGGGGCTCATCCGATTGCCGCGACGCGGCGCTGAACCCATCGTAACTCCGGGCGCGCCCTCTTGGCGCTCACACCCAGCCGCCGTCGACGATGTATTGCTGGCTGGTGCAGGCGCTGGCGGCGTCCGAGGCGAGAAACACGATGACGCTGGCCACCTCGGCGGGCTGCAGTCCGCGCTTTAGGCATTGCCGGGCCCGGATCTCCGTCTCGGTCTGCGGCGTCACCCACTTCTCGAGCTGGCGCTGCGTCATGATCCAGCCAGGCGCCACCGCGTTGACCCGGATCCCATACGGACCGTAATCGCGCGCCAGCGAGCGTGTCAGCCCCAGCACCGCCGATTTCGAGGCGGTGTAGGCGACCATGCCTCCCTGGCCGATGATCCAGGAGATCGAGCCGAGATTGACGATCGCGCCGCGCCCGGCGGCCTTCATGCCCGGCAGCACCGCCTGTGCGCAGAAGAACTGCTGCTTCAGATTGACCGCGATGCGGCTGTCCCACACCGCTTCGGTCACCTCCTCGGTGGCGTGCCGCTCGTCGTTCGCAGCGTTGTTGACCAGCACCATGATCGGTCCCAGCCGCGCGGCGATGGCCGCGATCGAACGCCGCAGCGCCGCGATGTCGGTCAGATCGCAAGGCTCGAAATGCACGGTCGCGCCGGCGCCGGCCAGCTCGGCCGCCAGCGCCTGCGAGGGCTCCCGGGCCACATCGATGAAGGCAACCTTGGCGTGCTGCGCCACGAACGCCCGCACGGTGGCCTCGCCGATCCCGGAACCGCCGCCGGTGATCAGAACGACTCGATCTTTGAGGTCAGAATAGAGAGCTGTCATCGTGCAGTGCACTCCGTAGAAATCAACGACCGGGGAGGGGGCGCATCATTATGCGCGGGGGCGTACCATCACGCTTACACCGGACCCGTCATCAGGAGCATAGCGTTCACATGGCACTGACTGGAGAGTTGTTCATCGGCCGCGAGCGACGGGACATGCCGCGGAAATTTCCAGCGCTCGATCCGGCATCGGGCCAGCCCCTGGAGCCCGCCTTCAGCGCCGCGGGCGCCGCCGAAGTCGCGGCCGCCTGCGCGCTTGCGGACGCCGCGTTCGATGCCTATCGCGCACTGCCGCCGCAGCGGCGCGCCCTGTTTCTCGAGGCGATCGCCAAGCACATCCTGGCGCAAGGCGAGCCGCTGCTGCAGCGCGCGCAGCGCGAGACTGCGCTGCCGCAGCCACGCCTGGAAGGCGAGCGCGCCCGCACCGCCAATCAGCTGCGCCTGTTTGCCGCCGAGCTGCGCTCGGGCGAGTGGCTGGGCCTGCGCGTCGATCCGGCGATGCCGCAGCGCCAGCCGGCGCCGCGCGCGGACCTGCGCCAGCGCAAGATCGCCATCGGGCCGGTGGCGGTGTTCGGCGCGAGCAATTTTCCGCTCGCCTTCTCGGTCGCCGGCGGCGACAGCGCGGCGGCGCTCGCGGCGGGCTGTCCGATCGTGGTCAAGGGCCACCCCGCGCATCCCGGTACCAGCGAGTGGGTCGCACAGGCCATCACGGCCGCGGCGGCCGAGACGGGCATGCCCGAAGGCGTGTTCTCGCTGCTCAACGGCCCGGACACCGAGCTGGGCGCGACATTGACCGCCGATCCGCGCATTCGGGCCGTGGCGTTCACCGGCTCTCGAACCGCAGGTCTGGCGCTGATGAGCGTGGCGGCGAAACGCCCAGAGCCCATCCCGGTGTTCGCCGAGATGAGCAGCGTCAATCCGGTCATATTGATGCCCGGGGTGCTCGGCTCGAGCGCCGAGCGCCTGGCGCGCGAGTTCGCCGCTTCGCTGACGCAGTCCGTCGGCCAGATGTGCACCAATCCCGGGATCATCCTGGCGTTGCACAGTCCGGGTCTGCAGACGTTCCTCGATGCCGCGGGCACGGCACTCGCGAACATCACCCCCGGTGTGATGCTCACCGCGGCCATTCATCGGAATTACACGCAGGGCGTCGAGCACATGCTGGCCCACGGCGCCGAGCTGATCGCGCGCGGCGCCGCAGGTGAGGCGGCGAACTGCGGCCGCGCGGCCCTGTTCAGCGTTCCCGCCACCACGTTTCTGGAGCATCCTGAACTCTCCGAGGAGACCTTCGGTCCCGCCTCGCTCGTGGTGCGGTGCGCAACGGTCACGGAGATTCGCCGGATCATCGAGCGGCTGGAGGGTCAGCTGACCCTGGCATTGCACATGGACGAGGCCGATCAGCCGCTCGCGCACGGATTGCTGCCGGCACTCGAGCGCAAGGCCGGACGGATCATCGTCAACGGTTGGCCGACCGGCGTCGAGGTATGTCATGCCATGGTTCATGGCGGCCCCTTCCCGGCGACCTCCGACGGCCGCAGTACCTCGGTGGGCACCCTGGCGATCGAGCGGTTTCTGCGGCCGGTGTGCTATCAGGACTTCCCCGACGCACTGCTTCCGCTCGAGCTGCGTGCCGCTGAGCTGCCCCGCTGGCCGCATCGGCTGGAGGGTGAGCGACGCCTCGCCAAACGAGGCTGACCGCATCGGCGCCGCGCAGCGCATCCGTGCTCGCTCAGAGCGGGCGCGGCGCGGAGCCCAGCGCCACGGCGCGCCTGAGAGGATTGCACAGCGGCAGCAGGAAAGCGTCGGCACGGATGTCGAAGACATCGCCGGGCTCGGTACGCACCTGATCGGAGAACGACAGGGTCGCCGTGCCAAAAAAATGCACGTGTACGTCACCGGGGCGGCGGAAGGCCGCATATTTGAAGTGATGATGCTCGAGGTTGGCGATCGAGTGCGACATGTTCGCCTCGCCGGTGAGAAACGGCTTCTCCCACAGCAGCCGCCCGCCGCGGTAGATGCGGCTGGTGCCGCGCACGTCGGCGGGCAGCTCGCCAGTGAGCAGTTCCGCCCCGAGCGCCACCGGGCGCAGCTTCGAATGCGCGAGCCACAAGTAGTTGTGCCGCTCGGTCACGTGATCGGAGAACTCGTTGGCCAGACAGAAACCGAGCCGCCGCGGCACACCCTCGGGGTCGATCAGGTAGATGCCGGCGATTTCCGGCTCCTCGCCCGCATCGAGGGCGAAGGCGGGCGATTCGAGCGGCGCGCCGCTCGCCACGACGCTCGAGCCATCCCCCTTGTAGAACCACTCCGGCTGGGCCCCGGCACCGCCCGGAGCCGGCTTGCCGCCCTCGAGCCCCTCGCGGAAGATGCGCATGGAGTCGGTCTGACCCGCCTCGCCGGCGGCAAGCGCATGCATCTTGTCGCGGCTCTCGGCCGAGCCGAGATGGGTCAGCCCCGTGCCGGTCAGGTACAAATGCGCCGGATCCGGATGATCGATCGGCGGCAGCAACCGCGCGCTGGCGAGCGCGATGCGCTGATCCGTGCGGCGGCGGCGCACCGCCTCCTGCAGGGTGAGGCCCGCGGCAATGGTCTGCGTCGCAAGCTCGTAAACGCTGGCGACTCCGTCCAGCCTGTGCGCGTGCCCTTCGTCCGCAAGCGCCGCCACGCAACGTTCGGCGGCGATTTCGATCTGCACCAGACGCAATGCCATGAACACCCCCGGCCAGCACGAATTCGGAGCAGAATCATAATGCAAGGGAAGCCTAATTATCCGATTAATAAGCAGCGCTTGACAGCCGGTCCGGCCGCTTCGTATTGTCCGGACTCCATTTGTCTGATTAAACGGCGACCCTTGGCGCCGGCCCGCGCATGCGGGGCGGGGCCTCGGGATCCGGAGCCCTCAGCATGGCAGGCATGATCGGCGGCGACTCGAGCGTGGCGCGCCCGCACGGCGGCACGGCCCAGGCATACACGGCGGCGCTGGTGGTGCTCGCCACCGTGTTCTTCATGTGGGGTTTCGTGACCGTCCTGAACGATACCCTCATCCCGCATTTCAAGACGGCCTTCCAGCTGGATTACGCGCAAGTCCTGCTGATTCAGCTCGTGTTCTTCCTCGCCTATCTGATCATGGCCATCCCGTCGGCCAAGATCCTAGAGCGCACGGGCTACAAGCTTTCGGTGGTGCTCGGCCTGTTGGGCATGGCCGTGAGCGCCGCCGGGTTCATCCCGGCGGCCATGCTGGAGTCCTACGGGCTGTTCCTGGTAGCGCTGTTTCTGCTGGCCGCCTCCATCACGCTCCTGCAGGTGGCGGCCAACCCCTATGTGGCGGTGATCGGCCCGCCCGACACGGCCTCGAGCCGCCTGAACCTCGTGCAGGCACTCAATTCCGCCGGCACGATGCTGGCACCGCTGTTCGGCGGGCTGTTGATCCTCGGGCATGGCGCCGCGGACACTGCGCACGGCGCCGCTTATCTGACGGCCGCGCAGCGGACCGCGAGCGTACACACGGTGGAGCTGCCCTACGCGATGATCGCGGTGGTGCTGCTGGCGCTCGCGATACTCGTGTGGCGGGTGCGGCTGCCGGATCTGGGCAAGGAGACGCGGCGCATGGCCCGGACCGAGCGAGCACGCCACAGTCTCTGGCAGCACCGCAACCTGGTGTTCGGCGTACCGGCGATCGCGCTGTACCTGATCTGCGAGGTCGGCATCGGCTCGACGCTGATCAATTTCATGTCCCTACCCTCGATCGGCGGACTGTCGCATCAGCGGGCCGCCGACTACCTCACCTTGTATTGGGGCGGAGCCATGGCCGGGCGCTTCATCGGCGCGTGGCTCCTGCGCCGGATGAAGCCGCAGCGGCTCTTGAGCATGGTGACGCTCGGCGCGCTCGCGCTGGTGGCCACGGTGCTCGCCACATCCGGTCACGTCGCGATGTATTGCCTGCTCGCGGTCGGCCTGTGCAATTCGATCATGTTCCCGACGATCTTCACGCTCGGCATCAGCGGTCTCGGGCCGCTGACCGAGGAAGGCTCGGGGCTGCTGATCATGGCGATCGCCGGTGGCGCGCTCGCGGAGCTGCAGGGAGTTCTGGCGGACCACATCGGCCTGCATCTGTCGTACATTCTGCCGTGGATCTGCTATGGCTACGTGTTGTTCTATGCGCTGTGGGGCTATCGCCCTACCGGCGCCGTGCAGAGCGAGCAGCTGCTCGCTTCCTGACCGGCGCGCGGGCGCGCGTCGTGTCGAGCAGCGCCAGGCGCACCAGATCGGTCATGGCGGCGCGCGCGGCCGCCGGATCGCGCCGGTCCACCGCCTCGTACACGCGGCGATGATCGGGTAGCGGATTGCGCTCCAGAGGCGCGCCGCGCTGCTTGAAGATGGTGGTCCACGTGACGGCGGCGGCGATCCCGCTGGTCAGCGAGGCCAGGAACGGATTGCCCGAGGCCTCGAGCAGCGCCGAATGGAACTGCCGGTCGGCCTCCCGGCCCGCTTCGACGGCCAGGGATTCGCTGGCCATGTCCTCGAGGGCGAGGCGCAGGGTGCGCAGCTGCCCTCTGCTGCGACGCGCGGCGGCCAGCGCCGCGGCGGCCGGCTCCACGATGGTGCGTAGCTCGAACAGCCCGGCGAGCAGGCGCGGATCGGGCTGAGCGCTGAAGATCCACGACACCACGTCCGGATCGAGCAGATGCCATGCGCGCGGCTCGCTCACCCGCGTGCCGAGCTTCGGGCGGGACTCGACCAGGCCCTTGGCGGCGAGAATGCGCAGTGCCTCCCGATACGCGGTGCGCGACACCCGCAGCTGCTCGCTGGCGGCGATCTCACCTTCCAACACTCGGCCCGGCGCAAGTTTTCCCGAGACGATGCGCACACCGATGTCGCGAGCTATGGTGCCATGCAGGCGCAGCGCCTTCGCGCGCGGGGCGCTGTTGGCAGAGCGGAGCGTCCTCGGGCGCATCGAAGCGGTACTCTCGCAGCGGTCGATCGCGCAAGTATAGCGCCGGCAACTTGACGCCGGCGGGCGCCGCCACTCATGATATTTATCATATTTATATCGAGGCAAAGAGGCCGACCATGTCGTCACTGATCGAACAGCTCGAAGGCGCACTGGGCCCGCAGGCCGTGCTGCGCGGCGCGGCGGCCCTGGAGGTCCGGGACACCGCCCAGATGCACGGCTTGGGCGTCGATCTGGGCGTTCCGCTGGCGGTATTGCGGCCGCGCTCGACCGCCGAGGTCTCGTTCATTCTCAGACAGGCCCATGCCGCGCGTCACCCCGTGGTGCCCTGGGGCGGGTGCACCGGCCTGGTCGACGGCGCGGCGGCCGGGGGCGCGCTCGCTCTGTCTCTGGAGAGAATGAGCGCGATCGAGGCAATCGACGCGACCAATCGGGTGATGCGCGCGCAGGCCGGTTGCATCCTGCAGAACGCCTGCGAGGCGGCCGAGGCCCACGGGCTGCTGCTGCCGCTGGACCTCGGCGCGCGCGGCTCCGCTACCCTCGGGGGCGTCATCGCCACCAATGCCGGCGGCAACCGGGTGTTGCGCTGGGGCATGACGCGCGACATGGTGCTCGGGCTCGAGGCCGTCCTGGCCGACGGCACGATCGTCGACAGTTTGAACACATTGATCAAGAACAACGCCGGATACGACCTGAAGCAGCTGTTCATCGGCTCGGAAGGCACTCTCGGGGTCGTCACGCGCGCCGTACTGCGGCTGCGCTCCAGGCCGCTCAGCGAGAACGTCGCCTTGCTGGCGGTGGAGGAATTCGCGCACCTGCCGTGCGCATTGCGCCGTCTGGAGCGCGAGCTCGGTGGGTCACTCTCGTCCTTCGAGGTGATGTGGGCGGAATTCTACCGGTTGGTCACCACCGCGCCGGCCCCCGGCCGGCCGATTCTGCCGCACGGTCATCGATTCTACGTGCTGGTCGAAACGCGCGGCGTCAGCGTGCAGGCCGACGCCGAGCGGTTCGAGAGTGTGCTCGCCGGGGCGCTCGAGGCCGGCGAGGTCCGCGACGCGGTGATCGCCAAATCCGACACCGAGCGCCAGGCGATGTGGAGCCTGCGCGACGACGTTGCGCAGGTCACCCGCGACGGCCCGGTATCGGCCTTCGATATCAGCCTCAAGATCGACGACATGCCGGGCTACCTCGACGAGGTGCATCGGGCACTCGTGGCCCGCTGGGGGAGCGAGTGCCGCTTCGTGGTGTGGGGTCATCTGGGCGATGGCAACCTGCACGTGATGGTCGGCATCAAGAACAGCACGCCGCAGAGCCACCATGAGATCGAGGAACTGGTGTACGGGCCGCTGCGCACCCGGCCGGGCTCGTCCATCTCCGGCGAGCACGGCATCGGCCTGCAGAAGCGCGACTACCTGTCGTACTCACGCACGCCCGCGGAGATTGCCCTGATGCGTACGCTGAAGAACGCGCTCGATCCGTACAACATCCTCAACCCCGGCAAGGTAATCTCGGCCACGGGCTGAGCGCCGAGGAAAACGTCGTTCGCCCGGGACGATAGCCCGGATCGCGCGAGCCACGCATGCGCGCCGGAAAATACTCGGCCGGCAAAACCGCGGTTCGGCCGCCCGTGTGACTCATGTCAATGCGTGTGCGTAATTCCCCGGCTCGCCTTCGCCACGATGCGGCACGGCGTTGGACCCGTTCAACCCGTGCCGCGGCCTTTCTGTTCGAACAGCACGACGTCGCCGGGCGGGGAGCTGGCAATGATCCGGTTGCGACCGCTCGCCTTGGCCTGATAGAGCGCCGCGTCGGCGCAGCTGATCAGTTCCTCCATGCGCTCGCCATGGAGCGGGTAGCTGGCGATGCCGAGTGAGGCGGTGATGCGCGGCAGCGCGCTGCCGTGCATGACCACGCGGCGCTGCGCGATCGCTTCCCGGATCGCTTCGGCCTTGGCATAGGCATCGTCGAGGGAGCAGCTCGGCAGCACCAGCAGGAATTCCTCGCCGCCGTAGCGGCAGGCGATGTCTTCGGCACGCGAATGACGCTTCAGTACCTGCGCGACTTCGCACAAGACTGCGTCGCCCGCATCGTGTCCGTGAGTGTCGTTGAATTCCTTGAAGTGATCGACGTCCAGCATGACCAGGCTCACCGGGTGCCCATGGCGCTGCGCCCGGGCGAGCTCGCGGTGCAGGGAGATCTCCAGATGCCGGCGATTGTAGAGATCCGTCAGGGGATCGCGCTCCGAGCCGCTGCGCAGCGTCTCTTGCAGGCGCAGATTGCCGACCACGAGCGACAGCTGGTCCGCCAGAGCCGCGACGACGCGCTGCACGTCCGCCGAGACCGGCTCGGCGGAGGCGCTCTGCACGTGCAAGACCGCGAACGCGAGTCCGTCCGCGACCAGCGGAGCGCACAGACATGCCCGAGTGACGCTGCCGAAATGCTGACATGCGACACTCGAACGCTCTGGCTCATACGAGTGCGGCCGGCTTCTGCGCAGCGCCCAGCAGTCCTCCGAGGAGAAGCTCTGCGCCGGCGTCAGGTCGCCCCAGCTGACCTGCAGCTCCAAGGCACTCTCCGGTCCGCGAGACACATAGAACGCGCCGGCGGCAGCGCGCAACAGCCTGGGCAGCGCGCCGCGGATGACACGATTGGCTTCGCTCAGGGAATGAC
>JAJZMI010000058.1 GCA_021798335.1 Pseudomonadota bacterium | reverse complement strand
CTCGACGGCAAGTTCGACCAGAACGTCATCCTGCAGAACAAGAACGGTCCGCTCGACTTCCAGCCGCGCGAGCCGTTCAATCCGCTGTTCGGCGCCATGCCCAAGAGCAACGAAATGCTGGAACTGGAGATCACCAAGGAGTATCTCGGCCAGCAGACGAGCCTGGTGTACCTCGGGACGCTGTTCCAGGGGGCGTTGCGCGCCGACACCTGGCAACGCGGCCGCGGCTCGACCGTCGCCCGCGTGATCGACGGTTCGCTCTACGGTGAGCGTGACACCGGCATCGCCGGCGTCGCCAACATCGGCTCGGACCGCAACTGGTGCGGCTCGATCTTCAACCAGTCGAACTGGTACGCGTTCGGCCGGCTGGCCTGGAACCCGTACGCCTCCGCCCGCGTCATCGCCGCCGACTGGGTGCGCATGACCTTCACCAACAACCCGGCGTTCGTGCGGCCGGTCGTGCACATGATGATGATCTCGCGCGAAGCGGTGGTCGATTACATGGATCCGCTCGGACTGGCCAGTCAGATGGAGGCCGGCACGCATTTCGGTCCGGGGCCCTGGGTTCACCCGGGCCCGCAAATGCCGCCGGACTGGTCGAGCACGTATTACAGCCGTGCGAACGCCGAGGGCATCGGTTTCAATCGCACGGCCACCGGCAGCGATGCGGTTTCCCAATACGCGCCGCACGTGGCCGCGAAGTTCGCCAGCCTGAAGCGCTGCCCGCTGAAGCTGCTGCTGTGGTTTCACCACGTGCCATGGACCTATCGCCTGCGCACGGGCCGCACGTTGTGGGATTCGCTCCTCAGACACTACCAGCGCGGCGTCGACACCGTCGCGCGCATGCGTAAGACCTGGGCGGGGCTCGCCCGTTACGTCGATCCGCAGCGCTTCCGCCTCACCGCGGACTTTCTGGCCATCCAACAGCACAACGCGCAGTGGTGGCGCGATGCCAGCATCGCTTACTGGGAGTCGATCTCGCATCTGCCGCTGCCGCCCGGAATCGCCCCGCCGCCGTTCCCGCTGAAAGCCTACGAGGCATTCTGCATACCCTACGACGCGGGCAGCGCAGGGGCCCAACCGCCCTGCGCCCCGGACGACGGACCGGTACCGTATTGAGCGCGCGCCCGCGGCCCCGGTGGACCGCGCCAGTGCATTATCATGTGGCAATGAGGCTCGCCAATGAATGAGGGGTTCCGCTCGGGCGCCGGTGCCATGCACCCGGACCGGCTGTTCCCGGCCGACCCCGGCACGCGCGCCATCGCCCGCACTCTCTATGCACAGGTCCGGGCTCTGCCTCTGATCAGCCCGCACGGGCATACCGATCCTCGCTGGTTCGCGACCAACGAGCCCTTCAGCGACCCCGCGTCGCTCCTGCTGACGCCCGATCATTACATCACCCGCATGCTCTACAGCCAAGGGGTGGCACTCGAGGCGCTCGGGGTCGCGGCTCGGGACGGCAGTGGCACAAGATCCGAGCCGCGCGTGATCTGGCGAACGTTCGCCGCCCACTATCCTCTGTTCCGCGGCACACCCACGCGGCTGTGGCTGGATTGGGTGCTCGCCGAAGTGTTCGGGATCGAGGTGCCGCTGACGCCGGCAAATGCCGACCGCTCGTTCGAGCGCATCAGCGAACGGCTCGCCGAGCCCGCCTATCGGCCGCGCGCGCTGTTCGAGCGCTTCGGGATCGAAGTGCTGGCAACGACCGAATCCCCGCTCGACACGCTCGAACACCACGCCGCGATTCGCGCCAGCGGCTGGCCGGGCCGCGTCATCAGCGCGTATCGGCCGGATCCGCTGGTTGATCCCGAGACCCCCGGCTTCCTCGCCAATCTGGCGCGCTTCGGCGAGCTGACACGACAGGATACGCTGACGTGGCGCGGCTACCTCGAGGCGCATCGGGTCCGGCGCGCGTTCTTCGCCCAACACGGGGCGACCTCCACCGATCACGGTCATCCCACGGCGCGCACCGCGGACCTCGGCGCACGCGAGAGCGAGGCGCTGTTCGAACAGGTGGTGCGCAGTGCACAAGCCGGTACGCTGCGCGGCACCGACGCCGAAGCGTTCCGCGCCCAGATGCTGACCGAGATGGCCCGCATGAGCCTCGAGGACGGGATGGTCATGCAATTGCACCCGGGCGCCTGGCGCAATCACAATGCGCCGCTGCACGCGCGTTTCGGCGAGAACATCGGCGGGGACATCCCGACCGCGACCGACTACGTGGGCGCGCTGCGCCCGCTGCTGAACCGCTTCGGTAACGAGCGCGCCCTCACCATCATCGTCTTCACGCTCGATGAGTCGAGCTACAGCCGCGAGCTTGCCCCGCTCGCCGGGCACTACCCGGCGCTGAAGCTCGGGCCGGCCTGGTGGTTTCACGACAGTCCCGAGGGACTGATGCGCTTTCGCGAGCGGACCACCGAGACCGCCGGCTTCTACAACACCGTGGGCTTCAACGACGATACCCGGGCATTCCTTTCGATTCCCGCCCGCCACGATGTGGCGCGGCGCATCGACTGCGCGTTCCTCGCGCGCCTCGTGGCCGAGCATCGCCTGCCGGAAAACGAGGCCGAGCAGGTGGCGCGCGATCTCGCGTACCGGCTGCCGAAGCAGGCCTACCGGCTCTGAGTTTCGGGCAGTCGGACGCTGCGCCCGGCGCGCGCCGAGCCACGGATCCTCATCCTCGACGCCGCGCTCAAGCGTGCCGGACCCGGCATTGAAGTGAGGATTGACCTCCCCGTTGCCTCTACCGACGAGTGTCCCGGCGCTGCCACGGCCGCCTCGCGCCGCCCCGAGGTTCCCAGCCGGTTCTACGCCGCAGACGTCAATGGCACGAACATCATGCGCTCACCGGCGTGCGTGGAGACCTTCAATACCGCGCCCCGCAACACCATCGGTTGCCGCCCGGCGACCCGCACCTGCACCGGCCGGCGCGTTCCCCACGGATTGGCCAGCCGGCACGGGCCGCCTCGGCCGCTCACGATCCGCACGTACACCACCTGCCCGTCCGTCAATCGGCTCGACACCCGGAAGTCTCCCACCGCCAGCAGATCACCGAACGAGGCATCCTGGCGCTTCGGCCAGTCGGGGAACACGTGGATGTTCCTCTGATAACTCTGCAGCAGCATGGCGGCAATTGTCGTCGGCACGGTCGCCTCGTTCTCAATCCCGCCGGCCGGCATGGCATAGGCGAAATTCGAATAGCCGATGTGCCTCACCAACAGACGCAGATGGCGCAAGATGACCTTGGGGTCATAGCCGACATCGGCCGCGGCCGGATAGAAGCTCGAGGTATCATTGCTGTCATACCAGAGGCGCATGTCATCGACCGTATCGAGCGCGGCCCGCCGCAGCCGCGGCCGGCTCTCCAGGCCGATGTTCCAGGCCGGAAACACCACCTGCAGCGAATCCATCCCGGCGGAGGAGCCCACCGGCCGTACCGGCGGGTTCGGGCCGAAACGCTCTCCCTTGCTGATGTTCACCCACTGCATGCCGCGCTCGCTTTGCAGGATCACCGGGGTATCGCGGGGAATCGGCCGGCGGATCGCGGCGCGAATCGCGGCCACACTGCGCGCCGGCGCGATCGGCAACGGGCTCAGATGCGCATCGATGCGTCGCCAGGTCGCGCGCCGCCCCTCGTCCCGGTGCAGCTGTCGGCTCATGGCAATCAGCGCCGGATACAGCATCCGCAAGAAACCGATCGTGGTCGCCGGATTGCGGTCCTGCGCCGCACCCCACAGATGCTCGTCGGGAGCATCGTCCTCGTCCACGTACCGGCCGTGCACCCATTTCAGATCGTGATCCCAGAACCGTGCGACCCCGGCCAGGAAGGGCCAGATCTTGCGCGCGTAGGCCGCGCTGTGCGAGTAGCGCCAGCGTTGAATGCAGTCCACCGCCGCGAACAGCGCATCGCTCTTCTGATCGAGCGCGCGGAAGTTGTCCGCGCTCCAGCCCGGCGAGGGGGCCAGGTGCGTGTAGTACAACAGTCCATGTTGGTGCAGCTTGCGGGCCAGTCCCTGCCCGCGCTTCATCCACGCGAGCAACGGGGCGTCGTAAGGGTCTGCCAGGCTCACGTGATTGGTCGGATAGGCCGCCCAGAACGGCGCCTCATAGTTGTAGTCCAGGGTGTAATCGCCCTGCCAGCCCATGTGAGTGGAGGTGATCCAATTGCCCCACAGTCCCGGGGCAACATGGCCCGATCGGCTGCACGAGGCCAGCACGTAGAGCGAGCCATACCACCAGGCCTGAAGCGTCTTGTCCGGGATGTCGACATAGGACTTCGACCAGAACCTGCGCCATGCGGCCAGATGCCGCGACCAGCTCGCCGCCACACTGGCCGCATCCGCAAGACGGAGCGCGGCAATGGCCGCCGGGACATATCCCGGCTCGTCACGATCGTCGAACGCGGCCACCAGGACCGTGACGTGCCCTGCGGGCGGGACAGTGAAGTGTGTTGTCCCCTGGCGCAATGTGGCGGCCGCCCCGAGCACACGCAGGGCCAGCACCCCGCGCGGGCCGATCCCGCCAAAGGGAATGTGCGCATCGCCCGGATGGGTGGCCGCCCATTCCCATTGCGGCCCCATCACCTCGGCTGCGGTCGGGAAATTGCGCGTCGAACCGATCGTGCGGCCCTTCTCGAGCAGGATCAGTCGCGCGCCATCGTAAGCAACGGCGACATCAACCCAGCGGTGCAGCGGCAGCGGCTTGCCGGCCGTGACGACGGTACCATTCAGGTCGGCCCGCAGCCGCCCGTGCGCAATCGAGATTCGCAGACCCGCCAGCGCGCCCTGCGCCCGCGGCAGATCATGGCCGCGCAGATTGCCGAGTGGATCCTGCGGATCCACCCGTTGCCTCATCCACCGATGTCCCACGACCGCGGAGAAGATCGTGCCCGTCCGGTGGGGGCCGTTCAGCCGGACTTCGGCGCGCACGGTGAACCGACGCGCCGGCATGATGATATCCCCGCACGCGAAGGGCTTCGGCACGCCCGCCAGCCCGTGCCAGGCATACATCGGTCGCGCCCCGGACGCTCTCCTGAGAGGCTCTGCGGAGAACACCTGCACCGATCGAATGCCGACACCGGAGTCGAACGACCCGGGGCGCCGGGGTTCGCCGATGCTCGCCCTGACCGTCTCCGGCGATACGCGCAGCCAGCGGATGCCGTGGCGGATCCCGCTCAAGTTCCGCAGGTCCTCATGCCCGAACGCATCGCGCAGCACCGCCCGCACGCGCAGTGGCTCCTGACCCGAATTGATCAGCTGCACGGCAAACAGGTCCCGATCGTTGAACACCCAGGCGCGCCAGCGCAGCGCGCGCGAACCGCGCACAAAGCGCGCGGTCACGTCCGCCGGGCCGATGTTCTCCCGCAGCCTCGCCGCGGCGCCCCGCAGCGCAGGAACGGTCAGTGTGAGCCGGCCAACCGGCATGATCCGCCCGCGCAGCACGCTCCAGAAGTCATCCCGGCCGAGATAGAACACCTGACGATGGGAACTGCCCCCGATCGCCACACCCAAGCTGCCGTTACCGATCAGCGCACCCGGGGTCATCAACGGTGAGACGATGTCTGCGGGCATCTTCGCCCACGAGCCGCGAATCCCCGCAACGATGCGCAGCGCGGTGCGCGCGACGAACGCCCCGGATCGCGCGGGCTCGCGGCCCGCGGCCCGCGCCGGCGCGTGCACCTCCGCAACCATGCACAAGAGCAGCGCCGCGATCCGACTTGAAGCGCCCCATCTCGTTCGAGCCCGCACGCGCCGTCCTCAGCGAGTCATTCCGCCCAACAGCGGCTCACCGGCGCCGTACGAGCGGAATATGATAGATATCGATGCTGATCGGCGCGACCGTGATGCGCCGACCGAAGTGATTCAAGCCGTACTGCTTCACCACGACCTGTGGCGAGTGTCCCAGGGTGTCGGCCGCGAGCAGGCTCGGACCGGTCATCCGCCACAGCGTCGCCCGAGCGCCGAGCGCGCCGCCCGCGACGTTCAGTACGAATCGCTGCCGAGCAGGCGTCGCGTTCACCACGGCCAGGCTCAAGTACCGGCGATGCGGCGATACCGCCGCCACCATGTCGAGCGGATAGGTCGGGCTGCCCGGGTTGGTATGGGGGAAATTCCCGAACACATGATGTCTCGGCGCGGGCTGGGGTGAATTGCCGGTCAGCTTCACGGGAATCAGCCCCGGACCCATGTGCCGGGTGTACAGCCTGAAGAGGTGCCCGGTCGTGTTCAGTATCGCGCGGGTGCGGGTGAAATCGAGCGTCGAGACCCCCATGGTGAACGCCGACATGCGCAGGGCAGCCGTATGCCGCAGCATCTCGTTGAACATCATCGCATAGGCCAGTGAAAGCTTCAGATCCGGCGGCGCCCCCGTGTAGGCATACTCGTCGATGGACATGAAGATCTTCTTGCGGAGCATCTGCGGGAACAGCCGCTGATAGGCATGCCATTCCTCGACTTTCATGTGCACCACGTCCGAGGGCACTCGAACCCATTGCAACAGCGTCGGGTGCGCCCGGGCCGGGCTCGCGGCAGGATGCGGTCCCGGCACGGCACTGGCGTACCAATGCTGCGTGATACCGTCGAAGTAACCCCACGAGTGCTTGAGGAATCCACAGGTGAAGTCGCCCTTGGAACAGATCGCCGCGTGCTTGTCCGTGTTGATTCGCTCGTCGGGCATGTCGCCCGAGGCGAGCAGCGTGATCGACGGGTCCACCCGGCGCATGGCCCGCGCGAACTCATTGTTCTTCAGCACGTAATACTTCACGCTGGTGTGACCTAGCTCCCACTTGCCGTACGGCTCGTTGCCGATATTCCAGATCTTCACGTCATAGGGCGCCGGATGACCGTCGCGCGCGCGCATCGCCCCGTAGCGCGTCAGCACCGAGCCGTTCATGTATTCGACCTCGCGCGCCGCGGAATGCGCGCCGCCGAAGCCGGCGTTCACCGTGATGTAGGGCCGCGTGTCGATCAGCCGGCACAGCGTCATGAACTCGTCGAGGCCCACATCGTTCGATTTCACCGTGTCCCAGGCATGATCGAAGAACGGCGGCCGGGAATCCGGGGCACCCACCGCATGGTACCAATTGAAGTCGGAGATGAAATTGCCGCCCGGGAATCGCATGAACCCGAAGTGCTCCGAGCGCAGCAGCCGGATCGGCCCCGGACGGAAACCGTCGATGTTGTCCGCCGGCATGAGCGAGGCGGCGCCGACAGTGAACGTCCCGGCGCCCGTGCCCGTGACCTCGAAACGGGCGTCCTGGCTGCTCGCGCCCGCGGTGAAATGGAACGGCAGCCGGGTGAAATGCGCCGGCACGTACGGGAACGTGACCGTCTGGCGCGCCCGCGCACCGCGTCCCCAGCGCAACGTCACACGCACTTTCGCCCCGGGCGTCGCACGCAGATAGATGTAGCCGGTGTAGCGCTTGCCTCGCTGCACATCGAGCCCCGATTGCTCGATCCCCCGCGGCGCCACCGCGCTGAGCGCCACCCGCGGGCTGTGCACGCCCACAAACGGCGCGTGCGTATCCATGGTCACGAATCGACCCGGCCCCACCGGATGCCAGCGCCGCGCCTGCATGCCCGGGAACGGGCTGTGCGCGCGGCGCGGCGGCTCATCCGCCTTGGGCAGGATCGGATTGAAGAACTTGCGGTCATCGAGCAGCTGCGACCACAGGCTGACGTGCACGAGCTGACCGAGGTTCTCGATGAACATTCCATATTCATATTTCGAGATCGGCCGGGCCGTTTGGTGCAAATCAACGTTTACGACCAGCCTTGCCGGCGCCCGCGCGGCCGCGTGGGCCGCCAGCCCCGCCACGGCGAGCCACAGACCCGCCGCGAGCATCGGAGCGGCCCGCAGGCGCCCCGCGCCGCGCGCCACCGTCCCCCGGGGCCGCTTCGGCCTGCGGGTGACAGCGTCGCATCGAACGCCGAGAGAATGAGCTGAATCAGTGCATCGCATGGATCACCTTGATGAGCTTGCTGTCCGGTACCGACCATGCCTTCGCGCCCGTGTGGGTGAAGCGCCGGGTCCTGTTGTTCCAGTGCAGCACGGTGATTCGTCCATCCTTGGCATAGTCATACGTTCTGCCGTTGTCCTGGTACAGATCGAAAGTGACATTGGCGCCCGGGTAGATGCGGATCTCCTTCAGGCCCTGGCGCTGCTCGAGGTCGAGCACCGGCTTGCCGAGCGGCAGAATCGAGCCGGCCCGCACGAACAACGGAATGATGTTGATCGGGGCCTTCGCCACGATGGTCTGGCCGCCGCGATATTCCCGGTTCGTCCAGTAGTTGTACCAGTCCGTGCCGGCCGGCAGATAGACCTTGCGGCTGGTGCGCCCCTGGTGCGTGACCGGCGCGACCAGCAGGTCCGGCCCGAACATGTATTCGTTCGTCAGAGTGTCCACTTTGGGGTCGTTCGGAAAATCCATGAACAGTGCGCGCATGTACGGGGCGCCCGTCTTGTACGTCCGATAGGCGCATGAATAGATGTACGGAAACAGCGCATAGCGCATGCGCAGATACTTCTCCAGGATCGGCGTGGCCTGCTTGCCGTACGACCACACCGTGTTGAAGCGGCGCATGCCGTGCGTGCGCAGAATCGGCAGGAACACGCCGTACTCGAACCACCGCACGTACAGCTCCGGATAATCCACGTCGCCACCGACGTTGGCGCGCGCGCCGGCCGGGCTGATCAGCGGCTTGCGCACCGGGTGATCCACCGCCGGCAGGCTCCAGAATCCGCCCACGTCGTCGGTCCAGTACGGAATGCCGGAGGCCGCCACGTCGAGTCCGGTCGGAATCTGCCGTTGCAGCGTATTCCACGTCGGGGTGATGTCCGAGGACCAGAAGATCGTGCCATTGCGCTGCGCGCCGGTGAACGCCGCGCGCGCGAGAATCATCGCTCTGCGCCGGGTATCCCGGCGCATGCCCCGGTAAATCGCCGAAGTCTCGAAAAGCGGGTAGACGTTGAAGTACTCCGTGCCCGGACCGATGTGCAAGTAGCTGCCGTTCGGCGGGATGTCCGGTTCGGTCTCATCGGCCCAGATGGCGCTGAAACCCTTGCCGATGAGGTGCTGGTCGATCATCCGCCAGAACCAGTGCGCCGCGGCCGGATCGGTCATGTCGATGTTCGAGCCGGTCCGGTTGCCGGGATAGTCGTTGGTCTGGGTCGGCTTGCCGTCGGCGCGGTGATAGAACCAACCGTCCCGCAGCAGCTCCTCGTAGTAGCGCGAACCGGGCGCGAAGCGCGGCCACACGCTGATCATGGTGCGAAAGCCCATCTTGCGCAGCTGCGCGTTCATCCTGGCTGGATCCGGCCAGTCTTTCTTGACGAAGCTGAACTGGCCCATCTTCGGGTACCAGAAGAAATCCACCACCAGGTAGTCGCACGGCAGATGCCGTTGGCGATAGCCGCGCGCAACCGCCATGATCTCGGCCTGGGTGCCGTATCGTTCCTTCGACTGGATGAACCCATACGCGCCCTTCGGCAGCAGCTGCGCCGGCCCGGTGAGCAGGCGGTAGCCCTCGTACAGCGAGTTCACGTGCCGGCCGACGACCACGAAAAACGACACCCGTTGGCCGACCTGCGAGGTCCAAGTGGTACGGTCGTTGAAAAACGGATCCACGGTCGTCTTCGACGGATTGTCCCACAGGATGGCGTAGTCCTTGTTGGTGACCATGAAGGGCACACAGAAACGCTCGCCGCCCGCCGCGCCGTAGTCGCTCCAGCAGCGCACGCTCTGATCACGGTGGTCGAGCCGGCCCTGTTGATTCTCCCCGAGCCCGTAGAAGTGCTCCCCGTGCAGCACGCTGAACGTGGCGCCCACCCGATAGAACGGCGGGTCCGATGGGCGGCGGTCGTAGAGAATGTCCCGATCTCCCGCGCCGTAGCTCGGCCGGCTCATGAACCATTTCTCCAGCCTGAGCACCGTGCGTCCATCGGCCAACCGGAAGCGCAGCCGCACGTTGCCGTAGCGGGGCGCGCCGTTGTCGCCGAAGAACTCGTTGATGCGCCGCTGGCCGAGCAGGTGTGGACTGTGGTGCCGCGGCGGCCCGAGGATCGTCACCGACAGTGCCGAAGAGGCATAGGTCTCGCCAGCGGCGGTGCGCCGGTAGCGCCACCCCGCGCCGTTCGGCTTGGCGATGATGCCGTAGCCGGGCGGCGCCAGCGCATAGGTCCTGAGCCTGCTGATGCTGACCCGGATGACGTTCGGCGCATACGGCTCGAGCAGCACGGTCGTATGATCCTGGGTCATCACGAGGCCGTTGCGCGCCATGCGGATCGTCCCGCCTCCGAGCGCGGCTCGGGCCGGCTGCGCCGCGGCCGCGGTTGCCGCCACCCCGAGTGCGATCAGGGCCGCCGCCGACCAGGTTCCGGTGATCCGATAGTTCATCTTGGCACCTCGCTCAAGCACCCCCCTCCCCCCGCGGCGCTCGACGCAGGGGGAGCGTCGAGCGCCGCCTCGCATCGCTGGGTCCCGACACCGCGGCATTCACGGCGCGGCGGCTCGCGCCAAGCCCTTGCACGATCAGGCTTCGAGCCTGACCCGGTTGCGCAGGCGGATGTCCGCCGAGGACGATCCGATCATCAGATCGACGTCCCCGGGCTCAACGACGAACTGATATTTCCTCTCATCCCAGTAGCACAGCGCCGGATCGGCGTGCGGCAGCGTGAAACGCACGATTCGGCTCGCGCCGGCGGCAAGGTGCACGCGCTCGAAGCCCACCAGCTGCTTGATGGGGCGCTGCACGTCACCGCCCGCGACGTGCACGTAGAACTGCACCACCTCGTCGCCCTCGCGCGCGCCCGTGTTGGTCAGGCGCATCTCGACACTGATCTGCCCGCCGGGCCGGATGACATCCCCCGTCACCCGCAGATCCGAATAGTCGAACGTCGTGTAGCTCAAGCCGTGGCCGAACGGGTACAGCGGCACGCCCTGGAAGTACATGTAGGTGCGGCCATTGCGGATGTTGTAGTCGTGAAACGCCGGCAGGTCGTCGGCGTGCCGGTACCACGTGGTACTGACCTTGCCGCCGGGATTGTACGCGCCGAAAATCGCATCCGCGAGCGCGTGTCCCTGCTCCTGACCGAGGAACATCCCGCCGACGATCGCCGGCAGGTTCTCCTGCTCCCAGATCACCGCCACCGGACAGTTGGACACGATCACCAGGATGGTCCTTGGGTTGACGGCGTGAACCGCTTTGGCCAGCTCATGCTGTACGCCGGGCAGATGCAAATAGGTCCGGTCGTGCGCCTCGTGATCGATCTGCTGGTTGTCCCCGAGGAACAGCAGCGCCGCGTCGGCGTCCTTCGCGGCCTCGAGGGCCGCGTTCCACAGTTTCTCGTCCTTCGGGCCCGCCATGGTGCAGCCGATGGCGTAGGTGACCTCAGCTGTGTCGTTGCCGAAGGTTTTCGACGGCGGACCCCCGTACTTGTGCGGTCCGAAGTGATCCGACCAGTTCTCGTACCAGTCCTTGCGGGGCGGATTGGGGGGCGTCGGAATGCCGAACTGATCCAGCATGCCATCGAGCGGAGAAACCCGATGCGAGGGCCTGCCGCTGTAGTTGCCGAGATAGCAGTATTCCGCCAGCGGACCGATGACGGCGAGCTTGCGGATGCTCTCGGGCCGCAGCGGCAAGGTGTTGTTCTCGTTCTTGAACAGCACGATCGACTGGCGCCCCATTTCCCGGCACAGGTTGCGATGGGCCTGGCTGCCCCGGCACGAGACCGGTATGGTGTGATAGGGACTGGCATCCTCGGGATCGAGGTTGCCGAGCAGGATGCGGCCCGTGAACGAGCGGACCAGCGAGTGATCGAGGGTCTCCTCGCTGATGAGCATCTGGTTGACGGCTTCTCCCAGGTACCTCTGCAGCGTATCGCCGCAGTTGATGTCGCAGCCGGCATTGACGGCGAGCGCCGCCGCCTCGGCGAAGGTCGGCACGAAATGATGCGTGCTGCAGATATCGGCAATCGCATCGCAATCCGAGACCACATAGCCGCGGAAACCCCAGCGGCGGCGCAGCAGGTAGGTCATCAGGAAGGGGTTGGCCGAGGTCGGAATGCCGTTCATCGCGTTGTAGGAGGCCATGACGGTGAACACCTTGCCGTCCCGAACGCTGTACTCGAAGCTGCGGCTGTAGTATTCCCAGAAACTGCGCGGATCGAC
>JAJZMI010000099.1 GCA_021798335.1 Pseudomonadota bacterium | reverse complement strand
CGATCCGCACGGCCTCGCGCGCGGGGCTCACCCCCGGATCGGTCCGCCGGCCCCGCTGTTGACCCGCTCGCGCAGGTCCTTGCCCGCCTTGAAGTGCGGCACGTGCTTGCCCGAGAGCGCCACCGCCTCGCCGGTCTTCGGATTGCGGCCTTGCCGCGGTGGGCGAAAATGCAGCGAAAAGCTGCCGAAACCGCGGATCTCGATACGGTCCCCGCGCGCCAGCGCATCGCTCATCACTTCGAGCATCTGCTTCAGAGCGAGCTCGACATCCTTGGCCGGCAGATGCTTCTGCTTCGCAGCGATGATTTCGATGAGCTCGGATTTGGTCATGACACGGGCAAACCGGCGCCGCCCCCGATCCCGGGAGCGGCGCCTTCACAGCTAGCCACGATCTCCAATGTGCTCCTTGAGCAGCTCGCCCAGGCTGGTGCCTGTCGTCGCAGCCTCCGAGGAGCGGTAGTTCTGTACCGCCTCGGCCTCCTCATGCGCCTCCCGGGCCTTGATGGACAGGGAGATGGTGCGGGTCTTGCGATCCACGCCGATGAACTTCGCCTCGATCTCCTCGCCGACCTTGAGCACCGTGCGGGCATCCTCGACTCGATCCCGGCCGAGTTCGGAAGCGCGCAGCTGACCCTCGATCCCGTTGCCGAGATCGATGACCGCGCCGCGGGCATCCACGTCCTTGACCACGCCCCTGACGATCGTGCCCTTGGGATTCTCGGCGATGTAACTCGAGAACGGATCTTTGGCGAGTTGCTTGATACCGAGACTGATGCGCTCGCGCTCCGGATCGATCGACAGCACCATGGCCTCGACCTGCTGGCCTTTCTGGAAGCTGCGTACCGCTTCCTCGCCGGGCATGTCCCAGGAGATGTCCGACAAGTGCACGAGACCGTCGATGTTGCCCGTCAACCCGATGAAGATGCCGAAATCGGTGATCGATTTGATCTGGCCGCTGACGTGATCGCCGCGGTTGTAATTCTCGGCGAACTCCTTCCACGGGTTGGCCTGACACTGTTTCAGGCCAAGGGAGATGCGCCGGCGCTCCTCGTCGACGTCGAGCACCATCACCTCGACTTCCTGGCCGGTATGCACGACCTTGGCGGGATTGACGTTCTTGTTCGTCCAGTCCATCTCCGAAACGTGCACCAGGCCCTCGACGCCGTCCTCGATCTCGACGAAGGCGCCGTAGTCGGCGATGTTCGTCACCTTGCCGAACACTCGGGTGTGCGCCGGATAGCGCCGGGAGATGTTCTCCCACGGATCGGCCCCGAGCTGTTTCAGCCCCAGGCTCACCCGCGAGCGCTCGCGGTCGAACTTCAATATCCGTACCTCGATCTCCTCGCCGACCTTGACCACTTCGGAGGGATGCTTGACGCGCTTCCAGGCCATGTCGGTGATGTGCAGCAGCCCATCGATGCCGCCGAGGTCGACGAAGGCGCCGTAGTCGGTGAGGTTCTTGACCGCGCCGCGCACCACCGCGCCTTCCTGCAGGTTCTCCAGCAGCGCACTGCGCTCGGCCGAGAATTCCTGCTCGACCACCGCGCGGCGCGAGACCACCACGTTGTTGCGCTTCTGGTCGAGCTTGATGACCTTGAACTCCAAGGGCTTGCCCTCGAGATAGGCCGTGTCGCGCACCGGGCGCACATCGACCAGCGAGCCGGGCAGGAAGGCGCGCACATTGTCGATCTCGACGGTGAAACCGCCCTTGACCCGGCCGGTGATCACGCCGCTGACGATCTCGGACTTGTTGAACGCCTCCTCGAGACGCGTCCATGTGCGGGCCCGCTTGGCCTTCTCGCGCGAGAGACGAGTCTCCCCGGTGCCGTCCTCGACCGAATCGAGGGCCACCTCCACCTCGTCTCCGGCCTTGACCTCGATTTCACCCTGCTCGTCCTTGAACTGCTCGATCGGAATGACCGCTTCGGACTTCAGGCCGACGTTGACCACCACCACATCGGGGGTCACCTCGACGACGAGCCCCGTCAGAATCATTCCCGGACGGATACGTTGATTGGCGAGACTCTGCTCGAAAAGCTCCGCAAAACTTTCTGTCATACCTTCACTCGCACGGAGTTTCGTTCCCCGTGCTCAGAATCTGGCGCCCCGTGCGTCCTTCGGGCCCAGGCAGATACGAAACACGACCTGCGCATCCGCTGCGCACGCCGACCATGAAAACCTTCAGCAGGACCGCGTTACGCCCATAGTGCGCGCTGCCGGCCCAATTCGATCACTTGCGCGAGCACCGCCTCGATGTCGAGCCGGGTCGAATCGATCACCACCGCATCGACTGCCGGGACGAGCGGCGCTGTGGCCCGGCTCGAGTCCCTCGCATCGCGCTCGGCGATCTCACGCGAAAGGGCCGAGAGGCTAGCACCGGGACCCTTTTGTTTCAACTGGTTATAGCGGCGGCGGGCCCGCTCCTCGGCACTCGCCGTCAGAAAGATCTTCAGGGGAGCCTGCGGGAACACGACCGTGCCCATATCCCGTCCATCGGCGACCAGGCCCGGAGGCACGGCAAACGCCCGTTGGCGCTCCAGCAGCGCCTCTCGCACGGCGGGCCAGGCGGCTACCCGTGAGGCGCTCTGCCCCACTTCCTCGGTTCGAATGGCGTCCGTGACCTCACGTCCCTCGAGCAGGACATGCTCGACATCCCCGGCCGCCTCGAACCGCACCGCCATCGTGCCCGCGAGCCGGGCGTGAGCCTGAACATTGCCAGGCTCGAGTCCCCGCTCCATCCCGGCGAGCGCGACGAGGCGATACAGGGCTCCGCTATCGAGCAGATGCCAGCCCAGTCGCCGCGCGACCGCTCGACTGATCGTCCCTTTGCCCGATCCACTCGGGCCGTCGAGGGTCACCACGTGTACCGGGGGATTCACGCCGCCTCCACCCCCAAGCCCGCCGCGCGGGCCAGCTCCAGGAAACCCGGGAACGAGGTCGCAACATTGGCGACATCGCGAATCTCGATCGGCGCGCGCGCGGCGAGCGCGGCGATGGCAAAGGCCATGGCGATACGATGGTCGCCGCGGCTCTCGATGCAGCCACCCTCGAGGCCCGTTCCCCCGCGAATCCACAAACCGTCCTCGAGCAGCCGGTTCTCGACGCCGAGGCGGCTCAGCCCCTCGGCCATCGCCGCAAGACGGTCGCTTTCTTTGACCCGCAGCTCCTGCGCCCCGCGCACCAGCGTCTCGCCCTCGGCGAGCGCCGCCGCGACGAAGAAAATCGGGAATTCGTCGATCGAAAGCGCTACCAGTGACTCGGGCACCCGGATGCCGCGCAGCGGGCTCTTGTGCACTTCGATGTCCGCGGTCGGCTCCGCATCGGGCGTATCGCTGGCATGACGGTGCAGGCGGATATCGGCCCCCATCGAGCGCAGCATATCGAGCAATCCGGTGCGCGTGGGATTGATCCCGACGTTGCGCAGCAGCAACCCCTGCTCGGCCGCCAGACATCCGGCCACGATGAAGAACGCCGCGGACGAGAAATCCCCCGGCACCCGTACCGAGGTCGCCCGCAGGCGCTGTCCTCCCTCGAGAGCGACGCTCGATCCCTCGCGGGTCAGGCGCACCGCGAAGCCCGCGAGCATCCGCTCGGTGTGATCACGCGAGGGCGCCGGTTCGATGATCCGGGTGCGGCCCCGGGCCCGGAGCCCGGCCAGCAACACCGCCGATTTGACCTGCGCACTCGCCACCGGCATCGGGAACTCGATGCCCGCGAGCGACGCTCCCCCGCGGATACGCACCGGCGGGCGCCCCTCGAGCGTCTCGATGCGCGCCCCCATCTGCCGCAGGGGAGCGGCGACCCGCTCCATGGGCCGGCGCATCAGCGAGGCATCCCCGATCAGCTGCGAATCGAACTGCTGCGGGGCGAGCAGCCCCATGAACAGCCGCATGGCCGTGCCGGCGTTGCCCATATCGAGCGGCGCGCTCGCGCCGCGCAATCCCTCCATGCCGACCCCGTGGACCCGCACCGAGGAGTGCTCGGGCCGCTCGATGCCGACCCCGAGGGCAGCGAGCGCCCGCAGGGTGGACAGACAATCCTCGCCGGCGAGAAAGCCGCTGATCTCGGTGTCGCCCTCGGCGAGCGCGCCGAGCATCAGCGCCCGATGGGAGATGGATTTATCGCCGGGCACGGTGAGTTCCCCGGCAATACGTCCGCCCGGAGCGACTCGAAAGCACGCTTCACCCGTTGTCGAGGTCATGGACATCCTTAACGCTACAGCACTGCGCGAGGATAGGACCCGAGCAGGCGGAACAGCGAGGCGCGCCGTTTCAATGACGCGAGCGCCCGGGCGACGTGCGGCTCCTCGGCGTGGCCGTCGACGTCGATGAAAAAAACGTAATCCCATTTCCGCCGGTGCGAAGGACGCGACTCGATGCGTGTCATGCTGACGCGATGGCGCGCCAGCGGCTCGAGCAGCCGGTACAGGGCTCCGGGCGCGTCGGTGTGTCCGACCGACACCAGCAGCGTCGTGCGGTCCTGGCCGCTCGGAGCGAGCAGCGTCCGTCCGAGCACGAGAAAACGCGTGGTGTTGTCGGCGCGATCCTCGATCTGCGCGGCGAGCACCTTCAGTCCGTACACTTCGGCGGCGGTCTGCCCGGCAATCGCCGCCGTGCCGCGCTCATCGCGCGCGCGGCGCGCCCCCTCGGCGTTGCTCGCGACGGGGATCAATTCGATCTGCGGCAGATGCTCCTGCAGCCAGATGCGGCACTGGGCGAGGGACTGCGGATGCGCGCACACGCGCAAGATGCGTCCGACGGCGTTCATGCTGCCCATCAGGTGATGGTGAATGCGCAGCTCCACCTCGCCGCAGATCTTCAGCGACGAGGCCAGAAACCGATCGAGCGTGTGATTGACCGTGCCTTCGGTCGAATTCTCGATGGGCACCACGCCGAAGTCAGCCGCGGCGGATTCGACCTCGTGAAACACCTCGTCGATGGAAGCGAGCGGCAATGCGCGCACCGAGTGCCCAAAATGCGTCAGCACCGCCGTCTGGCTGAAAGTCGCCTCGGGGCCAAGATAGGCGACCTTCAACGGCTCCTGCTGCGCCAGACAGGCCGACATGATCTCGCGGAACAGCCGCACCACCTCCTCGTCCCGCAGCGGCCCGCGATTGCGCGCGCGCACCGCCCGCAGCACCTGCGCCTCGCGCTCCGGACGGTAGAAGGCGGTCGCGCCGGATGCCCCGCTCTTGGCCGCCGCGACGCGCCGGGCCAGTTGCGCCCGCTCGTTGAGCAGTCGCTGGATGCGCTCATCGACGGCATCGATCCGCGCGCGCACCGCCAACAGCGCGGCATCGGGGCGCGCACCGGAGCGGGAAGACTTGCGGGGCATGGCGCGCAACTCTCAAACCCGGCAGACGCTGAGCACGCCGTGAATGGCCCGAACGGCCGCGAGCAGATCGTCCCCGCAGGCGCCTTCCATATCGAGCAGCGTATAGGCGTAATCGCCGCGCGAGGCATTGAGCAGCCCCGCGACGTTCAGCCCCGCTGCGGCAAGGCGGGTGCAGATCTGCCCGACCACGTTCGGCACGTTGCGGTTGGCCACCGCCAGGCGCGTACTGCCGGGCAAACGCGCCAGATGCGCCTGCGGGAAATTGACGCTGTTGCTGATGTTACCGTTCTCCAGAAAATCACGCAGCTGATCGGCGGCCATGATCGCACAGTTGTCGGCCGCCTCGCCGGTGAGCGCACCGAGGTGCGGCAGGGTGATGATGCGGGGATGCGCCTTGAGCAGGTTGCTCGGAAAATCACACACGTAGGCATGCAGCCGGCCCGCATCGAGCGCGGCCACCACCGCGGCGTCATCGACGATGCCGGCGCGCGAGAAATTCAGCAACACCCCGCCCCGTTGCACCAGGCGCACCCGGTGCTCCCCGACCAGCCCGCGGGTCTGCTCGTTGAGCGGCACGTGCACGGTGACCAGGTCCGAGCGCGCGAACAGATCATCGAGCGAAAGCGCCTGCTCGATGCCCGCGGACAGCTGCCAGGCCCGCTGCACGGTGATCTGCGGATCATAGCCGAGCACGCGCATACCGAGCGCCTCGGCGGCATTGGCCACCTCGACCCCCACCGCTCCGAGCCCGACCACCCCGAGGGTGCGTCCGGCGAGCTCGAACCCGGCGAACGCGCCCCGGCCCGCGCACACCCCGGCCTCGATGGCCCGGTCATCGCCCTCGAGCGAGACGGCGAACCGCCACGCCTGGCAGATGTTGCGCGCCGCCAGAAACAGGCTCGCCAGCACCAGTTCCTTGACCGCATTGGCGTTGGCGCCCGGGGCGTTGAAGACCGCGATGCCGCGGCGGCTGTACTGAGCGACCGGAACGTTCTCCACCGCCGCGCCGGCGCAGGCCACCGCCCGCACCGAATCCGGGAGTGTCAGCTCGTGCATGTCCGCGCCGCGCACCAGCACCGCGTGCGGCCGCTCGAGCTGCGCGCCGATCTCGTAGCGCTCGCGCGGCAGGCGCTCGAGGCCGCGCGGGCTGATGTCATTGAGCGTCAGGATGCGGTAACGCATGCGGACCTCTCAGCCGTGGCGGCGCTCGAACTCGCGCATGAACTCGATCAGCGTCTCGACGGCCGCAAGCGGCACGGCGTTGTAGAGACTGGCGCGCAGCCCGCCGACCGAGCGGTGTCCCTCGAGATGCCTCAGACCGGCCGCGGCGGCCTCGGCCAGGAAGGGCGTCTCGAGTTCCGGGCGAGCGAGCGTGAACGGCACGTTCATCCACGAGCGGCACTCGCGCGCCACCGGATTGCGATACAGCCCCGAGGCATCGATCGCGCCGTAGAGGCGCTCGGCCTTGGCGCGGTTGTGTTCGGCCATGGCGGCAAGTCCCCCGCGCGCCTCGATCCACTGGAACACCAGGTCCGCGATGTACCACGCGAAGGTCGGCGGGGTATTGAGCATCGAGCCGCTCTCGGCCATGCGCAGGTAGCTGAGAATCGCGGGTATCTGCGGGCGGGCGCGCCCGAGCAGCGCCTCGTGCACGATCACCAGACACAGCCCCGCCGGACCGATGTTCTTCTGCGCTCCGGCGTAGATCAATCCGAAGCGCTCCACCTCGATGGGCCGCGACAGCAGCGTCGAGGACATGTCGGCCACCAGCGGCACCGCGCCGGTATCGGGTACGTAGGGAAACTCCACCCCGCCTATGGTCTCGTTGGGCGTGTAGTGCACATAGGCAGCATGCGGATCGAGCCGCAGCGCCGAACGGCGCGGCACGGTCGTGTAATGCGAGGCGGCCTCGTCGGCGGCGACGCTCACGCGCACCCCGAGCCTGCCGGCCTCCTCGATGGCCTTGCCGGACCACACGCCCGTGTTGAGATAGTCCGCCCCGGCCCCGTGCGCGGCGAGATTCAGCGGCACGGCCGCGAACTGTCCGGTGGCCCCGCCTTGCAGGAACAGGACGCGGTAGTCCGGGGGAACCGCCAGCAGCGCGCGCAGCCGCCCCTCGGCCCGCTCGGCCAGCGCCGTAAACGCCCTGCCGCGGTGGCTGACCTCCATCACGGACATGCCCGTGCCGGCCCAATCGGTCATTTCCGCGCGGGCCTGCTCGAGAACCTCCAGCGGCAGTGCCGCGGGCCCGGCGGAGAAGTTGAACGCGCGCACGAGAGTCCTTCCGGCCAAGAATTCTGGAATCAGGGGAATTGGGATACTAGCAAGCACCCGGACGGGGTTCAGGACTTTCGCGTCCACGCCCCCGCGGGGCGCCGGTCCGAACATTCACCCAGGCGCAGCGGCCCGGCGCGGCGCCGGGGATTCAGGCACCCTCGGGCGGCTCGCTCTCCTCGGCACCCTCGAGCGCTTCGATCCGCTCGATGCCGACCAGGCGCTCCCCGTCGTCCAGACGGATCAACCGCACCCCCTGGGTGTTGCGCCCGAGCACGGAGATCTCATCGACCGCGGTGCGCACCAGCGTGCCGTTGGAGCTGATCAACATGATTTCCTGCCCGGGCAGCACCTGCAGCGCCGCGACGGCCGCGCCGTTGCGCTCGCTGGTCTGCAGCGCGATCACACCCTGTCCGCCGCGCCCCTGGAGCGGGAATTCCGCGATCGGCGTGCGCTTGCCGTAGCCGGCGGCCGAGGCGGTGAGCACCTCGCCCTCGGCCACCACGATCAGCGCGATCACCTCCTGATCGGCTCCGAGCCGGATGCCGCGCACGCCGGCCGCATCGCGCCCCATCGCGCGCACCTCGTGCTCGGGGAAGCGGATCGCCTTGCCCCCGCTGGTGACCAGCACGATCTCGCGCTGCCCGTCGGTGAGGGCGACCCCCACCAGCTTGTCGTTCTCGCGCAGGTCGACGGCGATGATGCCGCTCGCGCGCGGCCGCGAGAACGAAGTCAGCGGAGTCTTCTTGACCGTACCCTGACTGGTCGCCATGAACACGTAGTGTTGCTCGTCGTAATCCTTCACCGGCAGCAGCGCGTTGATCTTCTCTGCGGGCTCGAGCGGCAGCAGGTTCACCATCGGCTTGCCGGCCGAAGCGCGCCCGGCCTGCGGCAGCTCGTAGACCTTCAGCCAGTAGACCTTGCCCCGATTGGAAAAGCACAGCACGGTGTCATGCGTATGGGCCACGAACAGTTTTTCCACGAAATCCTCGTCCTTCACGGCGGTTGCGGCCTTGCCGCGCCCGCCACGTCGCTGGGTCTGATACTCCGAGAGGGGTTGACACTTGGCGTAGCCGTTGTGTGAGAGCGTCACCACCACATCCTGCGGCTCGATCAGATCCTCGGTGGTGAGATCCAGATGATCGCGGCTGATCTCGGTGCGCCGCGCATCCCCGTAGGTCGCGCGGATTTCGGTCAGCTCCCCTCGGATCACTTCGGTCAGCCGCTGCGGCAGGGCCAGGATCTCGCTGAGATCCCGGATGCGCGCGAGCAGCTCGCCGTACTCGCCGATGATCTTGTCCTGCTCGAGTCCGGTCAGGCGGTGCAGGCGCATATCGAGAATGGCCTGCGCCTGCGCGTCGGTCAGCCGATAGCCCGCGGCGTCGAGTCCGCCGGCCATCTCGGGGGGACGCGTGCTGATCGCGCCAGCGCGCTCGAGCAGTCCGGTCACCGCACCGGGGCGCCAGGGGCGCGCGGTGAGCGCGGCACGCGCCTCGGCAACCGAGGCGCAAGCCTTGATCAGCGCGATCAGCTCATCGATGTTGGCCAGCGCGACCGTCAGACCCTCGAGAATGTGGGCCCGCTCGCGCGCCTTGGCCAGCTCGAACACGGTGCGCCGGGTGACGACCTCGCGCCGGTGGCGCAGGAACGCCTCGAGCATCTCCTTCAGCGACATCAGCTTCGGCTGCCCGTCCTCGAGCGCCACCATGTTGATGCCGAACACGCTTTCCATCGGCGTCTGCGCGTACAGATTGTTCAGCACGACCTCGGCGATCTCGCCGCGCTTGAGCTCGATCACGATGCGCATGCCGTCCTTGTCGGACTCATCGCGCAATCCGTCGCCGGCGATCCCGTCGATGTGCTTCTCGCGCACCAGCTGCGCGATCCGCTCGATCAGCCGCGCCTTGTTGACCTGGTAGGGCAGCTCGGTGATGACGATCGCATGCCGATCGCCGCGGCCGACCTCCTCGATCGCCACGCGCGCGCGCACCGAGAGCCGTCCGCGCCCGGTGCGGTAGGCGGTGGCGATCTCCTGTGCGCCGTTGATGATGCCGCCGGTCGGGAAATCAGGCCCCGGCACGTGCTGCATCAGCGCCGCAAGCGGCAACGCCGGGTCATCGAGCAGCGCCAGGCAGGCGTTGACGATCTCGGTGAGATTGTGCGGCGGAATATTGGTCGCCATGCCGACCGCGATGCCGGTCTGGCCGTTGACCAGCAGGTGCGGGATACGCGTCGGCAGCACCGAGGGCTCGAGTTCGGACTCGTCGTAGTTCGGCGTGAAATCGACCGTTTCCTTGTCGATGTCGGCGAGCAATTCGTGCGCCAGGCGCGACATGCGCACTTCGGTGTAGCGCATCGCCGCCGGCGTGTCGCCGTCGACCGACCCGAAGTTGCCCTGTCCATCGACGAGCACGTAGCGCATGGAGAACGTCTGCGCCATGCGCACGATCGTGTCGTAGACGGCGCTGTCCCCGTGCGGATGGTATTTGCCGATCACATCGCCGACGACACGGGCGGATTTCTTGTAGGGCTTGTTCCAGTCGTTGCCGAGTTCGCGCATCGCGTACAGCACGCGCCGATGGACCGGTTTCAAGCCATCACGCACATCGGGCAGGGCCCGTCCGACGATCACGCTCATGGCGTAATCGAGGTAGGACTGGCGCATCTCCTCCTCGAGGCTGACGGGCAGAACTTCGCGCGCGATCTCGGACATCGGGTCTTAAAGGCTGTGCCAAAAGTCCGCATGTTAACACGGTGCCGAGGCGCGTCGCTGCGGGCGCGCGCCGAATGGACCGCAGGATCGGGAAGGACCGACAATAGGGGCTCTCGCCGCCCGGAGCCGCAGATCCGGCGGCCCACGCGACCCTCGGAGCAGCAGGTGATCATGGCTTCCGCAACACACCACGACGCAGCGCACGACCCCGCGACGATGAACGTCGCGGACAGCGAGATCGGCAAGTTTGACGCAATCGCCGGACGGTTCTGGGACGAGCACGGGCCATTCCGCCCGCTGCACCAGTTGAATCCGCAGCGCGTCCGCTTCATCACCGAGCACTCCACGTGTGCGGGGGCACGGGTGCTCGATGTGGGCTGCGGCGGCGGTCTGGTCTGCGAGGCGCTCGCGCGGGCGGGCGCCGCGGTGACGGGCATCGACCTCGCCGGCGGCATGATCGAGGTCGCGCGCATTCATGCCGCCGCGCACGGCCTCGACATCGACTATCGAGTCGCCTCGGCCGAGGCATTGCTGGCGGACGCGCCGGGCGCGTACGATCTCGTGACGTGCATGGAGATGCTCGAGCACGTGCCGCAACCGCGCGCCATGCTCTCCACCCTCGCCGGTCTGGTCCGGCCCGGCGGCTCGGTGTTCATCTCGACGCTCAACCGCAACCTCAAATCGTTCCTGGTAGCGATCGTCGGCGCCGAATATCTGCTTGGCGTGGTGCCGCGCGGCACGCACGAGTACGAGCGGTTCATCCGGCCGAGCGAGCTCGCCGGCTGGGGGCGGGCGGCGGGCCTGGCGGCCCGTGCCCTCACCGGCATCGAACTCGATCCCTTCGGGGGGGCGCGTCTGAGGCGCGATCCGGCCGTGAACTATCTCACCCAGTTCGTGCGCGAGGCGTAGCGCGGTGGCCGCGGCGGCGCTGCTCGGCGCGCTCGCGCTGCTGCTCGGGGGGCTGATCGGGTTTCTCGGCGCGAGCCTGCGCGCCCAGCGGCGCGCGGCGGCGCTGCGCGTGGAGCTCGAAGCGGCCCGCGTGCAGTTGGAGTCCGAGCGCCGCGCCGCGAGCGAGCGTGGCGCGGCGCTCGAGCAGGCCGAATCGCGCCTGCGCGCGACGTTCGAGTCGCTGGCGGCCCAGGCCCTGAAGAACAACAGCGAGCTGTTCCTCAGCGTCGCGCGCGAGGCGCTCGGACGCGAGCAGGCGCTCGCTCAGAGCGGCTTGAAGGAGCGCGAGACGGCGATCGCGCAGCTGGTGCAGCCGCTGCGCTCGGCGCTGGAGAAAACCGAGCAGCAGATGCAGGCGATCGAGCGGGAGCGGCGCGAGGCGCATGCGGCTCTGCGCACCCAGATCGAGTCGCTCTCGAGTGGCCAGAGCCAGCTCTCGCGCGAGACGCGCAATCTGGTCACCGCTCTGCGCCGTCCCGAGGTGCGTGGCCGCTGGGGCGAGCTCACGCTGCGCCGGCTGGTCGAGCTCGCCGGGCTCAGCGAGCATTGTGACTTCACCGAGCAGGCGCATCTGCACGGGCCCGAAGGGGCGCTGCGGCCCGATCTGGTCGTGCACATGCCCGAATCGCGCGACCTGGTCGTCGACGTCAAGACCCCTCTGGATGCCTACCTCGAGGCGCTCGAGGCCCCGACCGAGGAAGCGCGCCAAAGCGCGCTGCGCCGCCATGCGCAGCAACTCGAGGCGCAGGTCCGCCAACTCGCCTCGAAGGCCTACTGGGCGCAGTTCGAGCACAGTCCGCAGTTCGCCGTGCTGTTTCTGCCCGGCGATCAGTTCCTCTCCGCCGCGCTGGCCGAGCGGCCGGAGCTGATCGAGGCGGCGCTGAAGCAGAACATCATCATCGCCACGCCCTCGACGCTGATCGCGCTGTTGAAGACCGTCGCCTACGGCTGGCGCGAGCGTGCGATGGCGGACAACGCCGCGCTCATCCGCGAGCTCGGCCAGGA
>JAJZMI010000120.1 GCA_021798335.1 Pseudomonadota bacterium | reverse complement strand
TCTCGAGCGCGCGCGCCATCGCGCCGCTTTTGGCGAGCACCTCCTCGTGCTCGGTGGTCGGATCGCTGTCGGCGACGATGCCGCCCCCGGCCTGATAGCTGTACTGGTCGCCGCGAAATACCAGCGTGCGGATGGTAATGGCGTGATCCATGTCGCCGCGGGTGCCGAAGTAGCCGACCGTGCCGCCGTAGAGGCCGCGGTTGACCGGCTCGAGCTCATCGATGATCTGCATGGCCCGCACTTTCGGCGCGCCCACCAGAGTGCCCGCCGGAAACGCCGCGCCGAACAGGTCGAATGCGTCGCGACCCTCGGCCAGCGTGCCCTTGACCCCGCTCACCATGTGCATCACATGGCTGTAGCGCTCGATGGAGCGGTACGGATCGACCGTGACGCTGCCGGCGCGGGCCACCCGGCCGAGATCATTGCGGGCCAGATCGACGAGCATGACGTGCTCGGCGTTTTCCTTCGGGTCCGCGCGCAGCTGCGCCTCGCGGGCGCGATCGAGCGCCGGATCGTCGGCGCGCGGCCGCGTACCGGCGATCGGTCGCAGCTGCGCCGCGCCGTCCTGCAGGCGCACCAGCGCCTCGGGCGAGGAGCCGACCACGGTCAGGTCCCCGAGTGCGCAGTAATACATGTAGGGCGACGGGTTGATCAGGCGCAGCGCGCGATATGCCTGAAACGGCGTCAGCTCGTGCTGGCCCGCGAATCGTGTCGACAACACCAGTTGATATACGTCGCCGGCGGCGATGTGCTCCTTGACGCGCTCGACGCTCAGCACGTAGTCCGCGCGGTTGGTCGTGGGAATTGCGGGGCTGCAGCGACCGCGCCGTGGTGTGGCCGGCAGCGGGCCGCGCAGCGCCCGGATGATCTCGGTGCGCAGCTGCGCCCGTTCGGCCTGCGAGCCGGCATGCAGCAGCGCGATGCCGCGGGTCAGGTGATCGAACACCAGCAGCGAGCGGGGCGCAACATAGTGCAGCGCCGGCACCTCGGGGGTTTTGCCGGCGGTGGCGGGGAGTCTCTCGAAGAAGCGCACCACATCGTAGGCGGCATAGCCGACCAATCCGCCGGCGAGCGGAACGCCCGGAATGTCCGGCTCGGGCGCCGGCGTGCGCGCGAGCGCGGTGCGCAGCCCGTCGAGCAGTTCCGCGGCCGAGCGGGGGACGGGACGGCGCTCGGCGCCGATGGTGAAACCACCGCTGTCCAGGCGCACGGTGAGGGCGTCGCCGAAGCCGATGAACGAGTAGCGGCCGAGCCGCGCGCCGCCCTCGACGCTCTCGAGCAGGAAGTGCGGCACGAACGCCCCGAGCTTCATGAACGCCGAGACCGGCGTGTCGAGATCCCCTGGTATGTCGAACGGTGGCTTCAATGCATTCTCCTGATCAGTCAGGCAATAAAAAACCCATTCCGGCGGTTTTTCCGGAATGGGTTCTGGTAGTTCTACCGATGTCGCGAGGTTACAACGAGCAGCCCGCGGCCCACTCCGGATGTGAAGTGCGCCACCACCCCTGCAGATTGGCTGGATGCGGTTGAAGCATGGCCGGGAGCCTATCATCACCGGCTCGCGGGATACAATACCCGCCGGTCCAGCCGCCAGGTTCGCCGCAATGCCGTCCTTCGATGTAGTCTCCGAGCTCAACGCGCACGAGCTTGCCAATGCCGTCGATCAGGCCAACCGCGAGATCGAGCAGCGGTTCGACTTCAAGGACACCGGCGCGCGCATGGAACTCGAGGGCTTCACCGTCACGCTGCATGCGCAGGTGGATTTCCAGCTCAAACAAATGCTGGAGATCCTCAAGCTGCGCCTCGGCAAGCGGGGTATCGACCTCGCCTGTCTCGAGGCGAAGGAGCCGCAGATCGGCCTGTCGGCGGCCCGCCAGGAGGTGCTGCTGCATCAGGGCGTCGATGCCGACGTGGGCAAGAAGATCACGCGGCTGCTGAAGGACTCGAAGCTGAAGGTGCAGGCGAGCATCCAGGGCGAGAAGGTGCGCGTCACCGGCAAGCAGCGTGACGAGCTGCAGGCGGCGATCCAGCTGCTGCGCGGGGCGAAGCTCGATCTGCCGCTGCAATTCAACAACTTTCGCGACTGAGGGTGCCAACATGACGACCGCAAGGCTGATCGGAGGGCTCTGGGTCGGTTTCCTCGCCCTGTGGTGGACCTGGGCGCTGTTCAACAAGAAGGCCGATCGCGGTGCCACCTGGCGAGGCCGGTCGTGGGGATTTCGAGTGGGCATGATCGTGGCGATCATGCTCGTGATGCGGTTGGTGCGCCGCTCCGGGCTCGCCGGATGGCTCACGGGTCATGCGCCCGCGCTGCTGCACCCGGCGCCGCCGTGGCAGTGGATCGGGGTGGCGGGGTGCGTCGCGGGCTTCGCGTTTGCGATCTGGGCGCGGGCGTATCTCGGCGGCAATTGGGGAATTCCCATGTCGATGCGCCAGGGACACGAGCTGGTGACCTGCGGACCCTACGCCCGGGTGCGCCATCCAATTTACTCCGGCCTGGTGCTTGCGGGCCTTGGCACCGTGCTCGCGCTCGGTGTCATGTGGCTGCCGGCGCTCGTGCTGGTCGGGCTGTTCTTCGTGATCAGCGCGCATACCGAGGAGCGGATGCTCGCGGAGCACTTTCCCGCGGCGTATCCGCCCTACAAGGCGCGTACCCGGATGTTGATTCCGTTCCTGTATTGAGGCGGGGCGTGGGGACGCTGCGCGAGCCGCAGGATCCGGGGACCGCCCGGATCTGCGCGCGGGTGTTGCAGGCGTTGCGCGCCGCTGCGACGCGCGCGCCCCCTGCGCGCACCGCGGCGCGAGAATTCAGCGGCTGGCGGCCGTGCTCGACATCAAGCTGAAGGATCTGCGCTACCTGGTGGCGCTCGCCGATGCCCGGCACTTCGGGCGGGCCGCGCAGCGCTGCTGCGTCAGCCAGCCGACGCTGTCGGCGCAGCTGAAGAAGCTGGAAGCCTCACTCGGGGTGCAGCTGATCGAACGCCGGCCGAGCAACGTGGCGCTGACCGAGGCGGGCCGGCAGATCGTCGAGCGCGCCCGGCTGATCATCGCGGCGTGCGAGGAGGTCGGTGCGCTTGCGCGCTCGCACCGCGATCCGCTCGCAGGGACGCTGCGCGTGGCGCTGTTGCCGACGATCGGTCCGTATCTGCTGCCGCACGTGGCGCGTCCGATCCAACGCGCGCTGCCGCGGGTGATGCTGCATCTGCACGAGTATCGGACCGCGCCGATGCTCGAGAAGCTCAGAGCCGGCGAGTTGGATCTGGGCATTCTCGCTCTGCCGGTCGAGCTGGAGGGTCTCGAGGCGATCGAGCTGTACAGCGAGCCGTTCGTGGCGGCGCTGCCCGAGCGGCACCGGCTCGCGCGCCGCGAGCGCATTCACGCGAGCGACCTCGCCGGGGAGCCGCTGCTGCTGCTCGAGGAAGGGCACTGCCTGCGCGATCAGGCGCTTGCGTTGTGCAGCCAGGCCGGCGCGCGCGAGCAACAGAACTTTCGCGCCACCAGCCTCGAGACGCTGCGGCAGATGGTGGCCGCCGGCGCGGGCATCACCCTTCTTCCGCAATCGGCCACCGAGGGAGCATACGGGGGCGCGCGCGGCGTCGTGGTCGTGCCGTTCGCAAAACCTGCGCCCACGCGCCAGGTCGGCGCCGTGTGGCGCAAGACAACCGCGCGCAAAGCGGTACTCGATGCGCTGTGCGCAGTGGTCGCGGAGCGCGGCGCGCAAGCCGTGTGTGTCAAGAGCCGCTGAACGGCGCCGGCATGGCATAATCGGCGCGTTGTGGGCCGATTCAACGCACTCACCGATCACATTACCCCGTACGATCGCTTCTGTCGCAGTGACGTCGCCGTCGAGCGATTCCTGTTGGCGGGCGAGCAGACTCAGGCGCTCGAGGCGTACTTCGGCGCGCGCGAATACCGCGAGCTGCGCGATCTGGCCGCTGCGGCGGCGCGGCGGGCCCCCGCGGCGGCGCTCCCGCACGTGTTCGTCGTGCCCGGCATCCTCGGATCGCAGCTCGGCCTGCGGCGCCGCGCGCCCCTGCCCGATGACGTGCTGTGGCTCGATCCGCTCGACATCCAGGGCGGTCGGCTCCTGTGGCTGGATCCGGCGCAGGGTGCGCCGATCGTGCCGCTCGGCGTCGTGCTCTACTCGCACCTGAAGCTCAAACTGCGGCTGCGGGCCGCCGGCTTCGCGGTTACCCTGCATGACTACGACTGGCGCCTCGACATCGAGGCGCTCGGGCAGGATCTGGCGGTCCGGCTGCGCGAGCATGCGGGACAGGCCGTCGCCATTGTTGCCCACAGCATGGGCGGGTTGGTCAGCCGCGCGGCACTGGCGCTGCCGGGCACCGGCCATGTCGAGCGCGTGGTGTTGCTCGGAACGCCGAACCGCGGGGCCTTCTCGCCGCTGCAGGCCTTGCGGGGCACCTACTCGGTGGTGCGCAACATCGCGCGGCTCGACCTCGGCCATTCGTCTCTGGAGCTGGCCGAGCGCGTGTGGAGCGGTTTCCCCAGTCTGTATCAGATGCTGCCCGGCGGGCAGGGGGGCGCTCCCGATCTGACCAATCCGATGCAGTGGCCGTTGAGTGTGCCGGCGCCGCGGCTGGCGCTGCTCGAGCGCGCCAGACGGTGGCAGGGCATGCTGCCGCAGCCCGATGAGCGTTTCGTGGCCATCGCGGGCGTTGCCCGCGCGACCGTGACGGCGGCGCAGCGGGGCGAGGCTGGGTTCGTGTACACGGTGACCCGCGACGGTGACGGCACCGTACCCACCTTCAGCGCGGCACCCCCGGGCCTGCGGGCCTATTACACGCGGGCGGCCCACAGCGAGCTGACACGCGACGCGCAGGTCGCCGCCGCCGTCATCGATCTGTGCAAGGACAACCAGACCCAGCGTCTGCCGCAGCGTTGGCGGAGCCGTGCGCGCGCGCGCGGGACGGTCACAGACGCGCAGCTGCTCGGCATGAATGCCGCGAAGCTCGATTGGGCGCGTCTCGAGCCTGCGCAGCGCCAGGCTTTTCTCGATCAGCTCAACGAGCCGTTGCCGCTGCGTTTGCGCAGCGCATGAGGCGCTGCTGGTCGTCCGCGCGGCGCGCGCAGGGTCCGGGTCAGAGGTACTCCGCGCCCGTTTCGAGCACGCTCGAGGCACCGCCCTCGACCACTTGCGCGAGCATCGCGGCCGCCGGCAGCACCTGCTTGGCATAGAAATGCGCGGTGCGAATCTTCGCGTGATAGAACGCGTGCTCCTCGCCGTCGAGTTTTCCGGCCGCGATGGCCGCGGATTTGGCCAATAGCCAGCCGCCGATGACCAGTCCGCACAGTTTCAGGTAGGGGACCGACACCGCGAAGCCGCGCGCCGGAGTTTCGGCCATGCCCGCCAGCAGCGCGCGCGTGGCCTGCTCGAGCCGCTCGACGGCCTGCACGGTCGCCTCACGCACTTGACTCACCGCCGGCAACGACACCTCGAGCGACTGCAGCTCGCTGCGCATGTCGCTCACCAGCGCGTACATCGCCGTGCCCTGATCGCGCCCGAACTTGCGGCCGATCAGATCGTTCGACTGAATGCCCGTGGTGCCTTCGTAGATGGTCGTGATCCGTACGTCGCGCAGATACTGCGCCGCGCCGGTCTCCTCGACGAAGCCCATGCCGCCGTGGACCTGGATTCCGATGGTCGCGGTCTCGTTGCCCGTCTCGGTGCACCAGCCCTTCACGATCGGAATCAGCAGCTCGCCGCGCTCGAGCGCCGCGGTGCGCAGCTTCACGTCCGGATGGTGCGCGCCGAGGTCGAGCTGAGTGCCGGCATAGAACGCGAGCGCACGCGACGCCTCGGTGCAGGACTTCATGGTGAGCAGCATGCGCCGGACGTCCGGATGCTCGACGATCGGCGCCGGGCCGGAACCTCGGGCCGTCGGCGGCTTGCCCTGCAGGCGTGTGCGCGCATACTCGAGGGCCTGCTGGAACGCGCGCTCGCCGACGGCATAGCCCTCGACGCCCACCGCCAGGCGGGCCGTGTTCATCATGACGAACATGTACTCGAGGCCGTGGTTGGGCGCGCCCACCAGATAACCCACCGCGCCGCGGTCGTGGCCAAATTCCATCACGCAGGTCGGGCTGGCATGGATGCCGAGCTTGTGCTCGATGGACGCGCAGCGCACTTCATTGCGCTGCCCGAGCGAGCCATCGGGCGCGACCAGCACCTTCGGGACGATGAACATCGAGATTCCGCGGGTGCCGGCCGGCGCGCCGTCGATCCGCGCCAACACCATGTGCAGGATGTTCTCCGTCAAGTCGTGCTCGCCCCAGGTGATGAAGATCTTCTGCCCGAACAGCCGGTAATGATCGCCTTCGGGCACTGCGCGGGTGCGGATCTGCCCGAGATCCGAGCCGGACGAAGGTTCCGTCAGCACCATCGTGCCGGACCACTCGCCGCTGATCATCTTGGGCAGGAACAGCTGCTGCTGCGCCTGCGAGCCGCACAGCTCGAGGGCGTGCGCCGCCCCGTGGGTCAGCATGGGACAAAGTTTGAACGCCAGATTGGCCGAGGCGATGATTTCCTGGACCGCACTGTTGAGGGCCTGCGGAACCCGCTGTCCCCCGAAGCGGGGGTCGGCTCCGAGCTGCGGCCAGCCGCCCGCGGCGAACCGGCGGTAGGCGTCCTTGAAGCCCGCGCAGCTGCGCACGCCCTCGGGGCTCCAGTGCGCGCCTTCGAGGTCGCCGGCGCGATTCAGGGGCGCGAGCACATCCTCGGCGAAGCGCCCCGCCTCCTCGAGGATCGACGCACCGAGCTCGTCGGAATAGTCGGCGTAGGCCGGGTAGGCGGCAAGGGCGGCGGTACCGAGCAACTCCTCGAGCACGAAACGCAGCTCTCTCAGCGGCGCGCGATACATGGTCGTTCTCCCGGATCACCGTGGATGCGGGCATTTTAACCCGATCCGCGGCCGATCCTACCGCCGAGTAACGTTCCTTCCCGCCAGTAGGATCGGGGTCGGCGCCGCGCGGCGGTGAACCTGGGGGCTCACCGGCCGGTCGCGGGCGCGCGCGGCGGCCCGCTGGCGTGCCCGAATATGACAAGTCGGCGGTGTGATCGCGACCCATGGCATTTCGCGAAACCGAAACGATGGAGCGGAACGCGAGCGAGTTCACGGTACCTCACGCGCCGTGGTGTCACCCTTTCGCTACATCCAGCCTCGCCCTCGCTCCGCAATGGGAAATGTCATGCACTCGGCCGCACGGCACGCGCACCGGACTTCGGATATTCACGCGGTCGCCGCGAGCGAGCCGCAGGGCGTGGAGTCGATCGGCCGGCAGCTGTGCGAGGCCTTGCCGCCGCTGCGGCTTCATTCCGTGTCAATCTACGACAGCCAGTGCAACGTGCTGTGGCTGAGCGAGGGCGCGCTCGGTCCCGACGAGCATGCGCTCGTGGTTGATGCGCTGGAGCGCTTCGCGGCCGAGCCCGGCGCCGGCGAGCGCGAGCAGCGCGTGGAAGACGGTCGCGCCGCGGTCTTTCTGCCGATCGGCGCGCCGCAAGGGGCGCTGGCGGGGCTGGTGATGGTGCTGGCGGATGCCAAGTTCGCCGGCGACAGCCTGCTCGAGCGCATCATGACCCGGGAGGTGCGCGAGCACGTGCAGGCACTGGCCAGCGTGGTGCAGCCTGCGGCTCCGGGCCGCGTCGATCATGATCCCACCAGCCTCGTGCTGAGTCTGGCCGACGATGATGCGCCGGCCGATTCCCCTCCCTCGCCGGATCGCCCCGCTCACCGGGAGCTTGCACCGGGGGCGGTCGATCAGATTCTCCGGACTGGCGAGCTGTCGCTGGAGTTCGAGCCGCGGGCCGAGCCCGCCGCCGAGGTGCCGGTGCCCGCCCAGGGGCCCGAACCTGCGCCGCAACTGCCGCCCGTCCTGCAGCCGCCGGCGGCTTGCGGCGCCGCAGCGCCGGCGCCGCAGAGCGCGCCGGCGGTGCTTCTGGAAGTCCTGCCGTTCGTGAAGCTGCGCTCAGGCGGGCGGATGCGCTGGTTCGAGGTCCTGCCGCGCGGCACGCCGCGACAGAATCGCGATCCGGCGGCGCTCGATGTGCTGGCCGTGCAGGGGCTGCTCGGCTGGCTCGCCGAGCATCGTGACGCCTGGACGGCCGAGCCGACGACCTTCACGCTCAATCTGTCCATCGCGACGCTCGAAGACGATCGTTTCCTGCGCCAGCTGAGCAGCGGTCTCGGCCGCAGCGCGATTTCCCCCGATGCCCTCGGGTTCGAGATTGCCGAGCCGCTGTGCACGCAGCGCCGTGCGCAAGTCGAGCGGTTCATCAGCGGCTGCGAGCGGCTCGGATGCTCGGTGGTCATCGATGGGTTCTCATTCGATTCGGCCGTGGTCCCGCTGCTGCGTTCCAAGGCTGTGCGGCTGGTGAAGATGGATCCGCGCCTGACGGTGGCGGCCCTGAAGGACAAGCTGTCCCAGGCCCTGGTCGTGGCGATCGTGCAGGCGGTCAAGGTTCTGGGCATTCATTGCGCGGCCCAGCAGATCGACTCGACGCATGTCCTGCGTTGGCTGACGGCGGTGGGATGCGACTTGGGACAGGGCTCGGTCCTGGCCCGCCGCGTGCCGATCGAGCGTCTGCAAGCGCCCGCGCCCGCCTGACGGAACCCCTGGGGCAAGATCGGGTAAGCTTGGCGCCGCGCCGCGAGTCCCCAGGCAGGGCCGCGGCCAGGTGACCGATGTGAAGATCAAGACCGTCATCGTCGACGACGAGGCGCTCTCCAGGCGCGGGCTGGAGCGTCTGTTGCGCCGAACAGAGGATTTCGAGGTGATCGCCGAATGCGGCAACGGTCGCGATGCGATTGCCTTGATTCAGCGGGAGCATCCGGACGTGCTCTTTCTGGACATCCAGATGCCCATGCTTTCCGGCTTCGAATTGCTCGCGCGCCTGCCTCAGGAGAGTCTGCCGCTGGTGGTGTTCGTCACCGCGTTCGACCAGTATGCGTTGCGGGCATTCGAGGCGTGCGCGGTGGACTATCTGCTCAAACCCCTCGACGAGGCGCGCGTCGAGACGACACTCGAGCGCGTGCGGCACACTCTGGCAGCGCGTCATGCCGCTGATGAGCGCGACAAGCTCATGGAAGTGGTTGTGCAGATCACCGGCGCCGGCGAGATCGAGCTCGAGACGATGCTCGCCCAGGGCGGCACCGCGATCGAAGCGAGCCATCCGCAGATCCTGCCGATTCGTCAGGGACGGCATACCACACGGGTGCCGGTGGTGTCGATTCAATGGATCGACGCGGCCGGCGACTACATGTGCGTGCACGCCGAGGGCGACACGCACATCCTGCGCGGCACGATGAAGGAGCTCGAGGAGATTCTCGACCCGCGGATGTTTCAGCGGGTGCACCGCTCGACGATCGTCAATCTGCATTTCGTCAAGAGCCTGCGGGCGCACATGAACGGCGAGTATTTCCTCACGCTCGAGGGTGGGCAGGAGCTGAAGCTCTCACGCACCTATCGCGACAAGATCGAGCTGTTTCTCGGGAACAGTCCCGCGCGGCGCGGGGCCGCCTCATAGGGGCGGCGGCTCGATCCCTTCAGCGCGCTCGGCCGTTCCGCGGTGCGCGCGTCCCGGCGAGCGCCGCTCGGATGCGCCGCTTCAGCGGCGAGGGTGCCGCCGCGCCCAGCCGGCACGTCATCGTGTGCACGTAGTCGGGCACGGCCCAGCGGCACTGCGAGCCGGCCGGGAACACATGAGTGTCGCCGGCCTGCAGCCGCCGCCGCGCGCCCGCGACCTCCACGATGGCAGCGCCCGCCACGACGTGGACGATCTCCTCGGTTACGTAGGTCCACTGAAAGCGACCGCTGGTGCAGTCCCACAGGTGAACCGAAGTGCCCCCGTCGGTGCTGTGCGCCAGCAGTTTCTCGCGCGCCTGCGGCTCGCCTTCGAGTATCCAGGCGGGGCGGATCGGCGTCGGCTGCAACCCGTGGGCATCGGGCCTGGGCGCCACCGGCCCGTCGAGCGAAACAGTCTGCTCAAGCATGTCGATCTCGGCCCGTTCCCGGGCGGGGTTGCCGGTTACGGTGATTCGAGGCGATTTTCCCAAAAGAAACTCTCCGGGCCCTGCCGGCGGTCAGTGCGACCCAGGATACGAGCCGCGCCGCGGACGTTCCGTGAGATGGCGCACATCGGATTCCGCGGCTGCGGCGCCGCACGCTACACTGCGCGGCTTGTGGGGAGCTGTGGCCTGGGCGGCGGAGGCTCCACCTGCGATCCTGAAGAGGGGGCATCCGATGAACCGAATCTGGCTCCAATCGTATCCGGCGGGTGTACCGCCCGAGATCGATCCGGCGCAGCTGAACTCGCTCGGTGAGCTCGTGGAGCGCGCCTGTTCGGCATATCGCGACCGCCCCGCGTACGAGCAGTTCGGCGCCGTCCTGACGTACGGGCGGCTCGACGATCTGACGCGCGCATTCGCCGCCTGGCTGCAGTCGGTGGGGCTCGTCAAAGGCGACCGAATCGCGATCATGCTGCCGAACTGTCTGCAGTACCCGGTAGCGCTCTTCGGCGCGCTGCGCGCCGGACTGGTCGTCGTCAATACCAACCCGCTGTACACGGCGCGGGAGCTGGCGCACCAGCTCATGGACTCCGGCGCCGAAGCGATCGTCGTGCTGGAGAACTTCGCGCACATCGTCGAGCAGGTTGCGCCGCACAGTCAGCTGAAGCACATCCTGGTGAGCGCGGTGGGTGATCTACTGCCGGCCCCGAAATCATGGGTCGTCAATTACGTGGTGCGCCACCGCCGCAAGCAGGTGCCACGGTGGAACATCCCGTTCGCGGTGCCGCTGCGTGCCGTGCTGCGCGCGGGCCGGGCGCTGAGCTGGCGGCCCGAGCCGTTGGCCGCGGAGGACCTGGCGATGCTGCAGTACACGGGCGGCACGACCGGCATCGCCAAGGGAGCCATGCTGACGCACGGCAACCTCTGCGCGAACATCCTGCAGGCGCAGGCATGGCTCGGTGATTCCTTCTCGGACGAGCCTGGAACGCTGATCACGGCCATCCCCCTGTATCACGTGTTCGCGCTCACCGCCAACTGCCTGCTGTTCGCCCACCTGGGATGGAAGAACGTGCTCATCATCAACGCGCGCGACTTTCCGGCTCTGGTGGCGGAGATGAAGCGTCAGCCGTTCGAGTTCTTCAGCGGCGTCAATACCCTGTTCAATGCACTGCTGCATACTCCCGGGTTCGCCTCGGTCGACTTCAGCCATCTCAAGATCACCCTCGGTGGCGGTATGGCGGTGCAGGCTTCGGTCGCCCAGCGCTGGAAGGAAGTCACCGGCACCAGACTCACGCAAGCCTGGGGGTTGACCGAGACTTCCCCCGCGGTGGCCATCAACCCGATCGATGCGGAATTCAACGGCTCGGTGGGATTGCCGATTCCGTCGACGGACGTGTCGATCCGGGACGATGCGGGAAACGACTTGCCGATCGGGCAGCCCGGCGAGGTCTGCGTGCGTGGACCGCAGGTGATGCGCGGCTACTGGAATCGTCCCGATGAGACCGCCCAGGTAATGCTCCCGGGCGGGTGGTTGCGGACCGGCGACGTGGGCTACATGGATCAGAAGGGCTACATCTACCTGCAGGACCGCAAGAAAGACATGATCCTGGTGTCGGGATTCAATGTCTACCCGAACGAAGTGGAGGAGGTCGCGGTCACGCACCCCGGTGTTCTCGAGGCCGCTGCCATCGCTCAGCCGAACGAGCATTCCGGTGAAGTCGTCGTGCTCTACGTGGTACTGAAGGATCCGTCGGTCACGGAGCAGGACATCATCGAGCATTGCCGCAAATCCCTCGCCGGCTACAAGGTGCCGAAGCACGTCTACTTCCGCAAGGAGCTGCCGAAGAGCAACGTTGGCAAGATCCTGCGCAAGGAACTGCGTGAGGAATTGACGCGCCAATAAAACGAAACGCCGGCATCTCCCAAAGGAAATGCCGGCGTTCGATGACTCTGCAGTCAGCCGGTTAGATGCCGGAGGCGGTGGTTACTTTTTGCCGCCACCGGAGACGCCGAGGGTTGCCGTCGAAGCGCCGCCACCGGAGACGCCGAGGGTTGCCGTCGAAGCGCCACCGCCGGAGACGCCGAGGTCAGCCGTCGAAGCGCCGCCACCGGAGACGCCGAGGGTTGCCGTCGAAGCGCCACCGCCGGAGACGCCGAGGTCAGCCGTCGAAGCGCCACCGCCGGAGACGCCGAGGGTTGCCGTCGAAGCGCCACCGCCGGAGACGCCGAGGGTTGCCGTCGAAGCGCCGCCACCGGAGACGCCGA
>JAJZMI010000071.1 GCA_021798335.1 Pseudomonadota bacterium | reverse complement strand
CCCAGAGGCGGTCGTTGCCCATCTGATAGCAGACAACTTCCTGTCCTTCGATGTCGAATCGAAAGACCTTGTTGGTGTCGGTGGACGTCATGACCCGGTGCCGTTGTTTTTCGCCCTGATATCGGTGAGGCGAGGCTTGTACCGGGGCCGGCTGTCCGCCCTACCGGGCGGGCTGCGGCGCACCTGAAGCCTCGCCCAGCGCGTCGGGGTCAGCCCTCCGACGCCCTATCCTATCCCCGGACCGCAGGCGGGCATAGTGCGGGCGTTGTCGGGTCAGGTGGCAGCATTGGGCCGTGATGACCTCGGGAACGCCGGTGCGCTCCTCGACCCGCGGGCCGGGCGCACCGCACCGGGGACATATCCGCCAAGTGACGGTCACGCCCAGGGTCGGTGGGGGAGAGGCGCGGGTCTGTCTCATGCGGCGGCCGCATCCGGCTGCTGTGCGCGCCACGAGGCGGCATAGACGCCGTTCTGCCGCAGCAGACTGGCATGGGTTCCACGCTCGATGATGCATCCCTGCTCGAGCACCACGATCTCGTCGGCGTGTACGACCGTCGAGAGCCGATGTGCGATCAACAGAGTGCAGCGGTGCTCGCAGATCTCGCGCAGGCTCGCCAGGACCTCCTGCTCGGTCCGGCTGTCGAGGGAGGCGGTGGGTTCATCGAGGACATAAAGGATCGGGGAGGTCAGAACCGCGCGGGCGATCGAGACGCGCTGGCGCTCGCCGCCGGAAAGTTTCACGCCCCGTTCTCCGACCCGGGTGTCGTATCCGTCCGGGAGAGTCATGATGAACTCGTGCAGGTGGGCAATGCGGGCGGCCCGCTGGACCTCGGCGAGGGTTGCTCCGGGGCGGCCGAAGGCGATGTTGTAGGCGAGGGAGTCGTTGAAGAGCACCGTGTCCTGGGGAACCACGGCAATGGCCCGGCGCCATTGCGCGAGCGGCAGGCGGGATATCGGTACGTCATCGAGCAGGATCCGCCCCCCGTCCGGCTCGATCAGGCGGGTCAGGAGCCGCACGATGCTCGACTTGCCCGAGCCGCTCGAGCCGACGACCGCGAGCGTACGGCGGGCCTCGATCCTGAAGCTGATGTCCCGGAGCACGGGGCAGCCGCTGCAGTACGACAGACTGACCTGGTCGAACGTCAGCGCGCCGGGTCCCTCGGCAGCGCCCGTCAGGCTCCCGTCGGGCTCGGGGGCCTCGCGAAACAGTCCCAGCATCTTCTCGAGCATGGCCAGACCCTGGGAGAAGCCCTGCACGGCATAGCCGAGGGTCTCGACGGGCCGCACCAGCTGGAGCATGTAGGTGTTGACGAGGACGAACTCGCCGAGGGTCATGCGGCCGCTGCGCACATCGAGCGTCGCGTACCAGGTGGTGGCGGCGAGAAATGCCGCGAAGATGCTCGCCACGAGCAGGCCGTTGCCGGCAAAGCGGCGATAGAACGCGACCCATTCGCGCTCGCTGCGCGCCATGGCCTGTCCGACCCGCGCCTGCACCGCCGACTCCGCGGCGAAGTACTTCACGGTCTCGTAGTTCAGCAGACCGTCGGTGAGGGCGGCTCCGGCCTGCACGCGGGCGGCGGAGGCCACGCGCGCGGTGCGGGCAAGAGTCGCGGCCGAATAGCCGAAGACCGCGGCATAGCACACCAGCGCGGCGCAGAAGAGGACGAGAAACAACAGGGGCGCCAGGCGCCACAGGACCACGATGACCGTCGCAAGCTCCACGGTGACCGGCAGGACCGTGAACAGCAGGTGGTGCAGGATCATCTGCAGGCCCTCCAGGCCGTTGGTGAGCGTCTCGCTGACGGCGCCGGTCTGGCGGTCCAGATGGAAGCGCAGCGGCAGGTGCAGCAGATGCGCGAACAGCCGCTCGCTGAGGGTGCGAAACATGCGCCGCTCGATGCGCCCATACACCATCCCGCGCACCTCGCCGGCCGAGCGGGCGAGCCACTGGCTGAGCGCGTACAGGGCCACCAGCAGGATCGGCGCGGTGCGCGTGGCGGCGGTGAAACTGTCGATGATCAGCTTCAGCGCGAGGGGGCCGAGCCCGGTCAGCACGGCGGCGCAGAGCACCAGTCCGAGGACGAGGGCGAGCCGGCGCCGGACGAAGGGTGTGGCCTCCCGGTAGAGGATCCGCAGCACCGGCGCAACCCCCGTACCGCTCCCGGACATCTACGCGGCCCCGCAGGCCGCGCGCGTCGGCGGCTCGCGCGGTGTGGTCCCGGGCGGCACGGCGGCCAGATCCGGGAACAATTCCGGGGTGGCGAGCGCAAAGTACCGGGGATGCGCGCGCCGATGCCGCTCGATCAGATGGCGCAGGTCCGAGCTCGTGACGCCGAACCATCCGCCCACCGTCCCGATCCGCGCCGCCCCGGTCCGCATCGCATACCAGGCCACGAGCGCCCGGGCGAGGGCGCCCCGATGGGTCGAGGCGCAGGCGACGCCGGGCTGGGTATGCAGCACCGTGCAGGTCACCTCCCGCAGCAGGTCCTCGGGGGAGGGCGTCCTGGCCGGCGTGCGGCACCGCTCGCGCACGCTCTGCCGGAAGCCGCGTTCCCCGATGACCGGCCGCGCCAGCAGATCCGCGATGGCGGGGCTGTCGCGCTGCGCCATGAACTCGAAATAAGCGCCCGGACCGACATAACCCAGAGGCTCGAGCGCCGCGCGCAGGGCGCTCACGACGAAGCGCGCCGGTCGCGGTTTGCGGCCGCAATAGATCAGGGCGGAGCTGAACGGATGATGCGCGGCGCGGCGGCGCGCGCCGGGAACTTCCCGGCGCTGCACGTGGCGCACCGCGTAGGGGAGCTTCGCCGGCTGCAGCAGCTGCGCCTTGTATCGGCGTGGAAAGAGCCTCTCACCTGCGGGCGTGCGAGCTTCCCCCCGCAGCTGCCGCGCGTATCGCAAGAGCAGGTCGTGCATCAGCCAGGACAGAGGCGCCCTGCCGCTCTGCAGGACGATCAGCGCGGCGTTCGGTTCCGTGACATACGCGTGGATCAGGGCATCGTATTGCTCGCACGCGTCCCACAGCAAATCCTCGAAGACCTCGACATGCGGCGCGTGGGCGCGCGGGTTGTCCGGGAACCGCCTGAACAGATCCGCAGCGTAGAACACCTGACCGCCGGGCGGGCCGCAGAGGCTCACCAGGTGCAGAGCTCCGGGGAATTCACAGCGCCTGGGACGTGTCATGATGTGCCTGCCGGCGCCTGCGCGCGCATCATGCCGCGCCGGGCGCAGGCTCGGGGCACTCGCGGCCGATCAGGACCGCCACCACGGCTTGGGTGAGGGCCTGCTCGAGGCGCGCGTCGACCCGCGCGTTGGGAATTCTGAGCACGAGGTCCTGGCGCTGACGCTCCAAGCGCAGCAGCGCCTCTCCGGCGGGACCCTTGATCACGCGGCGCGTGCTGTGCCGGCTGGCGCGGCGGGCCGCGCCCCGCTCGGCGAGCAGCAGCTCGTAGACCGAGACCGCCGGCGGGCGGGGCGTGTGCCGGTGGATGGTCCGGGCCCGCTCGAGGAGCATGGGGCGGCGATCGTCAGTGCAGGCCTTGTGCAGCTCGACGGCCCATGACTCCAGGATCTCGTGGGGCGTGGCGAATGCGCCGATGATGGCCGCGGGAAGCTCGGCGAATTTCAGCAGCCGGGTCACCTGCGTGGGCGTGATGCCGAGCTCGCGCGCCATCTGGTCCTGCGAGCCGAACAGATTGCGGCGCAGCAGCTTCGCGAGCCACAGGCCCCGCTCGTATGCGCTGGCCTGCCGGCGCAGGGCGTTCTCGGCTTCGACGGCCACGGCCGCCTGCTGGTCGGTGAGCGAGCGGATCTCGACGCGAAGCGGCACGTTCAGCTGCCGCGCGATGAACAGCCGGCGCGTGCCGCAGATCACCTCGATGTCGAAGTCCGGATCGCCGGCGAGCGTGCGGCCGATGACCGGAACCAGCTGTCCGTTGCGGGCCACGCTGTCGATTTCGGCCCGGCACGAGGCTTCGGTCAGGTCATCTTCGAGGCGCGCGTTGAGCGCCCAGCTGCGGCACCGGAACGGATCGGCGCTCACGAGCGATCCGGCATCGCGCACGGGACACCCGCTCACGGGACTTCGCCGGCCTCGCGGGGCTCGCGGGCGTAGAACTCGCGCAGCTCGCGCACGGTGTCCGCGGGTAAGGCATCGACGGCGGGCAGGCTATGCGAAGCGGTCTCGAACAGCACCGCCGGATCCTGTCCTTCGTATCCGCCGAGGTTCGGCCGGTGGATGCGATAGCCGAGCAGGTCGCGCAGGGCTGGCGGGAACTGGCGGGCCACCGCCGGCGGATAGGACAGAAAGGCATTCTCGTACTGTTTCAGCCAGCCGAGGCAGTAGCTGAGGATCAATCCGGTCCGCGGCCGGTCACTGCGATTGGCGCCCGCGCAGTGCGTCAGCGAGCCGAGGTACACCAGTGCCGACCCGCGCGGCATGGCGGCGACCGTGGCCTGCGCCAGATCGAGTTCGCGCGAGAGGCGCGCGAAGTGGCTGCGGGGCCAGAGCACGGTGGCGCCGTTGCGGGCAGTGAAATCCGACAGTGCCCACATGACATTGACCAGGTACTCGATGCCGCTCTTCGGACACGGCCACATCTCCTCGTCCCGGTGCGGGACCTGTCGCCGCTCGCCGGGATGCAGGCGCACCGCCTGGGTCAGGTTCAGCTGATACCAGTCGCAGTGCGGCCCGAGCACCGCGTCAAGGAGGCTCAGGATCACCGGGTGCAGGGCCAGGGCGTGCGAGGCCGGCGATTTCAGCAGCACCGACCCGAAGCGGGTGGTGCTCCAGCCGTAGAAATCGCCCTGACAGCGCGGCGTCGCGCTGAACCACGGATCGAACTCGGCATTCAGCCGCTCCACGGTTGCATCGGGCAGCAGCCGCTCGAAGATGACATAGCCGCTGGCGCGCAGGAGGTCGAGCGCCGCCGGCAGTCCGGGGGCGCCGGCGGCCGCGCCGGGCTCGCTCGCTCGAATCGACGGGAAGGGTTCGGTCATGGCGGCGCTCACGGGGTGGCGATCGAACCGGCGGCAGATGGTGCCGCCGGCAGGCACAGGCGTGCGTGCAGGCGCGTGGCGGGAATCGATATGCCGTGGCGCTGGCGCACGGCGCGCAATCCCGCCGCCGTGACCGTTGCGGCCGCGGCAGCAACCTCCTGCTCGCCGGCGCCGAGGCGCGGACCCAGGGGTCGCGCCTCCCAGCCGCAGTGCAGCACGAGGCGCAGCAGAGCGCGGTTGACCGCGAAGACCACCTGCTCGATGCCGTAGAGCAGGGCGGTCTCGAGCACCGCGCACACCATTTCCCACACGAGCGCGTGCGCGCGGCGCTCGGCGCGCAGGTCCGGCGCCACGCACATCCGCGAGGCCTCCCAGACCGTCGGTCCGCGCGGGATGGCCGCCAGGCATGCCGGCGGGAACAGCTCGCTCATCAGGTGCGGCCGCTGCGTCGGCAGCAGCCGCACGGAGGCGAGAATGGGACTGCACGGGGCGTCCTTGGCGAGCAGGTAGAGCGTATCGTCGCGATCATAGCGATCGATCTCCCGATCCCCGCTCACGGGAACGTTCCAGCCGGCACGGTCGACGAAGACGATCTTGCGCTGCCGATGCATCGCGGCGAGATCGGCGGCGAACTGTGAGCGGTTCTCGGCGTTGACGAGGAAAATCATCGCGCGCTCCGGGCTTGCATATCGTGCGGCAACCTTGCGCGCTGGGCGCACGCGCGCCAATCCTCTGATCAGAGGAGGGTGGCACGGGCCGGCGGCGCGCCCGCGGGCACGGCCGTTGCATCCTCTGGCGAGGAACGCTCGCCGTAACTGCAGCGCGGGTCGCGGTCCCTACTTCGGCGCCCCATCGGCCCAGGAGATCTGCCCGGTCCGCAGCGCCTGAACCACCGCCTGGATCCGCGTGATCACATCGAAGCGCCGCTTGGCGCTCTCGATGTGATAGTGCACCGTGCATGGGCTCAGTCCCAACAGGCGGGCGATCTCCCAGTCGGTCTTGCCGCATGCCACCAGTTCCAGGCACTGTCGTTCCCGCGCCGTCAGCTCGGCGCCCGCGGCGCCGCTGTGTTGCAAGCGGGCACGGCGGGCGAAGGCATACAGATACAGCGCCAGCAGCTGCACGGTGGTGTAGCTGCGCGGATCGATCGCGCCGCCCTCGGGAACCACCGAGCATGAGGCGCGGGGCGAGCCGGCGGGGCCGCAGGCCTCGAGCGGCACGGTGTAGCCGTGCGCAATGCCGTAATCGGCCGCCTCCTCCAGCACGCCTCGCTGGCGCTTCGTGATCGGGCGGGTGGCGAAAGCCGCGTCCCAGAAGAACGGCGCCGGGGTGCGCTCGGCGCGCTGCAGCACCGGGTCGAACCGAAAGTGTCCGGCGGCGCGAAAGCGCTGCGCCCATGCGACGGGGTAGTTGTGCAGCAGGAGGGCCGAAGCGGGCGGATCGCGCGGGTCGATGCGCGAGCAGCAGGCGAAGTAGCGGAAACCGAGACGCTCGATCGAGGCCTGGAACGCGGCGCCGAGGTCCGCGGGCGAGCCCTGCTCGCTCTGGCAGCGCTCGAGGAATGACTGGAGCAGATCGAGATGATCCATGACATGCCATCGCGTCGGAGCAAGGTCAGCTCGCCCGCGCATGTTTCCCCAAGGGAAGGCGACGCTCGCCGTAGAGTGGCGCAATTGACCGGCAGATTCACGCGGCGTGCGCCCCGTCTTTTGACGCCTTGACAGTGCCGCGCCGCAGGAGTATTTCCTCGCGTGGTTGGGCCGGTGTTGCATGGGCGGGCAAAACTCCATGCCGTGGACAGCCGGTGAGTTGACAATAACTCGGATGCGGAGGGCTCCAACCCGGAACGACGGGTGTCGTTGGGGTGGAGCAACCTCCGCCGCGGTCAGATCGAGAGCCTACCGGGCGCTGCGGGCGCCGGAGCGCGCCAGAGGGGGATCATGGGAGGCCGGGCACGGTGCGTGCCCGGGATGTGGGACTGCGCATGATGCAGACGAGGGTGTACATCGTCGCTGCGGACCCGGGGATACGCGGGGGGCTGCAGCGGACGCTCAAAGCGGCCGGATACCTGACGCGCAGCTTCGCCTCCGGGATCGCCTTCCTTCAGGCCTGCGCGCGCCTGCCCGCCGGCTGCGTGATCCTGGATCTCGCGCTCCCGGCGCCGGGTGGGCTCGAGGCGCTGCGCGAGTTTGCGGCGGGGTACCCGTGGCCCGTGCTCGCGCTCGGCACGCAGGCCGAGCGGGGCGCGGCGCTGGAGGCGCCGCGCTCCGGCTCGGTATCGCTGTTGGACAAGCCGGTCCCGCAGGAGCGGCTGCTGGCCGCGGTGCTCGACGCGCAAGCTGTGCTGTGCGGCGCGGACGCTCAGCAGCGGGAGCGCGCATTGGGGCAGGCCGTGGCGCTGCTCACGCCGCGCGAGCACGAGGTGCTCGATGCGCTGTTGGCCGCCGAGCGCATCAAGCAGACCGCCGCGCGGCTCGGGATCGCCGAGAGCACGGTCAAATCCTGTCGCAAGACGATCAAAAGGAAGCTCGGCGCGCACAGCACCGCGCAGCTGATTCAACTGGTCATGCGCGCCGGGATCGTGCGCCCGGCACGATCGTAGCGCCGCCCGCGCGCCGCCCGGGACTCAGCGCGCGCGCCAGGCGCGCGCCATGCGCCGCATGCGATCCGAGGCATCGGCGGTCTCTTCGCGGATCTCGGTGCCGGTGAGTGCGAGGAATGCCTCCTCCAGCGTGGCGGTGCCGGTGCGTGTCTTCAACTCCGTCGCGCTGCCGAGGGCGACGATGCGCCCATGATCGATGATCGCGATGCGCCCGGCCACCCGCTCGGCCTCGTCCATGTAGTGGGTGGTGAGGAACACCGTGACGCCTTCGTCCTTGTTGAGCTGGCGCACGTGCGTCCACAGCTGATTGCGGCTTTGCGGGTCGAGGCCCAGGGTCGGCTCGTCGAGGAACAGGATCCGCGGCGTGTGCAGCAGGCCGCGGGCGATCTCCAGGCGGCGCATCATTCCACCGGAGTACTGCTTGACGAGTTCCTCGCGCCGCTCCCACAGACCAAACAGTTCGAGCAGGGCGCGGATGCGCTCGCGGCGCACCTTGCGCGGCACGTGATAGAGCGCGCCGTGCAGCTCGAGGTTCTCCCACGCCGAGAGGTTCTGATCCAGACTCGGATCCTGAAACACGATGCCGAAGCGCCGGCGGACCTCGTTGGGCTCGCGCGTCGGATCCAGCCCGTCGATGCGCACGGTTCCGGCGGTCGGGGGGAGCAGCGTGGTGAGGATCTTGATGGTGGTCGTCTTGCCGGCGCCGTTCGGCCCGAGGAAGGCGAAGATCTCCCCGGCCTCGACGGTGAAGGAAATGTCGTGCACGGCGGTGAATTCGCCGAACTTGCGGGTGAGATTCTGCACGACGATCATGGGCGGGTCTCGGCCCGGGCAGCATGCCGCCGGGCGCCGGCAGAATAGCATGGGGGGCCGCGGAGCCGGAACGGGGCGGATCACCCAACAGAGACGCGCCGCCCTCTGGCGGGCGCGGTGCGGGTCTACAGCCAGCCCTTCTGGCGCGCAATGCGCGCCGCCTCGATGCGGTTGGCGGCGCCGAGCTTGCTGATGGCCTCGGAGAGGTAGTTGCGCACCGTGCCTTCCGAGAGATGCACCTCGGCGGCGATCTCGGCGCTCGAGCGCCCCTCGCCCGCGCGCCAGAGAATCTGCCGCTCGCGCTCGGTGAGCGGATCCGGATCGCTCGCCCAGGCCTCGGCGGCCAGCTCCGGGTCGATCACCCGCTCGCCGCGATGTACGCGGCGCACCGCCTCGGCGAGTTCGGCGGCCGGACGATCCTTCAGGAGATAGCCGCGCGCACCGGCCTCGAGCGCCCGGCGCAGATAGCCCGGGCGGGCGAAGGTGGTGAGGATGACGACCTGCGTGGCGGGAAAGCGCGCGCGCGCCTCCGCGGCCAGGGTGAGGCCGGTCATCTCCGGCATCTCGATGTCAGTGACCAGCACGTCGGGCCGCTCGGCGGCCAGCGCGCACAGCGCCGCCCGTCCATTGACGGCGCGTGCGCACACCGCCAGGTCCGGTTCCCCGGCGAGGAGCGCGGCCAGGGCGCCGAGTATCATGGCCTGGTCCTCGGCGATCAGTACCCGGATCGCGCTCATGCCGGTTGAGCCTGCGCGGCGGCGGCCGGCGCCGGAATCTCCGCCGTCAGCCGCGTCCCGCCGCGCGAGTCGATGGCGAGACGGCCCCCGAGGGTGGCCAACCGCTCGCGCATGCCGCGCAGCCCGTTGCCCTCGTGCTCGATGCCGCCGCGACCGTCGTCCTCGATGCGCAAGGCCGTGCCGCGCGGATCCACCGAGAGGATCAGGCGGCAGCGCGTGGCGCGGGCGTGCCGCACGATGTTGGTGATCGATTCGCGCAGCACCAGCGCCAGCACCGACTCGGCGACGGGCTCGACGCGCGGCAGCGGCTCGGCGCACTCCAGGCTCACCCCGGCAAGCGAGAGGGTCGCGCGGGCCCGCGCGAGCTCGGCGGCGAGCCCCTCGGAGCGATAGCCGCGGATGGTCTCGCGCACCTCCCCGAGCGCGGCGCGGGCGGTATTCTCGACCTCGGCAATCTCTCGCTGCGCCTGTTGCGGGTTGCTGTGCAGCAATCGCCCGGCGAGCTCGGATTTCAACACAATGAGCGATAACGTATGACCGAGCACATCGTGCAGGTCGCGCGCGATGCGTTCGCGCTCGGCCACCTGGGCGAGGTGCTCGATCTGCTCCTGCGCCAGGCCGAGGCGGATCCGGCTGCGCGCATGCAGCGTCCAGAAGAGGTTGCCGATGCCGGCCGGGAACGAGAAGAAGGCGAAGATGCCCCAGATCCAAGGGCTGAAGTGCAGCGCCAATCCCTCGGCGGCGCTTGCGGCGGCCGAGGCGACGATCAGCGCGATGACGATGGGGATGGACTCGGCGACCAAGGGGGCGAATGCCGCGCAATAGATGAATACGACGCCGGAACCGGGGTTGAACGGATAGTAGGCGAGGCCGAGCAGGGCGAGCGATGCCAGGAGCAGCCGCTTCGTGCGCAGCCGGTGGGTGAATACCAGGCCGACGTACAGGACCAGGAAGCACAGATAGAGGAGCGCGGCGGTGAGCCAGACGGCGACGCTCGAGGGCTGCTGCGCGGGCACGGCAAAGAAATAGATCGAATAACACAGCCAGATGAAATCAACCGCCCGTACGCGTTCCGGGGGGCGCTGCGGCATGCCAGAGGGCTCTCGGGTCGAGGCGGATCGGCTCATGGCGCTCGGAGTTCTCTGCGGGCGAACGTAATCCAGGCGGCTCCAAACATCAACACGCTGAAGCCGCCAAGCACCAGCCAGTGCAGGGGCGCGCCGGCGCGCGGCGCGAATCCGAACACCGCCAGGGCCAATTGTGCCAGATGATAGGTCGGCAGGGCCGGGGCGAGCGCCTGCACCCAGTGCGGCAGCATGCGCAGCGGCATGAAGAATCCCGAGGCGAACGACACCGGCAGGTAGATCAGGTTGATCAGGCCGGGACCGGCGCTCGGCGGCATGAGGAGCCCGATCAGCAGGCCGAGGGCCGTGAAGGGGATGGAGCCGAGCAGTACGATCAGGGCCAGGCGCGCCGCCTGTCCCAGGCTCACCGTCACGCCGCCTACGGTGATGCCGAGCCAGATGAGCGCCGCCATGACGATGAGCGCGAAGGCGGCGCTGCTGAGCATCTTGGCCAAGAGATACGCCAGGGGTGGCATGGGGCTCGCCCATTTGAGCTCGAGCCAGCCCTGGGCGCGCTCGAGGCTGATGCCGAGTCCGATGCCGAAGAGGCACGCCGAGCCGAGCGCGAGGCAGCTGTAGCTGGCGATCAGGTACTGCGCGATCGGGCCGTGCCGCTGGCCGGTCCCGAACAGCAGATAGAACATCAGCGGAAATCCGATGACCGAGAACGAGTAGGCCCGGGTGCGCGCCAGGCGGATGAACTCATAGCCGATCTCCATCAGGACGGGGCGCAGCCGGGGCGCGGCGGGCACGCGCGGCGCGAAGGGTACGGCGGCTTCGTTCATGGCCATCTTCCTCGGGTTTCGGTCCGCTCAGTCGGCGTGTATGAGGGTGAGGAAAGCGTCCTCGAGGCTCGCGGCGCCGACCTCCAGATCGCCGAGTGTCGCATCGAGCGCCAGGATCTGGCGCAGCACCGCCGGCGGGTCGTGGGCGAAGATCACGGCGTGCTCGCCGTGACGCTCGAGCGCTGTGACGCTCGGCAGTCCGCGCAACACCGCCTCGGGCACCCGCGTGCGGCAGCGGATGCGACGCGCCCCGACGGCCCGCTTGATCTCGGCCGGCGTGCCGAGCCGCGTGAGGCGGCCGTGCTCGATGAGCGCAATCCGCTGAGCCAGCGCATCGGCTTCCTCGAGATAATGGGTGGTGAGCAGCACCGCCTTGCCGGTCGCGGCGAGCGCGCGGATGTGCTCCCAGACCTGGCGGCGGGCCTGGATGTCGAGCCCAACCGTGGGCTCATCCAGGCACACCAGCGGCGGGTCGCCGCAGATCGCCAGGGCGAACAGGAGCCGTTGCTTCTGGCCGCCCGAAAGCGTCCCGAAGCGCTGGTGTTCGATCGACAGCAGCCCGGTGCGGTGCAAGATCTCGGCGGTCCCGAGGGGGCGGGGATAGTAGCTGCGGAACAGCTCGATGTGCTCGCGTACCGTCAGCATGTCCGGAGCGCGCGCGACCTGCAGCATCGCGCCGATGGCGGTGCGCGCCGAGCTGCCGCGGGGGTCGCGGCCGAGGACCTGGACGCGCCCGCCGTCCGGGGCAAGCAGCCCGAGCAGCAGCCGCACGGCGGTGGTTTTGCCCGCGCCATTGGGACCGAGCAATGCGGTCACCTCCCCGCCGCGCAGTTGCAGGGAGAATCGCTCGAGGGCGGTGCGCTTGCCGAACCGCTTGCTGACATCCTGCAGGGTGGCGATGGGGCCGCTGGCGGCGGCGCGCACATCGACGGGCGGCGTGACGGACATGGAGGCTTCTCGGGGCGGCCGGTATGCGTGCCAAGAATGACGCGCAGCGGCCGGCGTGTGCAGTGCGGCCTGTCAACACTCGCGCGTGACACTTGTCATGCCGGCGCACGTCCGCCAAAGCCGGGCGTTGCGCGCGCGCCGGGGCGACCTGCCCCCGGCACCCGCGCCTCGCGCCGCCGCCTGCACCGGGAATTTGTCCGATCGGGCCGCATCGAGCGGGGGCTTGCCCTCAGCGCGTAAGCCATGCGCGGGCGCGCACCGTAAAGAGCGCATACGGCAAGATCCACATGAGCGCGACGGAGGCGTAATACCCGTAGAGCACCCCGTAGAGGATGTGGAACGATCGCTCGGTACGCAGGTAATACAACACCTGAAAGACCGATATCGCGCCGATC
>JAJZMI010000219.1 GCA_021798335.1 Pseudomonadota bacterium | reverse complement strand
TTCCGCCGGCGCCGCGCGGCATGCCCCAGATCGAGGTGTCTTTCGACATCGACGCCAATGGCATCCTCAACGTATCGGCGAAGGACAAGGCCACCGGGCGGGAGCAGAAGATCGTCATCAAGGCCTCAAGCGGCCTCAACGAGGACGAGATCAAGCGCATGGTGCGCGATGCCGAGGCGCATGCCGCCGAGGACAAGCGCTTCCGTGCGCTGGTCGAGACGCGCAACAAGGCGGATGCGATGATTCACGCCGTGGAACGTAGCCTGAAGGATCTGGGCGAGAAGATCGAGTCGAGCGAGCGTGCCGCGGTCGAGTCGGCCATCGCGGAGCTGCGTACGGCGCTGAAGGGCGACGACCAGGCGGTGATCGAGAAGAAGACCGAAGGGCTGGCGCAGGCTTCGGCGGGAATTGCCCAGAAGGCCTACGGGGCCCAGCCGGGCGAGGCCGGCGCGGCCGCCGGTGCCGGTGGTGGGGCGAGCGCTGAGCCAGGTGCGGCTGCTGGCGCCGCCGCCGGGGGCAAGGAGAATGTCGTCGACGCGGAGTTCGAAGAGGTCAAGGACAAGGGGCGCAAAGCCTCCTGAGGCAAACCCGGCCGGCGCGCGAGTGCCGGCATGACCGGTGCTGCGTCCCGGGCTCGCAAAGCGGTGGCGTGCGCGCGGTGCCGAGGCGCGGATGTCTGGCGCACCGCGCGCGAGGGCTCAGGCGCGGCCTGCTGGGCCAGGCGGCTCGAAGCGCTGTGGCGAGCCGGCGCATTATCACAGCCCTCGCGGTTAATTCACGCTAACATTCCGGCATGTCCAAACGCGATTACTACAAGGTTCTCGACGTCCCGAAGACGGCGACCGAGGCGGAAATCAAGAAGGCGTACCGGCGCCTGGCGATGAAATATCATCCGGATCGCAATCCGGGCGACACGGAGGCCGAGGAGCGCTTCAAGGAGGCCAAGGAGGCCTATGAGGTGCTCACCGAGCCGGCCAAGCGCGCGGCGTACGATCAGTATGGCCATGCCGGGGTCGAGGCCGCCGCGGGTGCGCGCGGCTGGAGCGGATCCAATCCCGCGGACGCTTTCAGCGACATCTTCGGGGACGTGTTTGGTGACATCTTCGGTGCCGCGCGCCGCGGCGGGCGCTCGCAGGTGTTCCGGGGCGCTGATTTGCGCTACGAACTCGAGCTCGATTTGCGCGAGGCCGTCTTCGGGCACACGGTGCAGATCGAGGTGCCGAGGCTGGTCGAGTGCGAAACCTGCCACGGCACCGGGGCGGCCAAGGGCAGCTCGCCCGGCGCGTGCGACGCGTGTGGCGGCAGCGGTCAGGTGCGCATCTCGCAAGGATTCTTCCAGCTGCAGCAGACCTGTCCGAAGTGCCGGGGCGCCGGCACGATCGTGCGCAATCCCTGTGATACGTGCTTCGGTCAAGGCCGGGTGCGGCGTACGCGCAAGCTTTCGGTCAAAGTTCCACCCGGCGTGGATACGGGCGATCGGATCCGGCTGGCGGGAGAAGGCGAAGCGGGCCGCAATGGCGGGCCGCCGGGGGATCTTTACGTCGAAGTGCACGTGCGCGAGCATCCGATCTTCGAGCGCGACGGCGAGCACCTCTCGTGCGAGGTCCCGATCAGTTTCGCCACCGCCGCGCTCGGCGGCTCGGTGGAGGTGCCCACGCTCGACGGCAATGTGGTGCTGAAGATTCCGGCCGAGACGCAGTCGGGACGCGTCTTTCGGCTGCGCGACAAGGGCGTCAAGCCGGTTCGCGGCAACGCGCGGGGCGACCTGTTCTGCCGCGTGGTCGTGGAGACGCCGGTGCACCTTTCGGCCGAGCAACGCGAGTTGGTCCGCAAGCTCGACGAATCGCTCAAGGAAAATGACACGCGGCACTCGCCGCGGGAGAAGGGATTCTTCGAGGGCGTGCGCCGTTTCTTCGGCGTCTGAGAGCCGCTCGGTGGGCACTCGTGCAGTGATCATCGGGGTTGCGGGCCGTATGGGACGGGCGCTGACGCGCACCGCCGCCGAGTTTGCCCAGCTCACCCTCACCGGGGCGATCGCCTCGCCCGAGAGCGCGGCGCTCGGACGCGATGCCGGCGAGCTTGCCGGCGTCGCGTCCCTCGGACTTACCGTCAGCGCAGACCTGGCAGGCGCGCTGCGGGATGCTGACGTCGCGCTTGATTTTTCCATTCCCGAGGCCTGTGCCGCTCATCTGGCGGCCTGCCGGGCCGCAGGGACCCCGCTGCTGATCGGCACCACGGGTTTGCCGGAGGCGCTCGGTGAGGCGGATCTGGCGCAGGCGGCGCACCACATCCCGCTGCTCGTGGCGTCGAACACCAGCCTCGGCGTGACGCTGCTCACGGAGCTGGTGCGCCAGGCCGCGGCCTCGCTACCGCTCGAGTTCGATGTCGAGATCTTCGAGACGCACCACCGAATGAAACGCGATGCCCCCTCGGGAACCGCGCTCATGCTGGCCCGGGCGGCGGCCGATGCCCGCGGGCTTGCGCCCGCGGAGGCGCTCGCGGGCGTCCGGTCGGGGCGCGGCGGACCGCGGCGCGCGGGGGAGATCGGTTTCGCTGTCGCCAGGGGAGGCGATGTGGTCGGAGAGCACGATGTGCGCTTCCTCGGACCCGGCGAGCAGCTCGTGTTGGGGCATCGCGCCACCGATCGCTCGATCTTCGCGCGGGGCGCACTAACCGCTGCGCTCTGGCTCGCGGAGCAACCCGCTGGGCGTTATGAGATGCGCGATATTCTTGCTTTAAAATCAATAGGATAGAGAATACTCCGCAGTGTCTCGCACGGCGCGTCTCGGCGTCGAATTTCTCATGGACACCCGTGGCGGGCGACCGTAGAATTTCGCCCGATCCGCGGGCGGGTCAATCGATTCGTGTGCGGGTTAGTCCACGCAAGGCGGGAGGTCGTTCTCTGGAACGCCTCCCGCTTTGTATATCCGCCTGTCGCGGGCGAACATCCCGCGGGCGCGGGGTGCCGCAGTCGGACCCGCCGCCGGATGAAAGAGAGGATCCATCGAAGTGAGTGTGCCGGCAGTCCTGGCTTTGGCGGATGGCACCGTCTTTCGCGGCCAATCGATTGGTGCCAAGGGTAATACGACGGGCGAGATCGTCTTCAACACCGCGATGACGGGTTATCAGGAGATCCTCACCGACCCGTCTTACGCCCGTCAGATCGTCACGCTCACCTGCCCGCACATCGGCAACACCGGCGCGACGCCCGAGGATCTGGAGTCTGCGCAGGTCTACGCCGCGGGTCTGGTCGTGCGCGATCTGCCGGTACGCTGGAGCAACTGGCGTGGCGAGGAGTCGCTCGGCAGCTTTCTCGAGCGCGGCCGCATCGTCGCGATCGCCGGTATCGACACCCGGCGTCTGACGCGCATTCTGCGCGAGGGCGGAGCACAATCGGCCTGCATCATGACCGGCGAGAAGGCCGATGCGGCCGCCGCGGTCATCGCGGCGCGCAAGTTCCCGGGATTGAAAGGGATGGATCTGGCCAAGGTCGTCAGCGCGCGGCGCTCCTTCCAGTGGAACGACGGCAGCGTGTGGCCCGAGAAGACCGGCGCGCTGCGCGCGCATCAGCGTCTGCACGTGGTCGCCTACGACTTCGGCATCAAGCGCAACATCCTGCGGCTTCTGTCGGACTGCGGCTGCCGGATGACGGTGGTGCCGGCCGAGACAAGCGCCGAGGAGGCGCTCGCACTGGCTCCGGACGGGCTGTTTCTCTCCAACGGACCGGGCGATCCGGAGCCCTGCCAGTACGCCATCGAGGCGACGCGCCGGTTTCTGCAGACCGATCTGCCGCTGTTCGGCATCTGTCTGGGACACCAGATCCTCGGGCTCGCCGTCGGCGCGCGCACCGTCAAGATGAAATTCGGCCACCACGGCGCCAATCACCCGGTGCAGGATCTCGAGTCCGGCCGGGTGCTCATCACCAGCCAGAATCACGGCTTCGCCGTCGATGAGACGACCTTGCCGGCCAACGCGCGCGCCACGCACCGCTCGCTGTTCGACGGCTCCCTGCAGGGGTTGGCATTGCTGGATCGCGCGGCGTTCGGTTTCCAGGGCCATCCCGAGGCGAGCCCCGGCCCGCACGATGTGCGGCCGCTGTTCGAGCGGTTCGTGCAACTGATGGTGCGCCGGCTGCAGGCGCAGCTGCGCGAAGCCCAGGGCCCGTCCCGCGAGGCGCAAGCGGCTGCCGCGCGCCAGAGCGCGATCTCCCGCTGACCTCGAGAGCGCCCCCGTGCCCAAGCGCAGCGACATCGAGAGCATCCTGATCATCGGCGCCGGCCCGATCATCATCGGCCAGGCGTGCGAGTTCGATTATTCCGGCGCGCAGGCCTGCAAGGCGCTGCGCGCCGAGGGGTATCGGGTGGTCCTGGTCAACTCCAACCCGGCCACCATCATGACCGATCCGGAGATGGCCGATGCCGTCTACATCGAGCCGGTCAACTGGCGCACCGTGGCCCGCATCATTGAGAAGGAGCGGCCCGATGCGCTGCTGCCGACCATGGGCGGACAGACCGCGCTCAACACCGCGCTCGACTTGGTGCGCGAGGGCGTGCTCGAGAAATTCGGCGTCGAGCTGATCGGGGCGAAGCGTGAAGCGATCGACATGGCCGAGGACCGCGAGCGCTTCCGTGACGCCATGACCGAGATCGGCCTCGAATCGCCGCATTCGCGGATGGCGCGCAGCCTCGATGAGGCGTTCGCGGTCGCCGGGGACATCGGCTTTCCGATCGTCATTCGTCCCTCCTTCACCCTCGGCGGCTCCGGTGGCGGCATCGCGTACAACCGCGAGGAGCTCGAGGCGATCGTCGCGCGTGGGCTCGATGCCTCCCCGACATCCGAGGTGCTGCTCGAGGAGTCGGTGATCGGCTGGAAGGAATTCGAGATGGAAGTGGTGCGGGACAGCAAGGACAACTGCATCATCGTCTGCTCGATCGAGAACCTCGATCCGATGGGCGTGCATACCGGCGATTCGATCACCGTGGCGCCGGCGCTCACCCTCACCGACAAGGAATACCAGCGCATGCGCGACGCCTCGATCGCCGTGCTACGCAAGATCGGCGTCGATACGGGCGGCTCGAACGTGCAGTTTGCGGTCAATCCGCGCGACGGGCGGCTGCTGGTGATCGAGATGAACCCGCGCGTGTCGCGCTCCTCGGCGCTCGCGTCCAAGGCAACCGGATTTCCGATCGCCAAGATCGCCGCGAAGCTTGCCGTCGGCTATACGTTGGATGAGCTGAAGAACGACATCACGGGGGGCGCGACGCCGGCCTCGTTCGAGCCGGCCATCGACTATGTGGTCACCAAGATTCCCCGCTTCACGTTCGAGAAGTTTCCCTCGGCCAACGACCGGCTGACGACGCAGATGAAGTCGGTCGGCGAGGTCATGGCCATCGGGCGCACGTTCCAGGAGTCGCTCCACAAGGCGCTGCGCGGGCTGGAGACCGGACTCGATGGTCTGACACCACAGCCGCTCCCCGCCGCCGCCGAGGAGGCCGAGGGCCGGCTGACGCACGAGCTGCGGGCCGCCGGCCCGAATCGGCTGCTGTACGTGGCCGATGCGTTTCGAGCCGGGTGGACGTTCGAGCGCATTGCGCAGCTGACGCGCATCGACCCGTGGTTCCTGGCGCAGATCGAGGATCTGATCGGCGAGGAGACGCGCGTGCGCGCGGAAGGTTTTTCGGGGCTGACGGGTGCGCGATTGCGCGCTCTGAAGCGCAAGGGATTCTCCGATGCCCGGCTCGCCAGGCTCGTCGAGATGCCCGAGCAGGCGGTGCGCCACAAGCGCCACGACCTCGGCGTGCGGCCGGTGTACAAGCGAGTCGACACCTGCGCGGCGGAGTTCGCGACCTCCACGGCCTACCTGTACTCGACGTACGAGGAGGAGTGCGAGGCCGAGCCCACCGGAGGGCGCAAGATCATGATCCTCGGCGGCGGGCCGAACCGCATCGGCCAGGGAATCGAATTCGACTACTGCTGCGTGCACGCGGCGCTGAGCCTGCGCGAGGACGGTTTCGAGACCATCATGGTCAACTGCAATCCCGAGACCGTCTCGACCGATTACGACACCTCCGATCGGCTGTACTTCGAGCCGCTGACGCTCGAGGATGTCCTGGAGATCCTCGCCAAGGAGAAGCCCGAGGGCGTGATCGTGCAGTTCGGCGGGCAGACACCGCTGAAGCTGTGCCGGGCGCTCGAGCAGGCCGGCGCGCCCATCATCGGCACCTCGCCGGAATCGATCGATGCGGCCGAGGATCGCGAGCGCTTCCAGGCGCTGGTGCAGAAGCTCGGACTGCGGCAGCCCGCCAATGCGACGGCCCGGACCGAGGATCAGGCCGTGCAGCTCGCCCGCGAGGTCGGCTTCCCGCTGGTGGTGCGGCCTTCGTATGTGCTTGGCGGGCGGGCGATGGAGATCGTGTTCAATGAAGAGGACCTGCGCGGCTACATGGCGCACGCGGTCGAGGTCTCCAACGACAGTCCCGTGCTGCTCGATCGGTTCCTCGATGTGGCGATCGAGGTCGATGTGGACGCGGTATGCGACGGGGAGCAGGTTCTGATCGGGGGCATCATGGAACACGTCGAGCAGGCCGGCGTGCACTCGGGGGACTCGGGGTGCTGCTTGCCGCCTAACAGCCTCAGTGCCGAGTTGCAGGCGCAACTGCGCGAGCAGACGCGCAAGCTCGCCGGCGCGCTGCAGGTGGTGGGCCTGATGAACGTACAGTTCGCCATCCAGAATGGCGTGATCTACGTGCTCGAAGTCAACCCGCGCGCCTCGCGCACGGTGCCGTTCGTGTCCAAGGCGACAGGACTTGCGCTGGCGAAAATCGCCGCGCGCGTGATGACCGGCCGCAGCCTGGCGGCTCTCGGGGTGAGCGAGGGGCGTACGCCCCCGTATTACTCGGTCAAGGAAGCGGTCTTTCCGTTCGTGAAATTTCCGGAGGCAGACCCCATACTCGGCCCCGAGATGAAATCGACCGGGGAAGTCATGGGTACCGGCCGCACCTTCGGGGAGGCCTACGCCAAGGCGCAGAGTGCCTCGGGCGTGACGCTGCCGCGCCAGGGCGTATGCTTCATCAGCGTTCGCGACCGCGACAAACCGGGGGCCGTGCAACTGGCCCGGCGCCTGATCGAGCGGGGATTCGAGCTGCTCGCCACCGAAGGCACGGCGCAGGCGTTGACGGCGGCGGGCATCGCGTGCCGGCGCGTCAACAAGGTGCGCGAGGGCCGCCCACACGTGGTCGATATGATCAAGAACGACGAGATCGATCTGATCATCAATACGACCGAAGGCAAGCTCGCCATCAGGGAGTCGAACTCCATTCGCCGCGAGGCGGTGCACCGCCGTGTGACGTACTACACGACGCTCGCGGCGGGATTGGCCACGTGCGAGGCCCTCGATCATCTCGATGAGGTGGAAGTCAACCGCCTGCAGGATCTGCATCGGGAGGCGATGGGCGCATGAAACGTACTCCGATGACATCGCGCGGCGCCGAGGCGCTGCGTGCCGAGCTGAAGCGGCTGAAGAGCGAGTCTCGGCCGGCGATCATCAAGGCGATCGCCGAGGCGCGCAGCCACGGGGATCTGGCCGAGAATGCCGAGTATCACGCCGCGCGCGAGCAGCAGAGCTTCATCGAGGGGCGGATTCGGGAGATAGAGACCAAGCTCTCGAGCGCCGAGGTGATCGACCCGCGCACGCTCCCGAATACCGGCAGAGTGGTCTTCGGCGCGGTGGTCGAGCTGGAGGATGAAGCCGGCAACCGGCTGGTCTATCAGGTTGCGGGCGAGGACGAGGCGGACGTCAGCGCGGGTCGGATTTCGATCACCTCGCCCATCGCCCGGGCGCTGGTCGGCAAATCCGAGGGAGACGTGGTGAACGTCGCGGCCCCCGGCGGGGTGCGCTCCTTCGAGATTGTCGAGGTACGGTTCGAGTAAGGGCCTAGTGGCCGGGAATCACGATACGCGGCACATCGTCCCGCGCCCGGTAGAGCACCGCGCAGTGGCCGATGCGGTGTACCAGCGCGCTGCCGGTGCGTTCGGCCAGGCCGGCGAGCAGCGTAGCGCGTGCCGCGGCATCGGCTGCGGTGGCCTTGACCTTGATCAGCTCATGGTCGGCAAGGGCGCGCTCGGTCTCGCGCACGACGGCCTCGCTGAGGCCAGCCGCCCCGAGACGAACCACAGGCTTGAGCGCGTGTGCCAGGGCGCGAAGATGACGGCGCTGGCGTTCGGTGAGTGTCTGGGTCGTGGACATGTGAGCATTCTACAGGCCGATATGGCAAAGCGGTCCCAAAGCAGCGGTCGGTGGCTCAATGAGCATTTCTCCGACCCATTCGTGAAGCGGGCGCAGGCGGAAGGTTGGCGGTCGCGGGCGGCGTTCAAGCTCGAAGAGATTGATCTTCGGGAGAAAATGTTTCGAACAGGCGCGATCTGCCTGGATCTCGGCGCGGCACCAGGGGCCTGGAGCCAGTATGCGCGCCGGCGGCTGGGCCGCAGCGGACAGATGCTCGCCACGGATATCCTGCCCATGGCGTCGATTGCGGGCGTGGAATTCGTGCAGGGGGACTTTCGCGACCCGGTCGTATTCGACAGTATCCTCGAGCGTCTGCCCGGGCGGCAGGTAGACTGGGTGCTCTCGGACATGGCTCCGGCCCTCAGCGGCATCGACGTGGTCGATCAGCCGCGGGCGATGGATTTGGCGGAACTTGCGCTCGATATGGCACGGCGGGTCTTGAAGCCCGGTGGCGGCGCCCTGATCAAGCTCTTTCAGGGAGCCGGATTCGAGGCGCTGGTCCGTACCACGCGCGGGCAGTTCGGTAAGGTCAAGCTGATCAAGCCGACGGCGTCCCGTGCCCGCAGCGCCGAAATGTATATGCTGGCTAAGGACTACCGCTTGGTGTAGCGTGCTGATGCGATGAACGATCTGACCAAAAATATCATCCTCTGGGTGGTTATCGTCGTGATCCTGCTGGCGGTCTTCAGCCGCTACATCCCGAACACGAACCAACCACAGGTCATAACCTATTCCACGTTCCTGCACGACGTCGAGGACAATCACGTCTCGGCGGTAACGTTCCAGGGAACGATGCTCTATGGGGAACTGACCAACCACAAGAAGTTCAAGACCTTCAATCCGGAGACGAATTACACGGCGCTGATCGGCGCGCTCGAGCAGCACAACGTCAACATCTCCGGCAAGCCGCCCAAGGGCGAAGGCATTCTCGAGCAGATCCTCATCCAGCTCCTGCCCGTGCTGGTGCTGGTCGTCCTGTTCGCCTACATGCTGCGGCAGATGCAGGGCGCATCGGGCGGCCGCGGGGCGATGTCCTTCGGCAAGAGCCGGGCGCGGTTGCTCGGTGAGGATCAAGTGAGCGTCACCTTCGCCGATGTCGCTGGAGTCGATGAGGCCAAGCAGGAGGTGGGCGAGATCGTCGACTTCCTGAAGGACCCGGGGAAGTTCCAGAAACTCGGCGGCAAGATCCCCAAGGGCGTGCTGATGGTCGGCTCGCCGGGCACGGGCAAGACCCTGCTGGCGCGCGCCATTGCCGGGGAGGCCAAGGTGCCGTTTTTCACGATCTCCGGCTCGGATTTCGTGGAGATGTTCGTCGGCGTCGGCGCCTCGCGCGTGCGCGACATGTTCGAGCAGGCCAAGAAACACGCGCCCTGCATCATCTTCATCGACGAGATCGACGCGGTGGGCCGTCACCGCGGAGCCGGCCTCGGCGGTGGGCACGATGAGCGCGAGCAGACGCTCAATCAGTTGCTGGTCGAGATGGACGGCTTCGAGGGCAACGAGGGCATCATCGTCATCGCGGCGACCAACCGCCCGGATGTGCTCGACCCGGCGCTGCTGCGCCCAGGGCGATTCGACCGGCAGGTCGTGGTGCCCCTGCCCGATGTGCGCGGCCGGGAGCAGATCCTGCGGGTGCACATGCGGCGCGTGCCGCTGGGCGATGACGTGAAGCCGGCGCTGATCGCGCGCGGTACGCCGGGATTCTCCGGGGCGGATCTGGCCAATCTGGTGAATGAGGCGGCGCTGTTCGCCGCCCGCGCCAACAAGCGCATCGTCGGCATGGACGAGTTCGAGCGCGCCAAGGACAAGATCATGATGGGCGCGGAACGGCGCTCCATGGTGATGACCGAGGAGGAGAAGCGCATGACGGCCTACCACGAGGCCGGGCATGCGATCGTCGGGATGACTGTGCCGGAGCACGACCCGGTTTACAAGGTGACCATCATCCCGCGCGGGCGCGCCCTGGGCCTGACCCAGTTCCTGCCCGAGCAGGACCGCTACAGCTTGTCCAAGCGGCGCCTGGAGAGCACCATTGCCACGCTGTTCGGCGGGCGCGTCGCCGAGGAGCTGATCTTCGGCCCCGAGGCGGTTACCACCGGCGCCTCGAACGACATCGAGCGGGCGACGGAGCTGGCCCGCAACATGGTCACCAAGTGGGGCCTGTCGGACAAGCTCGGGCCGCTCACCTATTCGGAGGAGACCGGAGAGGTGTTCCTCGGCCGCAGCGTCACGCAGCACAAGCAGGTCTCGGATGTGACCGCGCATGCCATCGACGAAGAGGTTCGCAGGGTCATCGAGAACAATTACAAGACCGCGCGCGAGATCCTCACCGCGTCGCTCGATAAGCTGCATACCATGGCCGAGGCGCTGATCAAGTACGAGACCATCGAGGAAGATCAGCTGAAGGACATCATGGCGGGCCGTGAGCCGAAGCCGCCGAGCGGCTGGGACGATACCATGTCGCATCGTCCGCCGCCGCCGACTCCCGGCCCCCTGCCCGGCGCCCCGCTCGGCTCGCCCGCGAGCTGAGGCCGGCACGCCGGCGAGCCGCGCGCGCAGCGATCCCGCGGACACGGCCGCCGGCGTGAGTACGCTCCTGCGCTGTGGCGAGCGGACGCTCGATTGGGCACGACCCCTCGTGATGGGCGTGCTCAATATCACGCCCGACTCATTTTCCGACGGTGGCCGCTATCTCGAGCCCGATCAAGCGCTCGCGCGGGCGCTTGCCGTCGAGGCGGAAGGGGCCGCGATCATCGACGTCGGCGGAGAGTCGACCCGGCCCGGCGCCGCGCCGGTGACGGCGCAGGAGGAGCTCCGGCGCGTCCTGCCCGTCCTCGAGCGTTTGCGCCCCCGCACCCGGGGCATCCTCTCGGTCGATACCAGCAAACCGCAGCTGATGCGCCTGGCGGCCGCCGCGGGGGCCGATCTGATCAACGACGTGTACGCGCTGCGCGCTCCCGGGGCGCTCGAGGCGGCCGCCGAGTCCGGCTGCGCGGTGTGTCTGATGCACATGCAGGGCGAGCCGCGCACCATGCAGCGCTCGGCGCACTACGACGATGTGGTGAGCGAGGTGCGCGCGTTCCTCGCCGAGCGCCTCGCGGCCTGCCGGCGCGTTGGCATTGCCGATGAGCGCATCGTACTCGATCCGGGCTTCGGGTTCGGCAAGACGCTCGAGCACAACCTGACGCTGCTGCGCCGCCTAAACGAGGTTCGGGTCGAGGGATTGCCCCTTCTCGCCGGCCTCTCGCGCAAGGCCTCGATCGGCGCGCTCACGGGCAAGCCTCCCGGGGAGCGTGTTTACGGCAGCGTTGCGGCCGCGCTCATTGCCGCGCAGAGCGGGGCGAACATTCTCAGAGTGCACGATGTGGCCGCGACAGTGGATGCGCTGAAGGTGCTCGAGGCGGTTGGCGGGGTAGGTGCGCGGAGCGATAACTTTGTGGAGGTCTTCCGATGAGCCGACGGTACTTTGGGACTGATGGGGTCAGGGGCCGGGTGGGCGAGGACCCGATGACGGTGGACTTCGCGCTGCGCTTGGCGAGCGCCGCGGGCCGAGTGCTCGCCCCGGAGGGTGGCACGGTGCTGATCGGCAAGGACACGCGCCTGTCTGGCTACATGTTCGAGTCGGCGCTCGAGGCGGGGTTTGTCGCCGCGGGCGTGAACGTGATGCTGATCGGGCCGCTGCCGACACCGGGCATCGCCTACATGGCCCGCCGCTTCGGGTGCGATTTCGGGGCGGTGATCAGCGCCTCGCACAACCCGTACGACGACAACGGCATCAAGTTCTTCGACGGCAGCGGCGGGAAGCTCTCCGATGAGCTCGAGGCGCGCATCGAGGCCGAGCTTGCCCAACCGGTGCTGACCCGCTCCTCGCGCAATCTCGGCAAAGCCGTGCGCGTCGACCGCTCCCGCGTCGACTATCAGGAATTTTGCGCCGCGACGCTTCCCGAGGGCGTCGAGCTCGCAGGCCTGAAGATCGTGATCGACTGCGCCAATGGGGCGGCCTACAAGGTCGCGCCCCGTGTGCTGGCCGACCTCGGGGCCGAGATCGTGCCGATCGGCTGCTCGCCGAACGGGCGCAACATCAACGACGGCTGCGGCTCGTTGCACCCGGAGCTGCTGCAGCTGACGGT